>CABZZR010000001.1 GCA_902530215.1 uncultured Pelagibacteraceae bacterium
CATAAAAAAATTGGTCTACCCAAAATGGAAGATGTTTAAATTCTTCTAAATATTCAACTAAATATTTAAATCTTTGGTAATATCCGAGAGAATCATGAAGAAGAAAACCATTTTGAAAATAATTAAAAAAATGAAAAAATAGTGGAACAAAAAACATTGCAATAAATGGAATCAAATTTGAATTTTTGTTATATTTATTGCTTATCATTTTTTTAACCATTTAATATTAAATCAGAAGCTTTTTCGGCAATCATAAGTGTAGGAGCATTTAAATTTGCACTAGGAATTTCTGGCATTACCGAGGCGTCTACTATTCTTAAATTTTTAATTCCATTAACTTTTAGTTTTTCATCAACAACTGCCATTTTGTCTACACCCATTTTACATGTTCCGCATGGATGATAAGCAGTTTCTGAGTTGGATTTTATGTATTCATTTAACTCTTCATCTGTTTGTTTGTCGATTCCAGGACCAATCTCTTTGCCAGCATGTTTTGATAGAGATGGTTGAGATAATATCTTTCTTGCAACATGTATACATTCTCTAGTTTGTCTTAAATCATCTTCATGTTCTAAATAATTAAATAATATTTTCGGATAATCGTATGGACTTGAGGAATTAAGAGTTACTGATCCTCTACTTTTTGGATGATTTGGACTAGCATGTAGTTGGTAACCATGTGAGCTTGGATTAACTAAGCCGTGATTAATAACGAATGATGGAAAAAAATGAAATTGAATATTTGGAAATTTTCTATCAGGTGAAGATTTGGCGAACCCCCCAGCTTCTAAATAAGATTGTGAGCAAGGACCAGATTTAGACAAAAACCATTGAATACCTGCTAATATTTTTGGAAAAAATTTTGTATATGTATAAAGAGTATCTGGAGTTTTGCACTCTTGCATAATATACGTCTCCAAGTGATCCTGAAGATTTTTTCCGACACCTTTTAAATCATTAATAACTTTTATTCCTTTTTCTTTCAGATGTTCAGCATCTCCTATTCCTGATAGCATCAATAATTGTGGTGAATTAATAGAACCACAACTTAAAATTACTTCTTTTTCAGCGTAAATTGTTTCTACCTTATTTTTTATTTTAACTTTAACACCAACTGCTTTTTTTTCATTGAATATAATTTTTTCTACAAATGAATTAGAAAATATTTTTAAATTATTTCTACTTTTAGCTGGATCTAAATAATACTTTGAAACACTTGCTCTTTCTCCATTGTTAATAGTGGTATCAAACATACCCATTCCTTCTTGGGATTCTCCATTCATATCAGTATTAATTTTATGTCCAGCTTCAGAAGATGCGTTTAAAAAAGCTTTAAATAGTGGGTTTTTATTTTTTGATTGATTAACAGGCAACAATCCAAAAGACCCTCTATATTGATTTTCGCCACCTGACCAATTTTCAATTTTTTTAAAATAGGGAAGAATTTTATTATAAGACCATGACTTTAATCCAAAAGCCTCCCATCTTTCGTAATCATTTTTATTACCTCTTACAAAAACCATTCCATTATGGGCAGAGCAACCTCCGATCATTTTTCCTCTTGGACAAAATAATCTTCTATTATTTAAATGAGGTTCTGGTTCAGAATAATATTTCCAATTATATTTTGGATCATGCATAGTGTATAGTAAAGCTAAAGGCATTTTTACTTTCCAGAGATCGCTTTGTTTTCCTGCTTCAAAGATAGCAACTTTATTTTCTGGATTTTCTGTAAGTCTGTTTGCTAGTACACAACCAGCTGACCCAGCTCCGATAATGATATAATCAAAATTCATTTAAGCTTAGAGATTAAAAGAGTTTTATATTTATTGCTAATCATTTAATTTATCATATTATATTTTTTTAGGATAAAATCTTCGATTTGAATTGTTTTTATCAATTTCCAATTTTGACCCTCTTCATTATTAATGCACGCATCATCATCTTTTATTTCTAGACTTTTTTTAATTCCATAACGATATCTAGGTTTATTTAAACAAACAAACCAAAATGCTTTACTAAAGTTTGCTACATCATTTTTATTAAAAATTTTCATATTATTTTTTATAAATTTTTTATTAATGCTTATATAATTTTCAAAAACATCATAAATAAACTTTTTATTTTTAATGTTCCATGACCATTCCATTTCATTGCCATTAATATAACGTATAGTAAAAGGACGAGATTTACTTGGAGTTATAATGCTTTGAGTGTCAGACTCAGATATTAAATGTAAAACCTTATACATAGGTACTTTGGGTATTGGATTTTTTGGTAATTTTATAAATGTATTTGCTAATGATGCGCAAGTTAAAAAAATTATAAAAATATTGAAAAGTTTTTTATTTTTAAATTTATCGGCGAAATGTATTATCCAAATAAGTATCAACGGTACAAGCCAAATAACATATCGCGGTGCCATAATTGGAGCTTTTAATAAAGTATATGAGATTGTTAAGAAGTAGGTAAAAAATATTATATAAGTAATTAATAGGAGCTTTTCATCATTAAAAATATGTTTGAAAAATTTAATTAATAAAAAAAATATTATTAATAAATGAATAGCACCAAGTATTATCGATCCAAAAAATGTCCTAAAGTGATAGTTAATAAAAAAAGACCATTCGTAATTAGCATGAAACTCTTCAATTTGTACAGATACTGTCAAATATTTAAAATTTAATAATAAAAAAATAAAACAGGAAATTAAAACAGGAAATAAAATATATATTTTATTTTTTCCTTTAAAAAAATAATTATGAATTATAAAAGCAATTTGTCCTGCAACTACTGTTAAAGAGATTGGAATAGTTGACAGTAACAAAATAGTGATCATCACATACAAAAATTGATATAAGATTGAGTGTTTATTGAATAAATTAAAATAAATTTTTAAGAATAAAATAATATTTAATAAACATAAAAAAAGAGCTAAACTCGCCAACCTTACTTCTTGAGATTGCCATATAAGAAAAACATTTAAAGCTACTAAAGTCCCGGTATATAAAAAAAGATTATTTGTATTTATTTGGCGCGATATAATTATTGTTAGTAAAATAGATAAAGTTCCAAGTATAATTGACAGCAACTTTCCATTTTCAGCTGTATAACCAAAAAGATAAAAAAAATATTTTAAAATATGCTGATATAAAGGAGGCGCAATTTCGCCATAAAAAAATATTTCGCTGGATTCCTTATAATTAAAAACTGGATTAGACCAATAAACAGCATTCCATTCATCCATCCAATATCCAAGTTTAGTGAAATTGTATATTCTAAATATAAAGCCAATCGATACTATAAATAAAATTATATAGTATTTAGCTAAAGGATTTTTATTTAAATATTTTTCATAAAACATAAACAATTTTTTATATTATAATTACAACTATTGATCTAACAAAATTAATTTATTAGCAAGTTCTTCACCATAAATTTTGTTTCCAAGCGGGCTCAAATGTGCTCCATCTTGGTTAAACAATTTTCTATTTTCTCTCATTAATTCAATTTTATTCGGTGGGCTCTCGATTAAAATATATCCTGCAATTGTTGCTAACTCAGGAAAGGGTATAATTATTTCATCTTTTCTGATATTTGCATTACAGTTGACGATATAAGATTTTGATTCAGAAAATAATTCTCTAATTTTTGACACTAAACTCAAAGTAACATATTTTGATTCACTAACTACTTTCTTGACATTTACATTTCTGTTTACTGGAAAAAATTTTCTTTCTTGTATTTCAAATAATATACCTAATTTATTTAAAATTTTTGAATTTGTAATAATTGAATTCCTGTACAATATCGAAAGAATATTTTTGTTGTATTTTATTTTTTCCTTTTCTGAATAGTATGGTCTTCTTAAATAAGTATTTCTTCCAGAAATTTCTCGGTCCCAAACTAAATGATTATCGATATAATCATTTTCACAAAATTGTAAAATGAATATGTCTGGTTTTATATAATTGCTAATATCTTTTGCTAATAAATATTCTTGAAAACTGCTATAACCATTTGCCCCGCCTGCATAAACAAAATAATTTTCGCCGGAGTATTCAGTAAGTTTTTTTGCAAGTATTGAAAACCACATATCTTTATTGCCTGCGTATTTTCCCATTGTATGAGAATCTCCAATAACTAAAATTTTCTTAGAATTATTTTCATTTTTTCCATAAATTCTCAAACCTATTTTATTGGTCATATAATTAACTTCATATTCATTACCTTCTGCATCTTTTTCTTTAAAAGTTTGATTAAAATTTTCCTTAGTTTTCCATCCCAATACTTTATCAAACATGAATGGTGAGGGTTTTTTAAATATTCTTATAGATATCTCTGCTAAAATAAAAAATATAAAAAATATCAGTATAACAAATAAAATATTTTTTAATCTTTTTTGCATAGATCATTACCAATAATTTCTGCTATTTCTTGAGAAATCAAAGCTATTATAAAAAATAATATCTTTCCACTTATATATTTTTTGAATGATTTTATATCCAGAGACTGCACCAATATCCTCGTGCATTACTGTTTTATGATTCCAAGTAAAACAAAAAAAGATAAAGAAAATTACTAAAATATTTTTATTAATTTTTTTTATAAAAATAAATTTTTTATATAATAATTCACTCTCATAAATAATAATTTTATTCTTTATCAAATGGATAATAAAAATTAGAGACATTCCGTATAAAATGTGAATCCACCGACCCCAATCAATAGCTAAATAAAAAATTATAAATGACAATAAATTTAAAATAAACAACAGATACAAAACACTAAAGTATTTAACAAAAAATGTACTTACTTTTTTCTGGTTAAATTTACAAAAATAAGAAACAATCATTAATGGCGTGTTGCCTATTATAAGAACTAGAATAAATCTTGCTAAGTTAATCAAACCTGTTTGCAAACCATCTTTTCCAAATAAATGGTAAACTTCCAGTATCCCTACTTTCGTAGATTGGGGTGGTGCTTTTAAACCCATATAACATTTTTGATTGTACGTTTCTATTAACGCTTCACACATTATTTTATTTTCTATGGGAGATTGCTTAAACAGAAAAATTGTAAATAAAGTAACTAAAGTAGGCAAAACAATAATAAAAGTTTTTTTAAATATTTCAAATAAATTTATTTTTCCTAAGTTCAAAATATAAATTAATAAAAAAAAAGGTATATAAAAAATAGCTGCTTCCCAAATAAGTAAAAGCAATGGAATTATAAAATAGAAAAATAAGAAATAAATTTTAAAATTTTTTTTTGCTAATAAACTATAGTTTAAAAAAACTACTAATAATATAATTTCAAGTCTTCCCAATGATTCTAATTCTGCAAGTGGGTAAATTAAAAATAAAGGAGAAAATAAAGCAAGAGAGACAATAAAATCAAGTTTTACATTTTTATAATATTTATAAATTAAATAGTAGAAAAAAATATAAAAAGAACTTTGAATAATGAAAATTAAAAATCTAATGTGTAAATCTAAAAAGATACCTAATTGAAATACCAACTCTCCTAAAATTCCTCGTCTTGTAAAACCACCTTGATAATTTATCATCCAATTTGAAATGCTTGAATCTGTTGGTGCCAAATGTTTTACAAATAAGTAAAATACAGCAGCTATTGAAAGAATGGTTAAAAAGAATCTTAAGTAAAAAGAAAATTTTGTTGCAGTCATATTTTTAAAACTAAAATTTTATGGTATTAAAATAATTTTTGGTGCTATACACGTTCCTTCGTGTATTTCCTTAAAGGCATCTGCCCCGTCTTTAAGATTTTTATATTTAATCCAACCTAAACTACCTAATTTCTTTTGAGCTAAAATATTTAAAGTTTTCTCAAAATCTTTATTCGTATAACAATAAGTTCCTGTTATTGTTATTTCTTGCAACGTCGTTTTTCTAAAATCAAAAGAACCACTTGGTTGTGTTAATCCTATATGAATTATGCTGCCGCCAGGTTTAACGCACTTTATTGACTGTAATCTGGTTGCTTCAAGTCCAACAGTATCGAAAACAACATCATAAGAATTATCTTTGATTAATTGATCATTTGGATTTAGTGCTTTTGCCTTTAAATATTTTGAACACTCATTAAGTCTTTTGTTGTTTGGTTCGGTAATGGTTATATTCTTAAAATTTTTTACTTTAGATAATATTAATCCACATAAAAGACCTATGGCTCCTCCTCCTATAACTAAAATATTAATTTCTGAATTTAATTTTTTCTGAGAATTTTCATATAGTTCAACAGCATGTAGTGCTACTGCTGTTGGCTCGGCAATAGGCGCTTCCTTTATATCTAGACCATTTGGTAGTTCATAAATATTTTTATCTGGAATTGAAACTAATTCTGCTAATGCTCCTTGTCTTTCAATAGGTTTATTCATTCCGAGTATTATTCTTTTAGAACATAGATGTTCTTTTCCATTTTTGCAGTAATTACATTCTCCACATGTTATTAATGGATTAAGTACAACTTCTTTTCCTAATAATTTACCTTGAGTTATAACTCCACTGACTTCATGTCCTAGTATTAATGGAGGAATTCTTCTTTCATCTTTTCCGTGGTAAGCATGCATATCTGAGCCACAAATACCTGATGCAGACACTTTGACTAAACTTTCATTTTTATATGTTTTGGGATTTTTTTCTTCTCTGTAAATTAGAGTTTCGGTGTCAGTGTAAACTAATGCACGCATACTTAGTTGGTGTGACCATACTTTCTTAGTCTTATATCACCTGTTCTTGCATGTGCTTCCATTCCTTCAGCTCTTCCTAGTCTAGCGGCTGTAGCTCCAACAACTTTGTTAGCCTCTTTTGTCATTCTTTGAAAAGTTAAACATTTGATAAATTTTCCAACGTAGAGACCTCCGGTATACTTTCCTGCACCTTTTGTAGGTAAAATATGATTAGGACCAGAACATTTATCTCCATAAGCTACTGTGGTTTCTTCACCTAAAAATAAAGATCCATAATTTTTAAGTCTTTTTAACCACCAATCTAATTTTTCAGCATGAACTTCTAAATGTTCAGCTGCATATTGATCGCTTATTGTTGCCATTTCCTCGTCAGTATCACAAAGCACAACCTCTCCATAATCTCTCCAAGCAGGATCTGCACTCGCTCTAGGTCCTTCGGGAAGTTGTGCAATTAACTCTGGTATTCTTTTCATAATATATTCAGCTAAAGGTTTGTCAGTTGTAAAAACCCAACCAGGGGAATTGTATCCATGTTCAGCTTGGCCAACTATATCTGCAGCTACAATTTCCTTGTCTGCTGACTTATCGGCAATTATTGCAATTTCGGTTGGCCCAGCAAAAAGATCAATACCAACTTTTCCAAATAAAATACGTTTTGCTTCAGCAACAAATTGATTGCCAGCTCCAACTAAAAAGTCAACTTCTGGATTTTTAAAACATCCATATGCCATTGATGCTATAGCGGCAATTCCACCAAGATTTAAAATTACATCTGCTCCACAAAGATTGGCTGCATAAATAATTCCTGGATGCGCCCCATTTTTATCTTTTGGTGGACTTGCACAAATTATATTTTTTACACCGGCAACTTTAGCAGGAGTTATCGCCATGGTAGCAGATGAGATATGCGCATAACGACCGCCTGGTATATAACATCCCGCTGTGTTTACTGGGATAAGTCTTTGTCCTGCAAATAATCCTTTTGATAACTCTACCTCAAATTCGTTATTCATGCTTTTAAGCTGGTGCTCAGCAAATTTTCTTATTCTTTCATGGGCAAACTGTACATCGTCTTTAGTTTTTTGGTCGACTTTTTTTATCGCTTCTTCTATCTTTTCTTTTGATAAAACAATTTCACCTTCATATTTATCGAATTTTTTTGTTATCTCTTTTATTGCTTCTTCTCTTCTTTTTTCGATATCATTTAAAATATTTTGAACAGTATCACGAGTCTTCGTATCATCTGTTGAAGGTGTCTTAATTGCTTTCTTTAAATATTTTATCGCCATGTTTTCTATTTACCATAAATATATTCTGGTAGCCATAATACCAACTCAGGAAATATTATTATTAGAACTAATCCTATAATTTGCAATACCATAAATTGCATCATGCCTAGATAAATATCTTTTAAATCCCATTCTGGGACTACCCCTTTTAAAAAATATGCTGATAAAGCTACGGGAGGAGATAGCCAGGCGGTCTGTAAGTTGACAGCCACCAAAATAGCAAACCAAGTCAAACTAAATCCTAAAGCCTCTATTAATGGAAGAATAATCGGGACTATAATCATTACAATAGGAACCCATTCCAAAGGCCATCCTAGAAGAAAAATCATTACCATTACCATTGCAAGAATTAAATATTTGTTCATTTCTAATGCTAGTAAAAAATCTGTTAAAACTGTTGGAGTTCCAAGTCTAGAAAATACAGCACCAAAAAAATTTGAAGCAGCAACTAAAACCATTATCAGCGCTGTTATTTCGAGAGTTTTAACAAGAGCCTCTTGTAATTTTGTAAATGTTAACTTTTTGTATGCCAAAGTTAATATCAAAGCACCAAATGCGCCACAGCCAGCTGCCTCTGTTGGAGTTGCAAAACCAAATAATATACTTCCTAAAGCTGCAAAAACTAGTGCAGCAGGAGGAACTAACCCTAAAAAAAATTCTATCCATATTTCCTTCATGCTTCCAGCTCTCAAATCTTCAGGTAATGGCGGACCTAGATTGGGATTTCTCCAACATCTTATTGTTGTATATCCTGCGTATAATGTTGCCAACAGTATTCCTGGTATAATTGCAGCTGCAAATAAATCTGTTACGGGAATTTCCATAATAGGACCCATAACAACAAGCATAATGCTTGGTGGTATTAAAATTCCTAAAGTACCTCCTGCAGTAATTGTCCCAGCCGCGAGCCTAACGTCATACTTGGATCTATTCATAGATTTTGCAGCCATAATTCCTAAGATTGTAACAGATGCTCCTACAATGCCTGTTGCGGCAGCAAATATCACTGAAACAAACAAAACTGCATAATATAATGATCCTCTTACTCTTGCTAACATCAGTTGGACAGAAGAAAAAAGCCTTTCCATTAATCCAGCTTGTTCCATCATAATGCCCATAAATATAAATAGTGGTACGGCGGCTAAAGTTTGTTCGGTCATAACCATGGAAAATTGAAGCGTCATTAAATAAAAAACAAGCTTTCCAAATCCCAGGTAGCCAAAAACAAAACCTAAAAAAATTAGAGTGAATGAAATTGGAAAACCAATGAAAATTGCAAAAAGCATTACTCCAACTAAAATAAAGCCAAGAGTTGCAGGATCTATTAAATGAGCAATCATTTTTGTTCTGGCCACTTTCCTTTTGTAGCGGCGTAGTAACTTTTAAGTAATTCTGAAATACCTTGTACAATTAGAAATATTATTCCAATCCATAAGCAACTTTTAATGGGCCACATAAATGGCATCCAAGTTGTATCCATTCCTCTTTCGTTTCTCATGATAGACTCTTGGACAAAACCAGTTGTCATGTAAAGAAAGACTGTTAATCCTGGAAAATAAAACAAAAGATATAGCCAAAAATCGACTATCCCTTGTGTTTTAATTTTAAAATTTCTGTATAAAAAATCAGCTCGAATATGAACACCTTTAGATAAAGCATAACCAGCTCCAAGCATAAATAATGCGCCATATAAAAATCTGCTCATATCATAAGCCCAAATAGTTGGTGCTAAAAATAATTTTCTTGCTAATACTTCGTAGACCATGCCAAAGATCAAAGGTATAGTAATCCAACAAACTATATTTCCAATCATCTTGCTAAATTTATCGATACCAAGAATAGTTTTTGCCATCCATTTAGGCATGTCTTCAGGCATCTTGTTTGTGCCGCCTCTCCTTTCAGCAATCATTTCATCGGAAATATCTAATTTGGATAATTTATCATTCATATATTTGCCTCAAAAAAAAGCGGACTTATAAAAGTCCGCTTTTTCATTTATTTTATTTATGACTTACTTCAATGTCGCTGCGTGGGCCATTCCTAGCTTAGCATTAGACATTTGCGCTCCACTCCAAAAAGGAACTGCTATATCAGCAAAAGCTTTCTGCGAGTCCCAAACTTTTTTGAAGAATGCGTTATTTTTAGAGTTTTTGTTTAAAGTAGCTTTCGCAGCTGCCATATACTCTGTAAAATAATCTGAAGGAGTGTCTTCCAATATAACACCATGTTTAGTAGTCAATTCAGCTAAAGCTTTACCATTTTCGTAAATTCTATAGCTCAAAGATTTAGCTAAAGAAGCATTTGCTGCAACTTCAAGTGATTTTTTCTCATGTGCTGTTAAAGCTTTATAAGTTTTGCCAGTCATGTAAAAATCAGCATTAACCACTACTTGGTGTAACCCTTGTAAGTAATAATGTTTTAAAACTTTTTGAAAACCAAATACCATATCAGGTTTTGGACAGCACCATTCTGCTGCATCAATAGTTCCTGCTTCTAAAGCTGGTAAAATATCTCCACCACCCATAGCAACAGAAGCTATACCGATATCTTTATAAGTTTGTCCAGGAATTCCCGGAGGAGTTCTAAATTTGTATTTTCTAAAGTCGGCCATGTCTTTAATTGGCTTTGGAAACCAACCTAATGCTTCTGGTCCAACTGGTTGAAGCATAAATCCTTTTATGTCTCTACCCATTTCCGACCAAAGCTGATCATATAACTCTTTACCACCACCGTACTGAAACCAAGATAAAAATGCTATGTTGTCAATTCCAACTCCTGCGCCTGCAACTGGTGAACCAAATAACATTGCGGCAGGGTGATCGCCAGACCAATAGTGCGTCCAAGCAAAACCACAGTCAATTAAACCTTTGTCTACTGCGTCAAGTGTTTCTTTAACACCTACAACAGCGCCAGCTGGCATAATTTCAAATTTAAGTGAACCTTGTGTTAAAGCGGTAACTGTATCTGTGAAGTCTTTTAACATAACTACTTCATCAGCCTTAGCGCTTATAACAGTTTGGCATTTTAATGTTTTTGCTGCGTTAGCATTAGCCATAAAGCCAAATACCAATGAAATAGCAAAAAATATTGATACGATTTTCTTCATATTCCCTCTTTATTATTGTTAGTTAATAAAAAACGAATTGGACTATAATGATTGAGATTTATCAAGTTAAAATATGATAAAAATTGCCTTAAGATAAAAGTATAAATATATTTTCAACCTACAATGGAAGAATTTGATTACATAATTATTGGAGCTGGATCCGCAGGATGTGTTTTAGCAAACAGGTTGTCTTCTACCTATAAAAATAAAATTCTTTTGTTAGAGGCGGGAGGAAAAGATAATTACCCATGGATACATATTCCGGTTGGTTATTATAAAACTATGCACAATCCTAAAACTGATTGGTGTTTTAAAACTCAGCCTGATGAGACAATGAATAATAGATCGATTAATTATCCTAGGGGAAAAACTTTAGGAGGAAGTTCATCTATTAACGGATTGCTTTATATAAGAGGACAAGAACAAGATTATGATACTTGGAGACAATTGGGAAATGTCGGATGGGGTTGGAAAGATATATTGCCTTATTTTTTAAAATCAGAAAATCAAGAGAGGGGAAAAAATGAATTTCATGGAGTTGATGGCCCAATTTCTGTTGAGGATCAAAGAATTCAATTAGATATTTTAGATGTATTTATGAATGCTGCTGAAGAAATAGGTATACCAAAAGTAAATGATTTTAATAAAGGTGATAATTTTGGGTGTGGGTATTTTCAAGTGACAGAAAAAAAAGGATTTAGATGTAGCGCGGCTGTTGGATATCTGAATCCAATTAAAAATAGAAAAAATTTAAAAATATTAACCAAAGCCCATGTAAAAAATATTAATTTTGAAGGTACTAGAGCTGTTGGAGTTTCTTATTGGAAAGATGACAAATTGATAAAAGTAAAAGCAAATAAAGAAGTTATACTATCAGCTGGTTCAATAGGTTCACCGCATATATTGCAAGTTTCTGGTGTTGGTGATCCCAATAAAATTAAAAATTATGGCATTAATATAATACACAATTCTCCAGGTGTTGGTAAAAATCTTCAAGATCATATTATGATGAGACCAGTTTATAAAGTCAAAAATATAAAAACATTAAATAAAAAAATAAACAGTCTATTTGGAAAAATATTAATTGGTGCTGAATATTTATTTCTTAGAAAAGGACCAATGACAATGGGAGCCAGTCAACTTTGTGGATTTGCAAAAAGTGATTCTTCTCGCTCTACTCCAAATTTGCAATTCCATATTCAGCCTATTAGCACAGATAAATTAGGAGGAACAAATTTGCACAATTTTGATGCATTTACACCAACAGTTGCAAATATTAGACCTACTAGTAGAGGAGAAATTAATATAATTAGCGCAGATACAAGAAATGATCCCAAAATTAAAATGAACTATTTATCTACACCTGAAGATAGAAAAGTTACAGCAGACGGATTAAAGTTAATAAGAAAAATTGTTCTTGAAACAGAAACTTTCTCTAAATATAGCCCTGAAGAATTTAGACCAGGTATAAATATTCAAAATGATGAAGAGTTGGTAAAAGTTGCTAGTGATTATGCGCAAACTATATTTCACCCGGTAGGAACTTGCAAAATGGGGAAAGATGAAAATGCAGTTGTTAATGATAGATTGATTGCTCATGGCCTTCAAAACTTAAGAATTGTTGATGCATCAATTATGCCTAATATTACCTCTGGAAACACTAACGCACCCACTATAATGATTGCCGAAAAAGCTTCGGACATGATAATAGAAGATAGCAAATCATGATTGAACAAGTAATTATTTTTTTTCAAATAGTTTTTATTGATTTAGTCTTAGCTGGAGATAACGCAATAATAATTGGTATGGTTGCATCTCAATTTGACCCAGAATTAAGAAAAAAAATAATTTTTTGGGGAATTGGCGCTGCTATTATTTTAAGAATATTATTTACACTAATCACAGCATATTTGCTTCAAATAAACGGGCTAAAAACTATTGGTGGATTATTACTACTTTATATTGCTTATAAACTTTACAAGGATGTCATAAAAAATGAAGCAAGCGTAGACAAAAAAATTGTAGCAGACAAAAAAAATATTTTAAAAGCAATATTTACGATTTTGCTTGCTGATATTAGTATGAGTTTAGATAATGTTTTAGGTGTTGCTGGTGCAGCAAAACAACATTATTTTTTGTTGGTCTTTGGATTAATTTTATCGATTATATTAATGGCGACAGTAGCAACTTTAATATCAAAATGGATAAAAAAGTATAAATGGATAGGTTGGATTGGTTTGTTTGCGATAGTGGCAGTGGGCATAGAATTAATTTATAGTGATTTAAAAATATTTTTATAAAAATGTACTTAAAAAAATTAAATTTAAAAAATAAAACAGCATTAGTAACGGGTGCGGGAAAGGGAATAGGAAAAGCTTGCGCCATAGCACTAGCAGAGGCTGGGGCTGATTTAATTATAATAAGCAGAACGCAAAAAGATTTGAATAATGTTTGCAAAATTATAAAAAAATTTAAATCAAAATGTGTTTCTTATGCATGCGATGTAACTAATTATAATCAAATTAAAAATATAATAAGTAAACAAAAAAAAATTGACATATTAGTAAATAACGCAGGAACAAATATTCCAGAACATTTTACAAAAGTTCAAAAAAAAAATATGGAATATTTAGTAAAGCTAAATACTATATCAACATTTCATTTAGCTCAGTTGTCTACTTTAAAAATGCTAGAAAATAAAAATCGGAAAAATATAGGTGGATCAATAATTAATATGTCTTCTCAAATGGGCCATGTTGGCGGTCCAATACGGAGTGTTTATAATATGACAAAAGCAGGTTTAGAAGGTTTAACTAAAGGTATGGCTATTGACCTCGCAAAAAATAATATTAGAGTTAATACAGTTTGTCCTACTTTTGTTGTAACTCCAATGACAAAAAAATTTTTAAAAAATAAAAAATTTAAAAACGATACATTAAACAATATTCCTTTGGGGAAGTTTGCGAATTTAAGTGATGTTGCAACTGCTGTGGTTTTTTTAGCCTCAGATGCATCCTCAATGATAACAGGAACTTCGTTATTAGTTGATGGTGGCTGGACAGCTAAATAATGATAAAAATATTATCTATATTTTTTATATTTTTTTTTACAGAATTATGTGCTGCTGAATTTAAAGGTAGTTTTAAACAAGGATCATTTATTATTGGACAAACTTTACCTGGAACGAAAATCTGGATAGATAAAAAAAAAATAAAAATAACTAAAGACGGTTATTTTGCTTTTGGCATTGGTAGAGATAGAAAGTATGATATTACGATTACTTTAAAAAAAGACGGAAGTACAAAAAAAATAGTTAAAAAAATAATTAAAAGAAAATACCAAATCCAGAGAATTGATGGATTATCTGAAAAAAAGGTAACACCACCTGAAGAAGTGTATGAAAGAATTAAAAATGAGAATAAATTAATTGCCAAAGCTAGAAGTGTAAATAGTGATTTAATATATTTTAAAAAAAGTTTTATCAAACCACTTGATAATGCAATAATTACTGGGGTTTATGGTAGTCAACGAATTTTAAATGGTAAGCCAAAATGGCCTCATTATGGATTAGATTATGCGGCAAAAGAAGGAACTAAAATTAAAGCAATGTTGGATGGTGTAGTGACTTTGGCAGAAGAAGATCTTTTTTATACAGGAGGTACATTAATATTTGATCATGGACATGGCGTTTCAACTCTTTACATGCATTTGGAAAAATTAATGGTGAAAAAGGGTCAAAAAGTTAAACAAGGCGACGTTATTGGAACTGTAGGATCAACCGGTAGGGCCACTGGAGCACATCTAGATGTTAGACTTAATTGGTTCAATACTAGGTTAGATCCAGCAACAGCAATTCCAAATAACTAAATTTTACCTTTTTGAGGTTTCATATCTTCTTTATTGATGCCTGCTACAGTAACTGGTTTCTTCATTGCGTCTCTTCGAAAAGGCTCTCCTAGTTCTTGATTTAGTATGACCTCTATAAATGTTGTTATTCCTTTTTTCTGTTCTTCACACGATTTTTTAAGTGCACTAGTTAATTCTTCTTGAGTTTTAACAACTACACCTTTTAAACCACAGCCTTCAGCAACTTTTGCATAACTTAATTCGGGATCTAATTCTGTGCCAACAAAATTGTTATCAAACCAAAGTATTGAATTTCTTTTCTCAGCTCCCCATTGGTAATTTCTAAAAATTATCATAGTTATCGACGGCCACTCTTTTCTATTACAAGAACTCATTTCACTCATACTGATTCCAAAAGCTCCGTCACCAGCAAATCCAACTACCGGTGTATCTGGACATCCAATTTTCGCACCAAGAATTGCAGGAAATCCATATCCGCAGGGTCCAAAAAGTCCTGGCGCTAAGTATTTTCTACCTTTTTCGAAAGTAGGATATGCATTTCCTATCGCACAATTATTTCCTATGTCACTTGAAATAATTGCATCAGAAGGTAATCCAGCTTGTATTGCTCTCCAAGCCATTCGTGGAGACATTCTATCTTTATCTTTTGTTCTTGCATCTTTATTCCATGTAGTTCCTGGATCATCTTCTTCATGATCAAGACTGGTTAGTGTTTGTAACCAAGCTGACTTTGTTTGATGTATAAGAGCTTTACGTTTTTCTCTATCTATATCGCCAGCTGATTTTGAAAGTTTATTTAAAATTTGTTTTGCAACTAACTTGGCATCTCCGCAGATGCCGATAGTAACTTTTTTTGTTAGTCCTATTCTGTCAGAATTTATATCTACTTGAATAATGCTAGCTTTTTGTGGCCAGTAACTAATTCCATAGCCAGGAAGTGTAGAAAATGGATTTAATCTTGTACCTAAAGCTAAAACTACATCGGCTTTCGAAATTAATTGCATAGCAGCTTTTGATCCATTGTAACCAAGTGGACCTACGGCCAAAGGGTGACTTCCTGGAAAACTATCGTTATGTTGGTAACCCGAACATACTGGAGAGTCTAAACGTTCAGCAAGTTTTTTACATTCTTCTATAGCATCACCGATTACAACTCCTGCTCCAGAAAGTATAACTGGAAATTTTGCATTTGATAAAAGTTTTGCCGCATCATCAATTGCTTTGATTCCTCCACCTTGTCTCTCTAAACGAACTATTGGTGGAAGTTCTATATCAATTACTTGAGTCCAATAATCTCTTGGTATATTTATTTGAGCTGGAGCTGATCCCCTAATAGCTTTTTCTATAACTCTATTTAAAACTTCTGCCATTCTTGATGGATCGCGAACTTCTTCTTGATAACAAACCATATCTTTAAAAAGATTCATTTGTTCAACTTCTTGAAATCCACCTTGTCCTATAGTTTTGTTTGCAGCCTGAGGTGTAACTAAAAGCATTGGAGTATGATTCCAGTAAGCTGTTTTGATTGGAGTTACCAGACCAGTTATACCTGGCCCATTTTGTGCTATGCACATAGCTATTTTTCCAGTTGATCTAGTATATCCGTCAGCAATTAAACCACCGTTTGATTCATGCGCAACATCCCAAAATGTTATACCTGCTTTTGGAAATAAGTCCGAAATTGGCATAAAAGCGGAACCTATAATTCCAAAAGCATGTTCAATACCATGCTTCTGTAAAACCTTGACGAAAGCCTCTTCTGTTGTCATTTTGCTCATATTTAATTCCTAAAAATATTTTTTTTTCGAATTTTATGGTTTTTTTTGTTACCAAATGTTAAAAAAAAACTTACTTTAAATATATCAAATTTGGAGCTATATCCAGTAAGAAAATGTCAAAAACAGATCTAATAATTCATGATGAAAAAGACAACGTCGCAGTTGTAGTTGTTGATAAAACTATAAAAAATCAAGAGTGCGTGGGTTGGATAATGGAAAATGATAAAACTATTAAAATAAAATCAATAAACGAAATACCTTTAGGACACAAAATAGCTCTACAAGATTTCAAAGAAGGTGACACTATATTAAAATATGGGCACGATATTGGTAAAGTAGTATCTCCAATTAAAAAAGGAGATCATGTTCATGTTCACAACGTTAAAACAAAAAAATGGTAAATAGATAGCATGAAAACATCTGGAAGTTTTATGGGTTACAAGCGTGAGAATGGAAGAGTCGGTGTTAGAAATCATGTAATTATTTTGCCGGTAGATGATATTTCAAATGCTTGTGCAGAGGCTATAGGAAATAATATTAAAGGAACTGTAGCTATTCCACATTCATACGGAAGGCTACAATTTGGAAAAGATTTAGAATTATTTTTTAGAACGATAATTGGTACAGGAAAAAATCCAAATGTAGCGGCAGTTATAGTAGTAGGTATAGAGCCTAAGTGGACAAAAAAAGTAGTAGACGAAATTGCAAAAACTGGGAAACCTGTTGAAGGATTTAGTATCGAGGGATTAGGCGATATTGCCACAACAATGAAAGCTTCTAAAAAAGCTCAAGAGTTCGTTCAATGGGCAAGCGAAAAGCAAAGAACTGAATGTCCTTTGAGTGACTTATGGATTTCTGTAAAATGTGGAGAATCTGATACCACATCAGGATTAGCATCAAATCCTGCTGTAGGCAATTTAATGGATAAATTAGAACCGCATGGTGTTCATCTTTGTTTTGGCGAAACATCTGAAATTACTGGTGCAGAAATAGTTTGCGCTGGTAGAGCTAAAGATGAAAGTGCTAAAAAAAAATTTTTAGATACTTGGAACAGTTATAATAATTTTATTTTAGAAAACAAAACGAATGATTTATCTGAGAGCCAACCAACTGCTGGTAATATAAAAGGTGGTTTAACTACAATTGAAGAAAAAGCATTTGGTAATTTACAAAAAATTGGAAAAAAAGTTAAATATGTTGATGTTTTAGGACCTGCTGAAGAACCTTCTAGAGGTTCTGGTTTATATTTTATGGACACATCTTCAGCAGCAGCAGAGTGTGTTACTTTACAAGCAGCAGCTGGATTTACTGTTCATTTATTTCCTACAGGACAGGGTAATGTGGTAGGCAACCCAATAGAACCGGTTATTAAATTAACAGCAAATCCCAAAACTGCAAAAACGATGAGTGAACATATAGATCTTGATGTTTCAAAAATCTTAAAAAGGGAAATGAACTTAGATGAGGCTGGAGACGCATTAATTGATATTACTTTTAAGACAGCGAACGGAAGAATTACTTGTGCTGAAGCACTGGGCCATAGAGAGTTTGTAATAACAAAACTTTACAGAAGCGCTTAACAAATTATTTAAAATTATCTTGAGTATCAAAATCTAAAATTATTGATTTATTTTCAATGGGTAATAATTTTATTTTACTTAATTTTTTTTCTAGAATAGATTTAGCACCAATATCTCCCTTAATTTTTATTATTTCATCCACCATCATGCTAGAAAATAAAACAGGGTTACCCCATTGCCCTTTATAAGTTGGGATGATTATTTCATTATTTTTTTTTGATTTTATTAAATCTTCATAAACTTTTGTGTCTATTAATGGCAT
Source organism: uncultured Pelagibacteraceae bacterium (assembly GCA_902530215.1). Taxonomy (GTDB): domain Bacteria; phylum Pseudomonadota; class Alphaproteobacteria; order Pelagibacterales; family Pelagibacteraceae; genus CABZZR01. The sequence continues at coordinate 18,595 of CABZZR010000001.1, forward strand.
ATCTGCCAAACAAATAAAAAAAGCGTTGGATAGTTTAGATAGATTTTTCAAACCTAACTTAATAGATGAAGACATTCCGCTTGGATAATTTTTATTGATTACAATTTTTATCTTTTTGTTATTACTTACTAAATTTGAAATAATTTCACTTTGATAACCCAGAACAATGATTAGTTCATTAACAGAACTATTTAAAATATTTGTTATTGAATATTGTATTAAAGGCAATCCATTATATAACTTTGTTAATTTATTTTCTCCTTGCATTCGCTTTGACTCACCAGCTGCAAGCAAAATAGCTGATATCATTGTCTTTTATAAACTTCTAAAACAAGTTGTGAAATAATTGATAATGCTATTTCGGGAGCTGCTCTTCCACCTAGTTTTATGCCTATAGGTCCATAAATTTTGTTTATATCTATATCTTTAAATCCTGCATCTTTTAGTCTTTGACATCTATTAGCATGAGTTTTTTTACTACCAAGTGCACCAATATAAAAAAAACTGTTTTTAATTGCAAATTGAAGTGCGGGATCATCTATTTTAGGATCATGAGTCAAAGCTATTAAAGCAGAATTTTTATCAGGTTTAATTTCATTCAATGCTTCGTTAGGCCATTTGTTAATTACATTTATTCCTGGAAATCTTTGTTCTGTAGCAAAATAACCTCTTGGATCTATAATTGAAATTTCAAAATTTAAGTTTTTTGCAAAATCTACTAAATATTGAGCAATGTGAACAGCTCCAACTATAATTACTTTAATAGGACGTATATAATTCTCGATAAATATATTTGTGTCTTGAATAAGTCCATTTATTTTTTTTTCGTACAATAAATTTATTTTATCTAGATATTTTTCAAAATTCTTATTTATATTTTTATTTTTTTCAAAAATGCAACTTTCACCATTTTCAATATTCGTAATAATTGCAAATTCAATTTTTTTTTCTTTTTTTTTAATAATTTCTGTAAGTAAGTCTATTTTCATTTAAGTAATTTGCTCTAAAAAAAGGGCAATTTCTCCTCCACAAGCTAATCCTATTTCCCATGCGCTTTCGTCAGAAACTCTAAATTCTATTTTTTTAAATTTTTTATTTTCTTTAATTAAACCTAAACATTCCCTTACAACTGCAGTTTCAACACAACCTCCTGATACTGATCCAGAAAAGTCGCCCTTATCATTAATAATCATCCTACTTCCTATAGGTCTGGGTGATGATCCCCATGTTTGTATTACTGTGGCTAGTACTACTTTACGATCTAAAGATATCCAATCCTTAGCTTCTTCCAATACTTTTTCATCAAACGAATTTTTCATCGAAATTTATTAAATTAATTTTAAATAAATTATAATTATTTACAACTAGCAACAGCTTTTTTTGCTAAAGTCAGTATTAAGTGAGCTCTATAATCTGCTGAAGCGTGAATATCAGCATTTAAACCTGATGTTTTTAAATTTAAACTATTCAATGATGACTCTGAAAAATTTTTACTTAAAATTTTTTCGATTTCCTCGCATCTAAATACATAAGATTTAGCTCCAGTAACTGCAACGTTTACTTCTGATTTAAATTTAGCTACATACACTCCAACAATTGCGTATCTTGATGCAGGATTTGGAAATTTTACATAACATGATTTTTCAGGTATCTGGAATTCTACTGATTGAATTAATTCACCTGACTTTAAAGCTGTTTCAAACATACCTTTAAAAAATTTAGAACTTTCAATTTTTCTAGAGCTTGTATGTATATTGGCATTTAAAGCTAAACAAGCCGCTGGATAGTCTGCTGACGGATCGTTGTTCGCTATAGATCCTCCAATAGTTCCTCTGTTTCTTACTTGTGGGTCGCCTATTCCATCAGCTAAAGATGAAAGAGATGCAATACTTTTTTTAACCTCTTTTGAAGAAGCAACATCAGCATGTTTGGTTGTGGCACCTATTTTTAAAGTTTTTCCGCTCACTTTTATGCCTGTAAGGTCTTTTATTTTTTTTATATCAATCAAATCCGAATAAGCTGCCATTCGAAGCTTAATTGCTGGGAGTGTAGTCATTCCTCCTGCAAGATATGCTGTCTTGCTAGAGGCTAATTTAGTTGCCTCTTTAATATTTTTGGCAGTGTGATAACTAAAATTTTTCATTTTTTAAGCCGCCTCTCTGTTTGATTTTTTATTTTGCAGTGCATCCCACACTTTTTCAGATGTTGCGGGCATTGAAATTTCTGTATTAATTGCATCAACAACTGCATTTATAACAGCTGGAGGAGCAGCAATAGCACCTGCTTCTCCGCATCCTTTAACACCTAATGGGTTTGAAGTTGCGGGTGTTGAAGTATAAGCAATTTTAAATTCTGGAAAATTATCAGCTCTTGGCATTGCATAATCCATATATGAAGCTGTCGTTAATTGTCCAGATTTATCGTAATGTGCATTTTCGTATAATGCCTGTCCAATTCCTTGGACTACTCCACCATGTACCTGCCCTTCGACAATCATAGGATTAATTACTGTTCCAAAATCATCAACAGCTGTGTAAGTTACAACTTTTGTTTCGCCTGTATTAGGATCAACCTCTACTTCACATATATGAGTTCCTGCTGGAAACGAAAAATTTATTGGATCATAAAAAGCAGTCTCTTTCAAACCTGGTTCCACACCTTCAGGAAGAGGCGATTTAATTTCTCCATACTGACCAGGTAAATAGCACGCAAATGCTATCTCACCGATAGTCTTTTTCTTGTTCGAATTTTTAACAACAAATTCTCCAGATTTAAAATCAATTTCCTCAGGTTTTGCTTCTAACATCTTAGCAGCAACTTTTTTACCTTTATCAATAATTTTATCACATGCTTTAACTATTGCGGTACCTCCTACTGCTAACGATCTTGATCCATAAGTTCCCATACCGAAAGGACCTTTATCTGTATCACCATGAATTAATTCTATATTTTCCAAAGCTACACCAAGTTTATCAGAAACTATTTGGGCAAATGTTGTGTCATGTCCCTGCCCATGACTATGTGCTCCTGTAAAAACAGACACATTACCTGTTGCATTAAATCTGATTTCAGCAGATTCCCATAAACCTACTCCAGCACCAATAGACATTACTACAGCAGATGGCGCTATACCACATGCCTCAATATATGTAGAAAAACCAATACCTCTTAATTTGCCTTTTGAGGCAGACTCAGATTTTCTTTTTTCAAAATTTTTATAATCAGATAGTTCTAAAGCTTTATTTAAATGAGCTGAATAATCACCAGAGTCTATATTGTGGACCAAACATTGTTGATGAGGAAATTTATTTATAAAATTTTTAACTCTAAATTCAGCTCTGTCCATACCTAATTCTTTCGCAGCTTTTTCTATTAATCTCTCGATCATATAAGTTGCTTCTGGTCTTCCAGCACCTCGGTAGGCATCGACTGGAGCAGTGTTTGTAAAAACAGCTTTAACATTACAGAATGCTACTGGAATATTATATAAACCCAATACTAAAGGAGCATACAAATAAGTTGGTGTTACTGTGGCAAACAATGAAGCGTAAGCTCCAATGTTAGCAATCGTTTCAACTTTTAAACCAGTAATTTTTCCGTCTTTTTGCAATGCTAATTGAGCATGTGTAATATGATCTCTACCATGACAATCAGATAAAAAAGATTCCGTTCTTTCAGCCACCCACTTAACTGGTTTTTCAATTTTTTTTGCTGCCCAAGCTACAACAGCATCTTCTGCATACGGATAAATTTTTGATCCAAAACCTCCTCCTACATCTGGGGCTACCACCCTAAATTTATGTTCGGGTGCAATACCATTAAACGCCGAAAGAACTAACCTTGTTAAATGAGGATTCTGGTTAGTTGTATATAATGTTAATTCTTCAGATGAAGGATTGTAATCACCTATAGAAGCTCTTGGTTCCATAGCATTTGGAATTAATCTATTATTAACTAGGTCTATAGAAACTACCTTTTCTGCTTTTGAAAAAGCTTCTTCAGCCTTTCCTTTATCTCCTAATCCAAAATCAAAACACAAATTTTGGTCTATGCCTTCATATATTGCTTCGGACTTCATTGCATCAGAAGTATTAACAACAGCTTTTAATATTTTATAGTTTACATTAACAAGATCTGCTGCATCTTTTGCTTGCTCTAAAGTCTCAGCTATTACCACAGCAACATGATCTCCAACATAATTAACTGAGTCTTTCGCCAAAGGAGGATGAGGTGGTACTTTCATGTCTTTTCCGTCTTGGCTTACAATTTTCCATCCAGCAATTAATCCACCAATTTTATCATTTGCTAAATCTTCTCCTGTTAAAATCTTAATAACTCCTTTTGATTTAGATGCTTTGGAAATATCTACACTTTTAATTTGAGCTCTAGCGTGAGGTGATCTCACAAAATAAGCATAAGTTTGGTTTGCAAAATTAATGTCTGCTGTATATCTGCCTTTGCCTGTTAAAAATTTTTTATCCTCTTTTCTTTCAACTTTTGAACCAATCATACTTGCCATATTAATTACCCTCCTAAATTAAGATTTGTTAGCTGCCTCTTTAACTGCTGCAACAATATTTTGATAACCTGTACATCTGCAAATATTTCCTTCTAACCAATCTCTAATTTCTTGATCAGAGGGATTTTTTTTGTTTTTTAATAAATCTATAGCACTCATAACCATACCAGGAGTACAAAAACCACATTGCAATCCATGGTGTTTTTTAAATGCTTCTTGCATTGGATGTAGTTTTCCGTTTTGTGACAAGCCTTCGATAGTAGTGATTTTGGAATCATTAATATCAGCAGCTAATACAGTACAACTTTTTACAGATTTGCCATCGACATGCACGACACAAGCTCCACATTGGCTTGTGTCACAACCTATGTGTGTTCCTGTTAAATTTAAAATATCTCTTAATAATTCAGACAACAAAGTCTGGTCAGGCACATCTTTTGAAATTCTTTTTCCGTTAACCTCTAATCTAACCTCTTGCATTAGACCCCCCTCTAAACAGAATTATTAGACCATAAAGATTTTGAAGGAGCAATAATATATTTATACACGTAATATTAGAAAAGTTTAATTTACAACGTAAATCAAAGTAGCAGCTAACAATGCTACCAACAAATATAGGTATTTTTTATTAAATTTTTTATTTTTAGTTGTTTCAATTTTGTTTGTGATGTTAATTTTACCTTCATCTTGATCTGAGGGTTTTTTTGAAATTATTTCTGAAAAATTACCAAAAAAAATATCAGCCATTTTTTTTGCTGTCATATCTATCAATCTAGATCCTACCTGGGCTATTTTTCCACCTACATTAGCTTCAACGTCATAAACTAATTTTGTTTTTCCATCATATTCTTCTAACTTTACTGACGCCTCACCTGTAGCAAAACCTACTGGAGAGTTTCCTTGTCCTATTATCTTGTAGCTGTTTGGAGGATTTAGTTCTTGTAAATCTATGGATCCAACAAAAGTAGCGTTAAAAGGTCCGATCTTGTTTGTCGCAGTAGCTTCAAAACTAGTATCTGAGTTTTTCTTGAATTTTTCACAGCCCGGAATGCTTTTTCTTAAAATCTCAGGATCATTTAATGCTTTCCAGACTGAATTTTTATCTAAATTTATTTCGTATTCCCCTCTTAATTTCATATATATATTAAAATAGTATATAATAAAATTTGATATGGATGACAGTACAAAAAAAGAATTGCAATCAGCAACTTTTGAAAGATTAGTTCACCATTTACGAGAAAGAAAAGACGTACAAAATATCGACTTAATGAATCTTGCTGGATTTTGCAGAAATTGTTTGTCGAAATGGTATAGAGAAGAGGCTCAAAAAAAAGGTGTTGAAATATCAGACCCTGATGCAAGAAAACATGTCTACGGGATGTCTTACGAAGACTGGAAAAAAAAGTATCAAAAATAATTAATGGTTGCGTTTTTGGGAAATACAGCTCTTTTGCTTGCATCTTGTCTTGCTGCAGCTCAACTTTTCATTTCTTTAAAAATAGATAAATACAAAATAATAAAATATCATAAATTTGTAGTATTAGGTCTACTGCTTTTTACGTTAATTTCTTTCTTTTCCCTAATGTACAGTCATATTGTTTCTGATTTTTCAATTAAAAACGTATTTGAAAATTCACACACAACAAAACCATTGTTTTACAAAATTTCAGGTGTATGGGGGAACCACGAAGGATCCATGCTTCTTTGGATACTCGTTTTAAGCATTTTCAATTATTTTATATATAAACTTTATAATAAAAATAATTTAATTTTTGTTTCTAAAATTCTACAAAACCAGGCCATAATTTGTTTGGGCTTTTTATTATTTACTTATTTAACATCTAATCCCTTTGATAAAACAGTTGCAAAATTCAGTAATGGCTTAGGGTTTAATCCAATTTTACAAGATCCGGCTCTAGCTATTCATCCTCCTCTTTTATATTTAGGTTATGTTGGTTTTTCAGCTGCATTCTCAATTAGCCTTGCGGCCCTGCAATTACAAGATAACGAAAAAATTAACTGGAATATTTATATGAAACCTTTTGTTTTATACGCTTGGAGTTTTTTAACAATAGGTATAGCTCTCGGTTCTATATGGGCATATTATGAATTAGGTTGGGGTGGCTGGTGGTTCTGGGATCCTGTTGAAAATGCTTCTTTTATGCCTTGGTTACTTGGTACGGCTTTAATTCATTCTCTAATTACTCTAGAAAAAAGAAAGTCTTTGGAATCATGGGTTTTGCTATTGGCTATTTTAACTTTTCTTTTAAGTGTTATTGGAACTTTTTTAGTCAGATCGGGTATTTTGACAAGCGTACATACTTTTGCTTTAGATCCTTCAAGAGGAATTTATATTTTAAGTTTTACAGCATTATTAGGTATTTATTCTCTTGCTTTATTTGGATTAAAAGAAAAAAATTATAATAAAAATAATTTTTTTTCTTTGACAAGTAAAGAAGGAACTATTCTTTTAAATAATATTATAATGATAATATTGTGTGCATCAGTTTTTTTAGGAACAATATACCCTCTAGCTGTAGAAGTTTTTTTTAAAAATAAAATATCCGTTGGAGAGCCTTATTATAATTCAATTGTTCTTCCAATAATGATACCAGCTATTATTGTAATGGGAATTGCTCCAATTATGTATTGGAAAAAAGATAATATTTTTAAAATACTTAAAAAATCAATTTATCCAATAATTTTAACTTTTTTTATTACTATAACTTTTTTTTATATATATGAAAAATATAGTTTAGCTGGAATTATTGGAATAATTTTAGCATCCTGGATTATATCAAATACTTTAATTTATTTATTTGCAAAAATATTTCTTAAAATAAATACAAATTACTCCATAGGGATGACTATTGCGCATTTGGGAATAGGTTTGTTAATTTTAGGTGCAACAGGATCAAGCGTGTGGCAAGAAGAAAAAATTATTAGAATGAATATCAATGATGAAATCAAAATAAACAAATACAATGTTACTTTTAGCAAAATAAAAGAAATTTCTGGCCAAAATTATATAGCAATTCAGGGTAATTTTTTAGTTCAAAGCGATGGAAAATTTATAACTAATTTGAAACCAGAAAATAGATTGTATCCAATAACACAAATATTCACATCTGAAGTGTCAATACATACAAATCTATCCAGAGACCTGTATCTTGTTTTGGGAGAGGGCAATTCAGATGATGGATGGGTAGTTAGATTATATCATAATCCTTTGGTAATCTGGATTTGGCTTGGTTCGATTACTATTTTTATTGGCGGGTTATTGTCTGTAACAAAAAATAAAAAAACAATTAAAAATTATTAATATGAAAATAAATTTTATAACTATACCGTCGCTTATTTTTATATTTATTGTTTCAATATTTTTTTACCTTTTACTAATTGATAGAGACCCGAGTGAGATTCCATCAGTTTTAATAGATAAAAAAATACCAGAGTTTAAAACAAATTATTTATCAAAAAATGAAATTTTTATATCTCCTGAAAATTTTAGCAACAGAATTACTTTGGTAAACTTTTTTGCAACATGGTGTAAACCTTGCAGAGATGAACACAAATATATTAAAGAATTGTCAAAAAAAATGGAAATTGAAATAATTGGGATAAATTACAAAGATGACGCCAAAAAAACGATTAAATGGTTAAATGAATTAGGTAATCCTTATTCCGATGTAATAGTAGATAAAAATGGAAAAATTGGTATTGAGTGGGGCGTCTATGGTATTCCTGAAACATTTATAGTTGATTCAAATAAAAAAATTCAATTTCGTCATGTTGGTCCTATTAATAAAAAAATTCTAAAGAATATTAATTTAAAAATAAATGAAATTAAAAAAAATGATTAAAAAATACTTTACTTTGTTTTTTTCCTTCATAATTCTTATTTTATTATCAAATTATACTTATTCTGTTGAACCGGAAGAATTTCTAAAAAATAAAGAACAAGAAACCTTGGCTCGTGAAATTACTAAAAATATAAGATGTTTGGTTTGCCAAAATCAATCTATTGATGATTCTGATGCCACATTGGCCAAAGATTTGCGTATTCTTGTAAGAAGTAAAGTAAAAGAAGGTAAATCTAAAAAAGAAATTTATAATTTTTTAACAGCTAGATATGGAGATTTTATTTTGTTAAATCCTCCTTTAAATAAAAGTACTTACTTGCTTTGGTTTTTGCCAATAGCTTTTCTTTTAATCGGAATTTATGTGATCTATAAGTTTAGCAGATTATCTAAAAAATTATAAATATTTTCTATTTTTTTTGCTATCAATTTTAAGTTTCATTATTTCTGTCTTATAATTTAATAAAAAAATAACCAAAGTATACAAAAACATTCCTGCTATCATAATTATCAAAGGTATTAACATAGAGTAATGAATAGTAGGAGCGGAAGTAAGCGTAATGCTAGATGGTTGATGTAAAGTATTCCACCAATCAACAGAAAATTTAATAATTGGCAAATTAAATAGGCCGACTATAGCAATTACTGATGAAATTTTATTAGCTTTTTTAAAATCACCTATATATTTCCAACAAAAAATATAAAGAATATAAAAAATTAATAAGACTAACATTGATGTTAGTCTAGCGTCCCAGGCCCACCAAGTGCCCCAGGTTGGTTTTCCCCATAAAGACCCGGTAACTATAGAAATAATTGTAAAAATTAAACCAGCTGGAGCTAAACTTTTGGCAATAAATGGTAAAAATTTAATTTTAAATATCAAGCTTAATATAGAAGCGATGCCCATAATACCGAAACATCCAAGAGATATTAATGAGGAAGGTACATGAACATACATAATTCTTACCGAGTCACCTTGTATATAATCTGGAGGTGAAAAAAATAAAGCGTAAGCTGTACCTATCAAAATAACAACTAACATTAGACAAATTAAAATAAAAATGAATTTATTTTCAATTGATAAAATTTTATTTGGAAAGATATTTTTAAGCATTAAATATTCTACATTAATAATATAAATTTAAAACATGGTTATTTTACTTTATCATTTTTCCAAAGCATCTTTTACTTCTGGGGGCATATAATTTTCGTCATGTTTTGCTAAAATTTTATTAGCTAAAAAAAATTTTTTGTCTCTTAATTTACCCTCAGCCACAACACCTTTGCCTTCAGAAAATAAATTGGGAACAATACCCTCGTATGTAACTATAATTTCATTTTTTAAATCAGTAATAATAAAATTAATTATAGTATTGTTTTTGGTTACGGAATTTTCTTTTACTAACCCGCCTATACGAATTTTTTTATTTAATTTAAGATTTTCATTTGTTTTTATTTCTGTGGGTGAAAAAAAATAAACGACATTTTTTTCAAGAGAACGGAAAACAAAAAAAATAACCACCGTCGATAACAGTAAAACTATGATTAAGAAAATAAGTCTTAATTTTGCTTTTTTTCCCAACATAAATTAATTTTAGATTTAAAATAATTAAGAATTTGAACTAACAGTAAAAGTTTCTTCTATGTCTTGACTTTGTTTAATATCTTTAATTTTTACTTGTTGAATTTTATTAATTTCTAATAAATATATTTTTTCTTGTTTAATATATTCTCTTAATGATTTAGTGAAAAGAATATAAATGCAAATAAAAGTAAATATAAAGGCTGGCCATATAAAGAGGCCGTATTCACCAAAATTTAAAAATTCTTGATTCATCTAAAATTCAATATCCTAAAGTTTTGGTTAAAACACAAGGATAAAATTGACCCAAATTACAACAATTTAAGTCTTGCAAGTATCCATAAATCAAAAAAAAGATTATAATGTATATATGAAATTAAACCCAGTCAGAGCAATAATAATTACCTCAATTGGTATTATACTCTTGTACTGTCTTGGCTTATTTTTACCAATAATATTAAATACAAAAGATTCTAGTCTTATTATTTTTCAAGAAAAAAAAATAACTTTTTTACTTAAAAAGAAAATTACTTCTCTTTAAGTCTTGGAAAAAGTTCAACAAAGTTGCAAGGCTTGTGATTGATATCTAATTGATATTTTAAAATTCCATCCCAAGCATCTTTTACAGCACCAGATGATCCGGGCAATGCAAAAATATATTTCCCATTTGCTAATACAGCACATGCTCGAGATTGCATAGCAGACGTACCGACTGTCTTATAACTTAATTCTCTAAAAAGTTCTCCAAAACCTGGGATTTCTTTATCTGCTATTTCTTTTAAAGCCTCTGGTGTTATATCTCGACCTGTCAAACCAGTTCCTCCCGTTGTAATAATTACATCAAGTTCATTATTTTTTATCCACGAAAATAAAATTTTTTTAATTTCTTCTTTCTCGTCCTTTACAATTTTTCTATCAATTAATTTGTGCTTTTGTTCTTCAATTTTTTTAACTAGAATTGCCCCTGATTTATCAGTATCAAGGGTTCTGGTATCCGTAACTGTCAAAAGTGCTATGTTAACTTTCATTTTTACAATGTAAGATAATTAACCATGGTATTATTATCAATATTATTTTTTATAACCTCTATATTATACTCTAGTGTAGGTTTTGGGGGTGGTTCTACATATTTAGCTTTACTTTTAGTTTGGGGAGTACCTTATTTTATTTTTCCATTAATAGCATTAACCTGCAATATCATCGTGGTATCAGGAAATTGTTTTAATTATATTAGAGCGGGAAACTTAAATATTAAGCTTTTGCTTCCTTTTTTAATTGGGTCCGTACCTATGGCTTTTGTAGGTGGCTCAATGCTTATAGAGGAAAAAAATTTCGAAATATTACTTTTTTTAGTTCTTCTTTTTGCAGGATTTTTATTACTGATAAATTTTAAATCCTATGACAATGAAAATGGGAGTTACCGTAAAGTTCCTATGATTATTGGTGTAATGATTGGTGGAGTTTTAGGATTTATTTCAGGTGTAGTAGGCATAGGGGGAGGAATTTTTTTAAGCCCTATACTTTTTTTAATTAGAGCTGCAACTCCAAAACAAATTATAACAGCTGCATCTTTATTCATACTAATAAATTCAATCTCAGGAATATTTGGGCAATTAACAAAAAATGAAATTTTAAATGAAATTCAAAATTACTGGTTCTTGTTCGTTATTGTTTTAATAGGTGGACAAATTGGAAATTTCTTAAACATAAAAATATTTCCTGCGCGTATTTTGGCATTAATTACTGCTATACTAGTAATATTTGTTGCTATAAGAATGATGTTTAAAATTTTAATTTAAGCTTTATGGATATAAATTATTTTAAAAATTTAAGAATATTAGATGGGGGCATGGGACAAGCGCTGTTATCAAAAGGAGTAAGTGCTAAAGGAAGTCTTTGGTCAGCAACTGCTTTAATTGAAGAAAAATATCACAATCTTATCATTGAAACTCATTTGGATTATATTAATGCAGGAGCAGATGTTATCGTAACAAATAATTTTGCAGCAAGACGTGTTAGAATGAAACAAAATAATGTTGAAGAACACTTTAATTATGCCAATGAAAAAGCAGGGGAACTTGCTCTAAAAGCTAAAGAGCTTTCTAAAAAAAATGTTTTAGTAGCAGGAAGCTTACCAGCGCAAAATGATACATATGTTTTGGACTCAAGAGACAAAAAAACTATTGAGAAAGGTTTTTTTGACCAAGCAAGCTTGCTAAGACCATTTGTAGATTTTTTTTATCTTGATGTCTTGTGTAGTAGCAGAGAAATCGAAATTGCATTAAATATAACTGAAAAACTTAATTTACCTGTATTGGTTGGGCTTCATATTAAAAAAAATTGTGCACTTCCTTCAGGAGAAAGTATAAGTGAAACCGTACTTAAATGCAAAAATAACAACTGGTTAGGCTTAGTTGGCGCTTGTGTATCACCCGAAATAATGGAAAAAGCAACTGAAGAAATTAAACAATTAAACTTACCCTTTGGATTCAAAGTGAATCTCTGGAAAAATGAAGAGCCGCTTCCAGCCCGAAGTTTTTCATCTCCTGATGACAAAGTAGCAGTAAATCCTGTTAATTTTTTGGGAACAAGAGAAGAGTATACAGACTTAAAATTTTTAGAATTTTCAAAAAAAATGCAAAAAAAAGGAGCTACAATTTTAGGCGGATGTTGCGAAACGAAACCTTTTCATATAAAAAAAATATCATCTTTAAAAGAATAGGTTTTATTTATTATTAAAGTAGTTTAAAAGTGCCTAAAAGAATAACAGCCCAACATAAAATTAATGTTAGATAAAGTGCAAATTTCCAAGACTTTGCTAATGTGATCTGAGGAATATTTTTTAATATTTTTCCATATTTTTGAATTGTGGCACCCATAAAAAATGTACTAACATAAACTTATAACTTTAACTAGAAATAAAATGTTAAAAGATTGTCGCACCAAACACTTTTACGGCATCATCTTCAACTCCAAGTACTAAGCGACCCAGGAAATCCCCTGGAATTTTTGTGCTAGTTTGTTTGTACAAAACTGTAATAAAAAGACCTCTTCTAAGACAACCGATCGCCTTACAGCCTTCGGAAAGACTGGATATCAGCTCGTTACTTGCCCACTGCTTGCCTAGCTCTACTTCATTTGCCCCATATAGCATTTGAGATGAAAGATCTTTAGTAAAACTACCGTAGTCTTTAATATTTGATGATCTTACTAAATTTTGCCAAATAGGATCAGCAATTTTAATGATTTCCTCATCAGACTTTTCTAAAAGACTCATTTATTTAAAATAAAATTTAAGAAGCTTTCTTTTTTTCTTTATCATCAACTATATGATAAACTGGTTTTTTCTCCATTGAAAATTTACCGCTTTCTTGGTCTCTCTGTGATACAGTTAAGCAGTGCCAATTCTCATCATCAAGTTTCATATGATCACCTCTATAATAATATCCTGGCCAACGTGTCTCTTTTCTATACAAAGTATGCTCAGTAACACATTGTGAGGTTATTGTTCGGTGTTTAAGTTCCCATGCTCTCATCAATTGATGATAATCTTCCGCACCAACATTTTCTAAATCCTCTTGTAACCAATCTAATAATTCTAAACCTCTTTTTAATAAATTTTCATTTGTCATATAATTATTAGTAATACCACCACAATATTCATCCATAATCTTTTGTAATCTTTGCAGACCTTGAATTGGTGAAATATAGCTAGGAGAAACTGTACCTCCGGTAATTTCATTTCTACCAACAGTATAATTTTCCATTGGTTTATAAATTACTTCTTTTAAATTTTGATATTGTTTTTCAGATACCTCAATTCCATTTGCTTTTTTATCTTGAATATACTTAACGGCAGCTTTGGCAGCTAATCTTCCTTCGGTGAATGAACCTGATGAAAATTTATGAGCACTTCCTCCTACAGTGTCTCCGGCACCAAACAAACCATCTATTGAAGTCATTCTGTTATAACCCCAAAAATAATCATCTGGAGCAATATCTTCAGGACCGCTAACCCAAGCGCCTGAACAAGTAGCATGTGATCCCATAACATAAGGTTCTGAGGTAGTTAATTCTGGGTTCGTATATTTAGGGTCAATATTTTGTGAAGCCCAAACTACTGCTTGACCAACTGTCATACCTAAAAAGTTTTCCCAACCTACTGTTTCAAGATGTGGATCTTGGAAAGCTTCTTTTGTAACCATATGAATAGGTCCACCACCTGCTGCTACTTCTTTTATAAATGCGTGATTTCTTAAACAAGTTGGTACAGGATGATGATCAATATATTCGCCTACAAGTTTTTTTGTTTCTTCATACCATTTTTTTTCATAATTTTCGCCGTTTGCATTTTGAGTGTATGTTTTTAAGTGTAAAAAATATGCTCCGACCGGACCATAGCCATCTTTAAATCTACATAAAACAATTCTATTTTCCATTTGAGTCATTTTGGCTCCGACTTCAATTGGTAAGGCATATGCAGATCCGTTACTCCACGGGGCATACCATGTTCTTCCCATTCCTTCGCCCACAGCTCTTGGCTTAAAAATATGTGAAGCCCCGCCAGCAGCTACTATTACGGTCTTTGCTTTAAAAACATAATAATCACCAGTTCTCATGTTAAAACCCACAGCTCCACCAATTCTATTTTCTTTACTTTCATCTTTTAAAAGATGAGTAATCATTATTCTGTTGTAAATTTTATCTGCTGATTTTTTTGCAGCCTCTGCAACAATCGGTTTATAACTTTCGCCATGTATCATTATTTGCCATTTGCCTTCTCTTTGGTATCTACCTGTTTCTTTATTTCTCATCATTGGTAAACCCCATTCATCAAACATGTGTACAGTTGAATCCACATGTCTAGCCATATCGTAACCTAGGTCTTCTCTAACAAGTCCCATTAGATCGTTCCTAGCATAACGCACATGATCCTCGGGCATATTTTCTCCCCATTGCATTCCCATATAGCAATTGATTGCGTATAACCCTTGAGCTACAGCGCCGCTTCTATCTATGTTTGCTTTTTCAACACAAATTATTTTTAAATCTCTACCCCAATGTCTAGCTTCAAATGCAGCTCCAGTACCAGCCATACCTCCACCGACTACTAAAACATCACAATCTTCAAAAATAGTTTTTCTAGCCATTAATAATAGACTCCTTTTTTAAATGAACTTTTTTCTACTTTAGGTAAATCTTTGTTTGTATTTAATCCTTTTGGCTCAGAATACAGAATTTGAGAATTTATTTCGCCTTGATTTGGTTTATCTCCCTCAGCTAACTTTGGAATAAATTTTCCCCACGGTTTAGTTGTTATTGGTGAAATGAAATCTTTGACAGTGCCATTTCTAAATTTTATTTTCCAAGATATTGTTCCTTTTTCTTCTTCACGCCTTACTCTTACGCTATGTCCCATTGGAGCAAAATCTGCATAGCCCCGAACATCAATAGCGTGATTAGGACATGCTTTTACACATGAATAACATTCCCAACAAAAATTAGGTTCAATATTTTTAGCCCTCCTAATAGTTTCGTCGATATGCATGATGTCTGATGGACATATATCTACACAGTGACCGCATCCATCGCATCTGGTCATGTATACAAAAGTTGACATAATTTATCTTATTCCTTTCTTTATCGTATTAATAGTGCTTTGGTGCCTCACGCTTAATCCCTAAACCAAATTTTTCAGGAGCATCTGATTCAGGTGGCAAATTATCCCTAGATCCATCTGCTTCAGCTAAATTTTTTTGTAAAGCGGCTCCGGGTTTATAAAACATATGCGCAAACTTCGACCAATACACACCACCGAACAAAGCAAGATTTGAAAAAATATATAAAACTAAAAATACTTTATCGTCCCATCTATCGTTTAAATTTAAAAATTGTAAGTAAGACCAAATTAATCCAAATAAAGATGTAGCGATGAGTGCAAGTACAAATAAATCTGCCTTAATAATTCTGTACCAAGGCTGTGCTTCTGAATAAACATCAACTCTTAAGAAAAACCAAAACCAACATCCTCCAAGAACGGTCATAAGGGCACCAATATGCCAAATTATAGGCCAAGCCACTGGAGTAGTAGATGATGAAGAGGAATAACAAAAAATCATAACAACTGATGCTACCCAAAACAAAATAGTTCCGTACATTCCTAATAAATGTGCCGCTCTTCTTTTTCCTGCACCTAACTCTGAAGTAGTACCAATATCATAAACGACGGTTTTAGCTATTATAGAAAATCTTTCACCAGTACCTATTTCTCTAGTAGCAGATTTTTTTGCTTTTTTTGCATTTTCAAAAAAGTACTTAACATTTTTCTTATGAATTATATCTACCAAAGTTCCTATAATGACGAGTAGAGCCATTATTATAACAAAGGATTGCATTGCAATACCCGGTATGGTTTCTGAAAGTGTTGAAAATGGATTGGTCGTAATCAAATTTTTCTCCTATTTAAAACCAATTATAGACAGTTCTTTTAAGAACCGTCTATAATTTTATAACTTATAATGCCTATTTAATTAAGCAGCAACGTGTCGCGGCATATTATGCTTTTCAGCAATGCCTGACAAAAAATTCCACAAATACTTTGCTGTAGATAATGCTGAGATTTCTGCTTTTTTCTGCTCTTCTGGAGATAAGTCATCAAGTAACTTTTCGCAAGCTTCTCTATGATAGACATCAGCTGCTTTATGAACTTCAAAAAACTTTAGTCCTTTTTCAGAAGTAACCCCATAATGTTTCTTTAAACCTCTAATTTTTGTTTCAGCAATTTCTGGAATCTGCCTTTCATAAGTGTAAAGTGAAGCTAAGCCTTCAGCATAACTTGATCTTCCATTTTTGAAAAAATTTTCAATTAACTCTGTGGTAAAATTTTCTTTTTTAACACTTTCAATTTTTTCACTATCAGCTCCAATAGCTATTGCAAAATTTTTCCATAGCATAGGATGATCAGCTCCGCTTTTTTCTTCATCTTGTAGATTTTCAAGTAAAATTTTTCTTTTGTTTAAATCTTCACATAAAGAATGTGTTGCACTTATATAACGAGGAAATGCTTTAACATGCTGATAATATTGTTCCGCATAATCCTTGATTATTTCTCTTGTTAACTTTCCTTCATTCCATGATTTATAAAATGGATGATTTAGTAAGTGGTACTTGTCTAATTTTTCGTTTAGTTTTTTTGAAAACATATTTTCCTCCATATATATTTTGTTAGATCTTTATCCTTTTCATATATTTAATCAAGAAAGATTAATGTTGATCACAAAATTTTAATCAACTTTAAGTTGTAATTTTTATTTTAACTTTCCTTCTTCTCTCATTTTTGCTCTGATTTTTGTAGCTGAAATTTTTTGTATTTCTTCAGGCATAATTATTTCTTCTATTTTATAACCAACCCCTCTACCATAACAAATATTAGTTATATTGGGCACTAACATAATTTTAAATCTACCTTTATATTTTGGATTTAATCTTTCTTCTATATTCTTTTTAACTGTTTCAAAATCAAAAGGATTGTCATCAACGCCCTGAACATCTCGAATTTGGATACAAACCTGCCCAGTTTTTTTAATTATTTCTTCAAATAATGCGTAATGGCCATCATGAAAAGGTTGCCATCTACCAAGCATTTGCGCAGTAGGTTTTTTATTATCCCATACGTAAGACATTATTTTATTTTCTCCGCTATTTTTGTTGCCCAAACTTTAGCATCTTGGGTTGTTACATGGAAATCAAATTTTTTAGGTTTTATAAACATTTCATTTGTATCATCAAATCTACCTTTTTTTATTGTGTCTACCCATATCGTAAAATCGGCGTTGAATAAATCCCTTGCTTTAGGTGTTGGACATATAAAATCACAAACAACATAACTTCCTTTTAGTTTATGTTTATCGGCTATATCACTCATTCTTTTTGCTTGTCTTAACCTTCCTTCTTCTGAAAAATCCCAATCGTTTGCATCTTTTCTTACGTTGTCATTATTAATCCATTTTGCTTTTAATAAAGGAACTAACTCTGAAGCTAAAGTTGTTTTTCCTGAGCCGGGTAATCCCATAATAAGTATCTTTTTCATAAATTATTATGCATTTGCTAATCGAGGTAATGGTTTTTCATCTATTGGTAGATGTACTAATGCTGCAAAAAAAGAAAGCACTATTGATAGATACCAAGCGTAATCAAATGATCCATATTCATCATAAAAATATCCACCTAAATAAGCACCTAAAAAAGATCCAATTTGATGACTAAAGAAAACTATTCCGTATAAAGTTGCTAAATATTTTGTTCCAAAAATTTGCGAAATGATACCATTTGTTGGTGGAATAGTTGCCAGCCAAAGATATCCGTAAAGCACTCCAAAACCTATCGCTACGTAAGTTGATGTAGGAAGAATTAGAAATAAAATTAGCACAATTCCACGAGCAAAATATAAAATGCTCAATAGTATTTTTTTACTATATTTTCCTGATAAATAGCCAAATGTTAATGTTCCAAAAACATTAAAAAGACCTATCAAAGATAAAATTGCTGCAGCTGTCCATACTTCAAAGCCACGTTCTTGGATATAACTGGGTATGTGTGCTGAAACTAAAGTTATATTAAAGCCACATACAAAAAAACCAAGTGTTAAAAGTACAAAACCTTTATGATTAAATGCTTCTTTTACTGCTTCAGCAAGAGTTTGGTGGTCTGCCTTAGTACTTTCGTTTATATTCTTTTCTTTCTTAACTTCGCGCAGAAAGATTGCAGCAATTATTCCAAATACAACAAAGTACAAATATGTATTTAATGTTTTTTCCCAACCAAAATTAGTTAAAGCAAATTTTGTATATATAGGAGAAAAAAAATAACCAATTGATGCCATAGCAACGACAATACCTATGGCCATTCCTCTAGTTTTATTTGGAAAATGTTTTCCAACCGCAGCGATCTGGACACTTATTGCTGTCCCTCCTAAACCAATTCCAATTAATAAACCAAGGTTAATTTGAAAAAATATTCCTGTATTTGGTCCCGAATAAAGTAAATAAATTCCTAATGCTACAAAACCAGATGCAATTATTGTCGTTTTTGCACTTCCAATTTTATCTGCTAATGCACCAAAGACTGGTGCGAACATACCCCACATCAACATTTGTAATCCAATTGCCAAACCAAACTCTGTGATTGTACACTGTAAATCTTTTACAAAAAAATCTGTAAACATTCCAAAGACCATGCGAAGTCCCATAAATATTGCAACTATTAAACATGCAGAAATAAGTGTAAAAATAGCTGTGCTACTTGGAAAAAACTTTTCTTTTATCATTTAACAAATTTTAAAGACCTTTTTAAATCTTCAATTAAATCTTTTGTATCTTCTAATCCGATATGTAAACGAACTAGGTGTTCATTTTTTTCTAATTTAAAATAACGTCTCGTACCTAATTCTATTGGGTCAGTATATACAGCAAGACTTTCAAAACCGCCCCAACTATATCCTATGCCAAAAAGTTCTAACGAATTTACAAACTTATAAACAGAATTTTTACTTTTGCTTTTTATTATCAAGCTTAATAAGCCAGAAGCACCTTTGTAATATTTTTTTAATAATTTAAATTCTCTTGAAGAGGTTTTGTAAGGATATAATATTTTATGTATTTTCTTTTGAGATTTTAAAAAATTAATAATTTTTTTTGTATTTTCTTGATGTTTATCCAATCTTAGATCTAAAGTTCTTAAACCTCTTATAATTAAATAAGCATCGTCGGATGATAATCTATAACCAGATACGTGATTATACCACCAAACTTTTTCGTAAGCCTTTTTATTAACTGCAACTGTTCCTGCCATTACATCTGAATGGCCTGAATAATATTTAGTGGCTGATGTTATTGATATATCAAAACCTAATTTAAGTGGTTTAAAAAAGTATGCTGTAGCCCAAGTATTATCGATTGCACTCAGTATATTTTTACTTTTCGCTAAAGAAACTATTTTTCCTAAGTCATTCATTTCGAAAGTATTGCTTCCAGGATTCTCAACATAAATAAGTTTAGTTTTTTTTGTAACTTTATTTTTAAAATCTTGAAAACTATTTGGGTTATACCAAACAGCTTTTATTTTAAATTCTTTTAATAAATCATCTGTAAGTTTTTGAGTTGGTCTGTAAACTCCATCTGAAATTAATATTTCATCTCCAGGTCTACAAATACTCATTATTGAAAGCGCAACTGCAGCAAAACCTGTTGGCGTTAAAAATACTTGATAGGCCCCCTCCAATCCCCTTAGTATTTTTTGCAACTGAACTGTTGTTTGTGTACCTTGTCTTCCATAGTCCCAGTGCTCAACATCTTTTTTTTTTGCTATATCTTTTTGATGTTTTCTTAGTTCCTGCATTGTTTTAAACAATATCGTTGAAGCACGAACTACCGGTGGATTAACTGATCTCGCTGTATAATCTTTTGCAGCAGTTTTTAAATATGTTTTAACAGATTTTGCCATAAAATATTTGATAACAGAATTGGAGAATGCTATATCCCCTCAATAAGGTCAATTAGTTTAATTATTATTAAGGAGTATATATATCTATGGGTTATCCAAAAAAACACAGAGGTAGAAGAAAAATGGGTTCAAAAAAAAGAAGAGCTCGTAAAAAAAACAAGAAAAAATAAGTTTAAGTGACTGAGAATATAAAAAGAATTAGAAAATTAAGTATTTTCATTTTTATACTGCCTATTATTGCGGTAAATTTATGTTTAATAATCGTAGTTAATTTTCATGAAATATTACCACCAGCAGGAGGTATAGGTTTTACTATTCCCTACATTGATGGCGGCACTTCAATTAGTAGGACTGCAAGGATATTTCCTACATATTTAATATTTAAACCAGTAATGATTATAACGTCAGTTTTGTTGATAATTTATTGGAAAAATAATGCAGCGTTGATGAAAAAAATTGAACCAAGCTTTAAATACAATAAATATTTTTTATTCTTTGGTGTAGTTTCAGCAATTTTTTTAATCTTGCACTCAATATTTCTTGGAATAAAGTTTGATAATTCTTTATATAAATTTTTTAGAAGATTCATCATATTATCATTTGTTATTTTTGAGTTATGTGCGCAAGGGTTTTTGGTTGCAAATTTACTAAAAGTTAAGAATAAAATAAGTAATATTATTTCAAAGAAAGTATTAGTAATAAAAACTATACTAATTGTAATTTTAACAACTGTAGCACTAGCTAGCTCTCCTATTTTGGTCTCTTCAGGTTATGTTGAATTTAAGCACGCACTAGAGTGGAACTATTTTGTTGCTATAATTAGTTTCTATATTTTAAGTTATTTTCTTTGGAGAAAAACCCCTGTTCACACACCCGAAGGTGCATGAACTAAAGTTTTGGCTCGTCGTTGTATGCGCTACCGCCAAGCCTCCGCCCCACCATGTTTAGCGCTACTCTGTAGGGCTTTCTGCCCGTTGAGCTTGAACCTCTCGGTTTTTCCTCAACTGGCCAGTTAAGAGTTGCCTCTTAATTAATTTCATTTAAACATAAACAAAAAAAATTAACCATCACTTAATGGTTGTTATTTAATAATATAGCATGAGTTGTGTTAATTGTGTGAAAAAGTCTTTTAAAAAAAATTTTGATCAATCCATCCGCCGCCCAAAACTTTATCACCTATGTTATTTTTTAAATAAAAAACACATGCTTGTCCTGGGGAAATACCCATTTCTTTATTTTCTAATTCAACCTCTGCTTTATTATCTTTTATCTTAATTTTAGCCTTAAGCAACTTTCCAGTAGATCTGACTTTTACAAATAAATCGGAATTGTATTGTTCTAAATTTTTGCACAAAATATTTAAATTTCTAAGTTTAATATTTTTAATTCCCAATTCTGATTTCGGTCCTACAATTATCTCATTTTCTTTAGCGTCTATTTTTATTACATACAACGGTTCCTTGTCTGCGATTTTTATTCCTTTTCTTTGTCCAATTGTAAAATTTATTATCCCTTCGTGTTTTCCTAATATTTTGCCATCTAAATTTTTAATATTTCCGTTTTTAAATGACTCTGGTTTAAATTTTCTAATTACTGAAGCGTAATCACCATTTGGTACGAAACAAATGTCCTGACTATCAGGTTTGTCAGAAACATTTAATTTCAACTCTTGAGCAATTTTTCTTGTTTCATTTTTAGTATATATCCCAAGTGGAAATCTTAAAAAATTTAGTTGCTCTTGCGAAGTATTAAATAAAAAATAACTTTGATCCCTATCTTGATCCTTAGCACGATACATCTCAGTATTACCTTTGTTTTCCACACAATAAACATAGTGTCCAGTGACAAGGGCGTCAGCTTTTAATTCCTTCGAATATTTGTAAAGATCTCTAAATTTTACAGTTTGATTGCATTGTACACATGGTATAGGAGTTTCGCCTGCCATATAGCTATTTACAAAGTTATCAATAACGTCATTTTTAAACTTTTTTTGATAGTATAAAATTTTGTGAGGAATATTTAACTGGTCTGCAACCCTTTTTGCGTCATTTATATCTTGGCCTGCACAACATTGTCTTGATTTTACAGAAGTTTTGCTATCATCATAAAGTTTTAAGGTAACACCGATTACGTTATACCCTTCTCTTTTCATTAAACCTGCTACAGTTGATGAATCCACACCCCCAGACATTGCAACCACAACATTAATGTCTTTTTTTGGTTTATCTATTTTTAAAGAATTTGTATTTTTTAAATGCATTTAGTTAAATATTTTTTAATATAATTATATACTATTTTTCATAAATGATTAAAGATTTTGAACCTGGTGACTTCGTAATTAACCCTAAAAATAAAGATTGGGGAATAGGTCAAATTCAATCAATAATAAAAAATAAAGTGACAGTTAACTTTGAAAACAAAGGAAAACAAGTTATAAATATTGCTAAAGTCACACTTAATAGAATAAAAAATTGAATATTAATGAATTAAAAACTTTTGCTGAAAGTCTATTAGATACGTTTCGTTACGCGGGACAAAAATCATTAGATTTACGAGATAAAGGCCTCAAAACAACTATAAAGGAAGATAATACACCAGTTACAAATGGTGATATCGAGGTAAACAACTTGCTGGTCGAAAAAATAGAATCTATTACGCCAAACATTCCGATCATATCTGAGGAAACAGTTGATGTAAGAAAACAAAATGATTCTAGAGATTTTTGGTTAATCGATCCAATTGATGGAACAAAAGATTATATCAATAATAGAGATGAATTTACTTTAAACGCAGCATTAATTATTAATTTAAATCCAGTTTTGGGGATAATTAATGCCCCAGGAAAAAAAAGATTATTCTATTCATATGGAAAGGGGCACGCATTTGAAATAAATAAAGATAATAAATTTAAAATAGAGTGCAAAAAAAAAACAAAAAGGGGAGAGGTGCTAGCAGTATCAAA
This sequence comes from uncultured Pelagibacteraceae bacterium, assembly GCA_902530215.1. Taxonomy (GTDB): domain Bacteria; phylum Pseudomonadota; class Alphaproteobacteria; order Pelagibacterales; family Pelagibacteraceae; genus CABZZR01. The sequence goes on from CABZZR010000001.1 coordinate 42,018, forward strand.
TTCTTCAAAACCGATCGAGGAAATAGTTACGATACATAAAAAATTTAATGTAAAGAAATTAACAGATATGAGAAGCTCTTATAAGTTTTGTGTTATAGCAGCGGGTGAATTTGATTTGTACGCGAGCCATCCAAGGGCAAGCGAATGGGATATTGCAGCGGGTCATGCAATAGTAGAACACGCTGGAGGATCGGTAACAACACTAGAAGGAAAAAAATTTAACTATGGTAAAAAAGATTTTAGAAATTTATCTTTACTAGTAAAGAGATCAGAAGAATTGGAATTATAAATGTTTAAAACTATTGCTATAATAATAATATCAGTATCTATATTTGGAATTATAGTTTTTGCAATAGTTAGAAATTTAATTAAAAAAAGAATAAACTTTTATTTAAATGAAAAGAAAAAAAAATAAATTATTGAAGTTTTATAAATTTATAAAAGTCTATTTTTGATAAATTTAATACAGATTTAGATATTTCAAAACTAAAACCTGATCTCGCTAATATACCCATATCTTTTTTATAAAATAATTTTCTATTACCTTCTTCTCTATTGGGTCCTATTTTTCTTTTTTTACAAAGCTTTAAGGCAGAAAAAAAATCAGGATTAAAATTTTTTTCTTTAATTTTTGAAATGCTTTGTTCTATATAATTATTATTAATCCCTTTTTTTATTAAAGTGTATCGAATTTTATTAATGGAATAACCTCTCCGTAAGTAATTCTTGCTTTGAGAATCTGAATAGTGTTTATCACTAATCAAATTATTATTTTCTAAATTTTGAATTACTAAATCTATTAAATTTAAAATGTCCCTTTTTTCGTTTAATAACTTTTTTTTTATTATTATTTTTTTAAAAAGATATGTTCGTAATTGCTGTTTTGTTGGACTGTATTTTTCCAAATATGAATAAGATAATTCTCTCAGGTTTTCTACAACCTCATCTAAATTTTTTTTTTTGCTAATAGGATTCACTGGAATAATATAATATAACAGATCTATATGTTATTAAATATTCAAGATTACTTTACTTTTGAAGTTATATACACCTGGTCTACCTTTGGGGTTATACCGTTTTGGTTAATTTTAATTTTTTTTCCCAATACAAAAATTAGCCAAATATTTGTAAATTCAATTATTGCACCATTAATTTTGGCAATAGCTTACGGATTCGTTATTTATCAGACTATTTTAATGGAATATTCAATTTTAGAAAATTTTCAACTTTATCTAGGTTTAGATAATCTTTACGCATTGTTTTCTAATGAAAACATTTTGTTGGTATTTTGGTTACATTTTTTAGCAATAAATCTTTTTTTAGGTTCGTGGGTGTCTCGCGATGCAGTTAAATACAATATTTCTAGAGGATTAACGTCAGTACCTTTAATTTTAATATATTTAACTGGTCCTGTAGGTTTAATATTGTATTGGGTAATAAGAATATTTTATTCTAAAAAAATAAATTTTAATGATTAAACCTTTTGAATTTTACTTTGATTTTTCAAGTCCTTATTCGTACCTGGCGCACAAAGAAATAAAAAAAATTGAAACTAACTATAAAATTAAAATAAAGTATATGCCAGTTTTTTTAGGGGGGATGCTTCATATTCTTGGAATCAAGGAGCCAGCTTTCTACCCTTCTAAAGCAAAATTTATGATTAGAGATTGTAAACTTTGGGCAGAAAAAAATAATACTGATTTTAAATTTAATTCCTATTTTCCAATACAAACCTTACCTCTCATGAGAGGTGCTATTTATGCTAAGTTAGAAAAAATTGATACATCTTTTGTTAATTTTTTTTTTGATGCTATTTGGAAAGATGGACTTAATCTCAACGACAATACGGTTATTGAAAAGATATTAAAAAATTTAGATATAAATCCTAAAATTTTTTTTCAAAAGATTCAGGAATCAAGTATTAAAGAAAATCTTAAAAAATTTACTGATGAAGCGATTGATAAAGGTATTTTTGGTGTCCCGTCTTTTATTGTTAATAATAAAGTTTTTTGGGGACAAGATCGTTTGGAGTTTGTTATAAATGAGGCTAAAAAACAATGAAAAAAATTGAATCAAAATTTAAAGCTAATTTTTTTAAAAAAATATTTATAAAAATTTGTCGAGTTTTAGGTTATGAAATTATTGATCAAAATCAATTTTATGTTCCAACATTAAGTAAAAAGTTAAATGAAAATTTAAGTATACAAGGAAAAAAATCAATCGTAATACCTACTGGAGAAATTAAAATTACAAGAAAAATTACGGATTTCACAATTTTATTTAGATCATGTACTAAAGTAAATATGCTGACACAAAATAAACAAAGATTGTTTAATAAAGATAAAATTGAATATACCTTAAGATCTTTAAATTCAATTCTTAAATCAATTGATAAAGCAAGTTTAGCATTTTCTAAAATAAATTTTAAAATTATCGTCGTAGATCACATATCGCCCCATATCAATAAAGAGTTAATAAAAAAACAATTAAATAAATCCAAAATTAATAATGAGTTTGTTGATCTTGATATCAATGAATTTAAGAATAGAATCAATAAAAAAAATGCAGAGGGTAATCCTGTTACAGAAAATCAAATTTCAAATATGTCTAATATACGTAAATCACTACAAATAGCTAATGACCAATGCAAAGATATTATCTATTTTATTGAAGATGATTACATTCATGAAGAAGACTCCATTTCTGAAATGATTTATACTTATGAAAAAATTTCGTCTTTGATTAAAAAGGAGATTATACTTTGTCCTGCTGATTACCCCTATCTTTATAGTAAATTAGATGCGACTGAAATATTTCTGGGTCATAATAAACATTGGCGAAGAGTTGGTGAAACCTTGGTAAGTTTTTTGACAAGTAAAAAGATTGTTGATACTTACTGGGACAAATTCGTGTCTATGTGTGAATTTGAACACTATCCTTTCGAATTACCTTTGCATCAAATTTATAAAGAGGAATACTGTCTGTCACCTATGCCTTCTATTGCCATGCATTGTACTAACATTAACTCTATTTACGGAATTTCACCAAATTTTGATTGGGAAAAGGCCTGGAATGATAGTAAAAATTATTAGTATATTTTATATAAAAAAACAGCCTTTACTAAAAAATACTAATTTATTAAGTAAAGGCTGCTTAGATACTATTTATTAAACATTTCCTTAAGTGCTTTTGCCGGTAAAAACTTCACTTTTTGTGAAGCAGCTATTTGGATTTGTTCACCAGTTCTAGGATTTCTTCCAACCCTAGCTTTTCTTTTGGCAACTTTATATGTTCCAAAACCAGCAATTTTTACTGCTTCGTCGTTTTTGAGACAGCTCAGAATAATTTCAGTTATTCCGTCAAAAGTACGCTCTGCATCAGCTTTACTTTGGTTCATTGAAGCAGCAATCTTGTTAATTAACTGTTTTTTGTTCATTTTAGCCCCTTTTTCATTGATTATTTAGTTCTCTCATAAAAACTAAGGAAATCAACAACTTTTTGTGTGTATAAAATATTTTATTACAATATATTGTATAAGGTCAAAAAAGCGTTAATTTTATTAGCTTTTTACAGTTTTTGACATCTTAATAAAATGTCCATTAAAATAAGGCTAAATCTTTAATATCGTTAAAAGTTACGAAAAACATCAAAAAAATCAACACAGAAAGACCGATTCGAAAAAAAAATTCTTGAGTTTTTTGAGTTAATGGCCTTCCTAATATTTTTTCAAAAAAATAGAACATTAGATGACCTCCATCTAACATAGGAATAGGGAACAAGTTAATTAAACCTAAACTAACCGATATGTAGGCCATAATATTTAAAAAGGGAATAATTCCATATTCAGCTACCTGGCCAGTAATTTTGGCTATTTTAATGGGTCCACCTAATTGAGATACATCTGCATTGCCCATAATCATGCTTCCTAAATACTTTAAGGAAGTAATGCTAACGAACCAAATTTCTTTTAGAGAATAAATAAAAGATTTAGTAATTCCTAATTTTCTTTTTTCAAACTCATTATTCGCTGGTGACAATTGAATTCCGATTATTTTTTTATTTACATTATTGCCTAAAGCATCTTTGTCTTTGATTGTTTTAGGTGTAACTAAAAAATTAATTTTATTGCTATTTCGGATAACAGTAATTTCAATCGTATTTTTAGTTGATGAAGCTATGATGGTAGAAATTTCAAAAATACTTTCAATTTTTTTATTATTAATTGAATATATTTTATCATTGGCTTTTAAGCCAGCTTCATAAGCTGGACTTCTTTCTTGAACTTTGGTGATAATAGAGGGGGTAATATCTTTACCATTATACATAAAAATAAAGGTGAAAATTAAAATCGCCAATAAATAGTTGGCTAAAGGTCCTGCTGCAACTATTATAGCTCTTTGGTAAAGGGGTTTTAAAATAAATAATTTTTTTTGATCAGATTCACTATATTTTTTTATTACTTCTTCTTGCTCTGCTTGGCTAAATACATTTCTATCTCCAAAAAATTTGACATATCCTCCTAACGGGATTAAACAAAATTTCCACCTAGTTCCAGACTTATCATTCCAACCAAATATTTCTTTGCCAAAACCTATTGAGAAATCAGTAACACCAACGCCAAATTTTCTAGCAAAATAATAATGGCCATATTCGTGAATAAATACCACTATAGTTATTAAAATTAAAAATGGAATCAAATAATTCATTAACCCCAAGGTCCTTTAATAATTTTTTTTGTTTTTTTATTTTTTTTATTAAAAAATAATATCAAAATAACACCAGAAATAAAACCACCGATATGGGCGGCATATGCTACTCCGCCACCTTGTGCTGAAGCAGTACTAGAATTTATAAATTGTAAAATAAACCAAAATCCTAAAACATAAATAGCTTTTATTTTAATCAATTGACTAAAGAAACCAAAAGGAATTAAAACTAATACTTTTGCTTTAGGGTAGTTAATTAAATATGCTCCAAGAATTCCACCTATAGCTCCACTCGCGCCTACCATTGGTATTTGTGAATTTATATCCATTAAAACTTGGGACATCGCGGCACCTATTCCACATAATAAATAAAATATAATAAATTTTTTTGCTCCCAATGAGTCCTCTATATTATCTGCAAAGATCCACATATAAAGCATATTTCCTATTAAGTGCATAAAACCTCCGTGCATAAACATAGAAGTAAAAATAGTTACCCAACCCGGTACAACATATAAATCCATTGGCAATTGATTTACGCCCATTAAAACTGAAGGAATTAATCCATAAGAATAAAATAATTGTCCTGTTCTATAAGTTTCAGAGCTTAATTGTATTAAAAAAATTAATATGCACAAACCAATTATAAAATAAGTTGTAGTTGGCTTACCCGAAGTAGGATTATCGTCTTTTAAAGGAATCATAAATCATTATAACAATTGCAGGTAAGACTGTAGCTGTTAAAAATGACACAAACAAGAGAGATTGATTGATAAATTCAGGAAAGTAATCTGCCGGTAGCATAATTCCTACTAATAAACTTGTTGAAAAATTAGGAGATGGAAATATCAAAATACCGAAAAAAAGTCCTAAAAGTATTGATATATATGCAGTTTTTTCATTCAACTTTTTATTATAAAAACTATAAAAAACTGTCAAAACAAATGAGCAGCATAATAAGTCAGCTAATAAAAATAAATACAAAACACTAAAACCTTTTGATGCTATTAAAAATGAAGCAATTGATAATATTATTATAAAATACTTTGAAATTTTAAAAAAATTATTCTGTTTTTTAATATTGAATAATGCTTTGCCATCGACAATTATTAGACTTGATATTGCATTAATCAGAGTATCAATCGTACTAATTGTTAACGAAATACCTAAAATTATTACAATGATAAATAAGTATTCTTTTTGATTCTTTAATAATAAATAAAAAAAACTTAAATCAGGTATGACTTTTGGGTTTTCTGATACTGCAATTAAACCACTGAAACCCATAAAAAATACAAATGGGATAATTATTATAAAAGAAGTTATTAAACTTTTTTTTAAAATATTGCTGTTTTTTGCTGCATACACCCTTTGCCAGTTACCTTGATGAAAAAGATTTGTGGCTGCTACTGCAATAAAAAAAGTGATACCAGCAGTATAACTGGGTAAATAACTACTACTTAGTAATTCAGGTTTTTTTTCTTTGATAAATTCGAATGAAAATTGAATATCTGCTGAATTAAATAAATAAATGATCGAAAATAAAATTATAACAATAATTACCATCAGTTGAATAGTATCTGTAAAAATTGATGCTCTCAACCCACCATACAGAGTGTAGGTTAGAGTTCCAATTAAAACTACAGCTGCTGTTAACCATAATGCTGTTCCTGAAATATAATTAATTAACATTGCTATTGCCGTAACTTCAGCACATAAAAATATAAACATATAAAATATACTTATAAGTAAAACTAATTTGAATAAGCTTTTTCCAAATCTTATTCTTAAAAATTCAATTAAAGTTGATCCTTTTGGAAATTCTTTTCTTATTTTTTCACCTAAGAAAAATAAAAAAAACATAGGAAAGGCTGTACCTAAAGAATAGCCGATTACTGCCCCTATGCCACCCCATGTGGCAGCAGATGCTGGTCCAAAAAGCACCCATGCTCCTAATGAAGAAGCTACTAAACTTGTCGAAAGGGAAAAAAATCCTATCTTTCTCCCGGCTGTTAAGTAATTTTGTAATCCCTTGTACTTTTGTGAATACTTTATTCCCACAAGAGTAAAAATTAAACTTATTGCTACTATTAGAATTAATGAAGTCGGTTGACTAACTGAATTTAATGTATCCATCTCTCCCTTTCTGAATTACCGGACAGGTTATTAGGGTTTATTCTCAGTCTGTTAAGACACCCCTGTTAAAAAGATTATTATATTAAAATAAATTTAAAAGCAAACTATATGATCAATATGTATAGGTCTTTTAATTCCAAATTTTTCATCTACTTCATGCTGATGTATATGATGTGAATGCACAAAAACTGGAATAAGCAAATTGCTTAAAGTTTTCAGTGTGTAAATAAAATTAGTACCTCTAAATTTTCTATCGACTACTTCTAATTTTAAATTGCTTTTATCATCATGCTCAAGATCTTCCGGTTGTAATAATAATTTTACATTCGATCCCTTGGGATAGTGCTTTATAAAATTGCCCTTAATTGTTCCAAGATCCTCATTTTCAAGGCTATTTTCACCTGTTACCTTTGCGGGTATTAATATTCCTCTGTTTAAAAAATTCACTACTTCTACTGAATTTGGGAAATGATACACATTGTATGGATCATCATATTGTTTTAGCTGGCCATCTAATATAATTCCACATTTTGTACCCAAATAAAAAGCTTCGTAAGAGTCGTGTGTAACTATAATGGTAGTTATTTTTAATTCTGTTAAAATTTTTTTTAATTTGACCTGTATTTCTTCTTTAAAACTCTGGTCTACATTTGATAGCGGTTCATCCAATAATAATAAATCAGGTTTAGATAACAACGATCGTGCCAATGAAACTCTTTGTGCCTCTCCTGAACTAATTTGATGTGGAAATTTATCAACAATGTGATCTAAATGTAAAAATTTTATTATCTCACGAGAATTTAAAAGTTTTTTACTTTTTTTATTTCTTGATGCGCCAAATTCAATATTTTGTAAAACACTATAATGAGGGAACAAACAATTATCCTGAAAAGAAAGTGAGATATTTCTATTTTCAGGTTCTACATGAATATTTTTAGAAGATATAATTTTATTTTTTAAACTTATTGAACCGGAGTTAACTTTCTCTAGTCCAGCTATAGTTCTAAGTATAGTGGTTTTACCAATTCCTGAGGGGCCCAGTAAACATATAATATCACCCTCATTTTTTATTTTTAAGGTTACGTTATTTACTTTATTTATATTGCTAGCCTTAAAAGTAACATCCTCAATTTCAAAAAAATTTTGACCCATAATAAATTAATCCTTAAGTATATATCTAGATGTAACTAAAATAAAAAAACTTGCAATAGCAATAAGAAACAAAGATGGCGCAGCAGCTGCTTCTAATAAATCTTGAGATGCATATATATATGCAGTAGTAGCAAAAGTTTCAAAGTTAAAAGGCCTCATAATTAGTGTAATTGGTAATTCTTTAATAATTTCAATTGAAATTAAAATACCAATTAATAAAACAGAATTCTTTAAATATGGTAAGTGTATGTTTGTAAAAGTCTTTAATTTTGAGTAACCTAATAAATAAGAACTCTCGTCGATAGAATAATTAATTTTTAAATAACCAGACTTAATGCCATTACATGCCAGAGAATAAAATCTAATGAAATAAACAAAAACTAGGCCTAAAATTGATCCTATAAAAATTGGTTTTATCGTCTTAATTTCTAATAAACTTACTATATTATTATCAAACCAAGAAATGAAAGATATAAATGCCACCGCAAGTATTACTCCTGGTATTGCATAACCAGATATGGAGAATGTTGTTAATATTTCTAAAAGTTTACTTTTAGAAACTCTACTTCCATAGTTAGATACAAAAGCTAAAAATATTAACACTAGACTTGATAAAACTACTAATAATATCGTATTAAATAATAATTTTATAATATTTAAATCCATAAAATGTTTTGGGAAAATTATTGTCCAATAAAGCATTTGTAAAACCGGAAATAGAAAACTTATTAAAAATATAAAAAAACAAAAGCTGAATGCTAAAAAAGATTTATATCCAGTTAAAAGAACTAAAGGTTTTGATTTTATATTTTCTTTTACTGGCGTATGGTATTGTGCTTTTTTTCTAGATAAATTTTCTAAAATAAATAGTCCAAGAATAAAAATTAACAAATAAAAAGATAGTCTATTAGCTAAAGCTAAATCATCAAAGGAAGTCCAGGCATTATAAATTCCAGTAGTTAAGGTTGATACACCAAAAAACGAAACAGAGCCAAAATCCGAAAGAGTTTCCATTGCCACTAATGAAAGTCCAGCAACTATAGCTGGTCTAGCTGATGGAAGAATTATTTTAAAAAATGACTTTTTCTTTGAAAAACCAAGGTTTTTTCCAAGATCTATTAAATTTTGTGATTGATAATGAAACGAAGCTCTTGTTAATACATAAACATACCCGAATAGAGAAAATGAAATAGAAATAATAGCACCAATCATACCATCAAATTTAGGTATTAAAGAATTATAATCTTTTTCACCGAATACACCTTTTAATATTGAAAAGGCTGTTCCATAATTTTCAAAAAAAGCAGTTAATGAGTATGCATATATATATGCTGGTACAGCAAATGACAAAATTAGGGACCATTTAAAAAAATTTACAGCAGGAAATTTATAAAAAGAAACTATGTAAGCACATCCCACCCCTATTAAAAAAGTTAAAATTAAAACCCCTGCTAGAAGTAAAATAGAATTAAAGATATAATCATAAAGAAATGTATCTTTAAGAATATAAGAATAATTACTTGTGGTTTCAAAAAAACTACTAAAAACTGTTACAATTGGTATAGCAACAACAAAGGATATCAAGAAGGTACTTAGATACCATATATTTATTTTTTTAAAATTTATCATTTTACTCCTCTAAAATAAATGTGCCTACTTAACTACTTAGAGGAATAGAAAGTAGGCACGTTCATTAGTAAAAATAATAAAATATTATTTCCACTTAGCTGCTAACATCACTTCTAGTGCATCAGCTTGCTTTCTCCCGTACGAGGAAACTTTAGTTTTTAGATCTTGTTTAAAATCTAAACCCATTTGTACAACTAATTTATGTGGTCTAACTCCATCAATCATAGGATATTCAAAAGTATTATTAACTATATGCTGTTGAGCTTCTTTAGTTAATAAAAATTCTAATAACTTAATTGCATTAGCCTTATTCGGTGCATGTTTTAATATACCACCACCACTAATATTCATGTGCGTTCCTCTGTTATCTTGATTAGGAAAAAACGGTTTAACTTTTTTAGCTGCTGCTTGTTGTTCTGGACCTTTTTTTCCAGATAACATTAAGGCTAAATAATAAGTATTAGCTACAGCTAGGTCTGCTTCCCCTGCTGCCACTGCTAAAATTTGAGCTCTATCATTTCCTTTGGAATCTCTAGCCATATTAGCTACAACACCTTTTGCCCATTCCGCGGTAGCTTTTTTACCATTATTTGAAATTAAAGATGCTACTAAAGACTGATTATAAACATTGTTTGATTTTCTTATTACAACTTTACCTTTCCATTTTGGATCAGCTAAATCTTCATAGCTCATACCTCTAAGATCGCTATCACTTACTCTATCTGGAGAATAATAAATTATTCTTGCTCTCTTAGCTATTCCAGTCCAATAAGCTGTTCGAAAATTTTTAGGTACCACTGCTTTAATTGCTTTAGAACTTGCGCCTCTTTGGAACATTCCTTTAGCTTGAAATGCGCCTAATCTTCCTGCATCTGCTGTTATGTAAAGGTCAGCCACACAGTCTTTTCCTTCTTCAGTTATTCTTTTCTGAAGTGCTTTATCTTTTCCTGATACAACATTTACCTTAATCCCAGTTTTTTCTGTAAACTTTTGATAAAGTTGAATATCTGAATCATAGTGTCTAGCACTAAATATATTAACTTCGTTAGCTTTTGATATGCCAACAAAACCTATAAACAAAGCCAGAAAAGCTGTTATAAATAAAGATACTTTTTTCATACGTTCTCCTTTTTTGATTTGTTAGAAATCAGTTATTTAATGCAATTGATAATCATTTTCAATAGTAATGATTATCAATATCAATTTGTCGCACTATATACAACTAAAAATTGTGTATTAGTATCATTTAACTATGTATATGCTAGGTTGTAGAAATTATGAGCGATGAAAAAAATTCAATATTATTAGCAGATGTCTCTGTGAATGGGGACATTATTGAAAAAGAGAAAGTTATATTAGACGCCAAAATAACTGGTGATGTTACAGCTGAGGAAATAGAGACACATCAAAGCTCAGAGATCAAAGGAAATATAAATGGAAAAGTTGTTACGATAAATGGCAAAGTTATTGGAAACATTCATTCAGACAGAATAAATATAAAAAGCGATGCTGACGTAGATGGGGTGCTAAATCAAAAAACTTTATCTATTCAAGAAGGCGCTAAATTAAAAATTAAAACAGAAACCCACAAATAATTTCAAAATTTCCACTCTCTAACTTTACTATACAAAAAATTACGGAATGCAATAACTCTTCCTAAATTTTTTAATGATTGAGGATAAACAAAGTGAGATTCACTTTTTGGTCCTTCGATTTCTGGTAAAACTTTAACAATATTTTGTACACCAACAGTTATATAGTCAGGTAAAGCAGCAAGACCTACTCCGCTTTGTACAGCTAATAATAAACCATAAACGCTATTAACTCTCATTACAGGTTTTATTTTTTTTCCATCTTTAGCTCCCAATTTTAAAGCCCAGTCTGGGTTAAAAACAGGTGATGGAGCTCCCTTTCCGTAAGTAATAAATTTGTGCTTATTAAGATCACTAATTTTTTTAGGATAACCATATTGCTCAAGGTATTTTGCTGAACCATAAATATGGTAATTAATATCAATAAGTTTTTTTTGAATATAATTTAATTGTTTTGGTCTGCGCATCCAGATACCAATATCAGCTTGACGTGTGCTTAAATCGAGTTCTTTATCATCAAATATTAATTCAATTTCTATCTCCGGATTCAATTGCATAAATTCTTTAATTCTTGGTGTAAGCCAAGTAGTGCCAAAACTTACTACCGTTGTTACTGTAAGTTTTCCAGTGGGTTTATCACGTTTATCTGCTAAAGTTGTTTCAACGTCTTTTAGTTTAGAAATAACTTCATGAGCTGTTTTAAATAAATATTCACCATTGTCAGTTAAAGAAAGTCCTCGAGCATGTCTCTCAAATAGAGAAACCTTTAAATTTTGTTCAAGTGATTGTATTTGTCTACTAATAGCTGACTGACTTAAATTCAAAACAGATGTCGCTTTTGTAAAACTTCCTACCTCAGCAACAGCATAAAAAATTTTAAGTTTATCCCAATCCATTATTTGTTAACATCAACTAATATTTTATTTGATAGTTTTCCTTCAAGCATAGATGGAAAAATACTTAGTAATTCATTTAGACTAACTTTTTTTACAGATTTTTTTAAAATATTAAAATCAATTAATTTTGGTACCTGATTCCAAATAAATTCTTTTCTTTTTTTACTCACAACTATTGAATCCACTCCCCATAATTTTACTCCTCGTAAAATAAAAGGAATAACCGACGTATTTAGCTTATTACTACTAGCATTTCCGCATGCAGCAACTATTCCTGAGTGCTTAGTTTGAGAGATGGCATTTGCTAAAATATTTCCACCAACTGTATCAACAACCCCGTCCCATGTGCCTTTGCCAATCAATTTTGGTTCAACGTCAAGTTCACCACGATTAATTATATTTTTTGCACCTAGTTCTTTTAAATAATCGCTTTTCTCCATTTTGCCCGTAACTGCAGTTACATTACAACCAAGTTTTGATAATGCCATTACAGCTACACTTCCAACTCCTCCTGTGGAACCAGTTACTAAAACTTCTTTTACCTTTTCTCCTAATAGTAATTCTTCTCTAGCTTTTACGGCAAATGCACAAAGTAATGCGGTGAATCCAGCTGTACCTAACATCATTGACTCTTCTGTGCTTATGCTTACAGGTTTTTTTATGATAAAATCTTTTTTTACTTTAGCAAACTGAGAATATCCTCCATGGTAAATCTCTCCCACTCTAGAACCTGTCAATATAACTTGATCTCCTTTTTTAAATTCATCAGTATGACTTTCTTCGACTGTTCCTGAAAAATCGATTCCTGGAATTATTGGAAATTCTCTAACTAATTTTCCACCATTTTTCAATATCATGGCATCTTTGAAGTTTAGATCAGAATAGTCAATTTTTATTAATACATCGCCTGAATTCAAAAAACTTTTTTCTAAAGTTTTTATTTCCCTTTTAAAATTGTCTCCTGATTGATCTAAAACTATAGCTTTGAAATTATCACTCATTGTAAAAAAGTTAGAATTTTTTTTATATATTAATCTCTATTAATATATCTTAAGTATCTGTTTTGGAAACTTAAATCGTCTTTAAATACACCCAAGAAATAGTTAGTTATGGTCTTTGTATTTTCTTTTTTAACACCTCTGTCAGTCATGCATTGATGTGTAGCATCTATTGTTACTGCAACGCCTCTTGGTTGTAATGTGTCCATAATCGTTTTTGCAACTTGCATAGTTAAACGCTCTTGAGTTTGTAATCTTTTCGAAAAAGCATCTACTACTCTAGCAAGCTTACTTAATCCTACAACTCTCTTCGATGGTATGTACGCAACATGTGCAACTCCGATAATCGGTGCCATGTGATGTTCGCAGTGACTTCTAATACTAATATTTTTTTCAATAACCATATCGTCGTATTCATCCACCTCTGAAAAAGTTTTAGTTAAATAATTAGATGGATTATCGTTATATCCTTGAAAATATTCTTTAAAAGCTTTTATGACTCTTTTTGGCGTTGATTTTAAGCCTTCTCTATCTGGATTCTCCCCAATCCATTCTATAATGGTTCTTACAGCTTCCTCAGCTTTTTTATCTGATATTTTGGAAGTTTTTTCCTTTAACTCTGCAGTGTCTTTTACTAGTTTCATATTATTGACATCGTTATTATTTTAAATATCTATATAATAAAAGTTATGTTTAAAAAAAGACATAGTATTCAAGAAGTTGAAGAAGGCAAGTATTTATCTCCTAAATTTGATAAAAATGGCCTTATTCCTGTAGTTACCACTGATTATAAAAGTGGTGGCATATTGATGCATGGGTATATGAATAAAGTAGCTCTCAAAAAAACTATTGAAACAAAAGAGGCACATTACTGGAGTCGATCAAGAAAAAAGATCTGGCATAAAGGAAAAATAAGTGGGTTCACTCAGAAAGTTAAGGAAATAAGAATTGATGATGATCAAGATTCAGTATGGCTGAAAGTTGATATTGGCAAAGGATCAAGTTGTCACGTAGGTTACAGATCATGTTTTTACCGATCAATACCCCTAGGAAAAATTAAAAATAAAAAGAAATTAAAAATGAAGTTTAAAGAAAGTAAAAAAACTTTTGATCCAAAAAAAGTTTATAAAAACCAACCTAATCCGACTAAACTATAATGGAAGAAGAGTTTCAAAAAAATGTATTAGGAGAAAAACTTGAGGATTGTTCTAGCCAACCTTTAACTGGCTGGTTTAGAGATGGGTGTTGTAATACCAACGATGAAGATGTCGGACTTCATACGGTGTGTGCAAAAGTTACAACAAAATTTTTGGAATGGGGAAAAAAAGTAGGAAACGATCTTATTACACCTCACCCTGAATTTGGCTTTCCTGGGCTCAAAGATGGTGACTGTTGGTGTGTATGTGCAACTTGGTATGCAAGATCAATTAAAGAAGGAACGGCCTGTCCAATTTATTTGAAAAGAACAAATGAGAAAACTCTTGAATTAATTCCTATTGAAAAATTAAAAAAATTTGCAATTGATTTGTCTTAAATAAATCACATATTACCATATCTTGGACCGTTGCCTCCCTCTGGCACTACCCAAGTTATGTTTTGTGAAGGTTCTTTTATATCACAAGTTTTACAGTGAATGCAGTTTTGTGAATTAATGACAAATTTATCTTTTTGTATCTCATAGACTCCAACAGGACAATATCTTTGTGCAGGCTCATCATATTTTTGTAAAGTGTAATTGATCGGTAAACTTGCATCTTTTAATTTAAGATGGACAGGTTGATTTTCAGTATGATTAGTACCTGTTAAGTAAACTGAACTAGTTTTATCAAAAGTAATTTTATTATCAGGTTTTGGATATTCAATTTTTGGCATTTTATTTCCTGGCATCAAGGCGTCATGATCTGCATGCTTATGTTTTAAAGTAAACGGCAATTTTCCTCTGAATAAAACCTGATCTAAGCCAGTAAAAATAATTCCTAAAATTAAACCCCATCTAAAACTTGGTTTAACGTTTCTTGCTGAATAAAGTTCTTTAAATGCCCAGCTTTTTTTAAATTTTTCCTCATATGTAGACAAATTTTTTCCATTTTTAATATTCTCAATTATTGTTTCTGCTGCAATAATTCCGCTTTTCATTGCTGTATGAGATCCTTTAATTTTTGGCATATTTAATGTTCCTGCATCACATCCAATCAATAATCCACCGGGCATATACATTTTTGGTAAACTTTGTAATCCTCCTTCAATTAAAGCTCTTGCCCCAAAAGCAATTCTTTTGCCGCCTTCTAACATTTTTTTTATATCTTTATGTGTTTTAAATCTTTGAAACTCGTCAAAGGGTGATAAATGTGGATTCTTGTAATCAAGTCCGATTACATAACCTATGTAAATTTGTTTTTTTTCAGCATGGTATATAAAACTTCCGCCATATGTGCTGTTGTCAAGTGGCCAGCCAGCTGTATGCATAACTAGTCCCTCTTGATGTTGTTTGTCATTAACTTCCCATATTTCTTTAAATCCTATTCCGTACTGCTGCGGATTCTTTCCTTTATCAAGTTCATATTTTTTTATTAATTGTTTACCTAAGTGTCCTCTGCAACCTTCTGAAAAAACGGTGACCTTGGCATGGAGCTCCATACCTTCTTGGTATCCTTCTTTTTTATTGCCATTTTTGTCTAAACCCATGTCCAATGTAGCTACACCTTTAATGCTTCCATCTTCCTTATAAAGTATTTCACTTGCTGGGAAACCAGGAAATATTTCAACTCCTAATTTTTCAGCTTGATCAGCTAACCAACGACAAAGATTAGCTAAACTGATTATATAATTGTCATGGTTTTTTTGTACATTCGGTAATAACCACGTTGGCCAACTTAAAGATGTTTTTTTTCCCAAAAATAAAAATTTTTCTTTTGATACTTTAGTTTTAATGGGAGCATTTTGTTCTTTCCATTTCGGTAAAAGTTCATCAAGGGCTCTTGTTTCAAAAACGTTTCCACTTAAAATATGGGCACCAACTTCAGAACCTTTTTCTAAAATACATACGCTTAAATTTGTATCAAGTTGTTTTAATTTAATTGCTGTAGACAGTCCTGCTGGTCCAGCACCAACAATAACTACATCATATTCCATTTTTTCTCTTGGCATATGGAGACTATATCAAACTTTTTATTTTTGAATAGTATTGAGTTTATTTAGTTCATCTAGGAACTGCGGCAATGCTTCAAAAAGATCTGCTTCTAAACCATAGTCGGCGATACTAAAAATTGGAGCTTCTCCATCTTTATTAATTGCTACTATTACTTTACTCTCTTTCATCCCAGCTAAATGTTGAATGGCTCCAGAAATTCCAACCGCTATGTACAAATCTGGTACTACAACTTTTCCTGTTTGTCCTACTTGATGATCGTTACTTATATAACCTGCATCAACAGCTGCTCTAGATGCTCCAACTGCAGCATTTAATTTATCAGCTATTGCAGTAATTAGTTTGAAGTTTTCTGCTTTCTGCATTCCTCTTCCTCCAGAAATAACTACTCGAGCTGTGCCAAGTTCTGGTCTATCTGACTTAACTTCTTCTCTTTTAACAAATTTAGATAAAGAGAAAGCTTCAGCGGCTTCTCCTTTGACTATTTCAGCTGAACCTCCTGACGTGGGAGCAGGATCAAAAGAAGTGGGTCGTATCGTTATACATTTTTTTTGATCATTAGTTTTAATGGTAGCGAAGGCGTTTCCTGCATAAATGGGTCTTAAAAAAGTATCTGGGGAAATTACTTTAATTATATCACTTACTTGAGATGTGTCTAACAGTGCGGCAACTCTAGGCATTAAATTTTTACCAAATGTATTTGCTGAACAAAGTAAATGCGAATGATTTTCTGCATACTTAATTATTACAGATGTAAAATTTTCAGCTAAATAATTTTCATAAATTTCATTATCCACATGTATTACTTTTTTTACATTAGGAACCTGTGAAATAGATTTTGCTACACCATCTGCTTTATTGCCTATAACTAAAACATGAAGTTCCTTATCTATTTGAGTGGCTGCAGTTATAGCATTTAGAGTAAATGGTTTTAGTTCTTTGTTATCATGTTCTGCTATTAATAATACTGACATTATATTACTTTTGCCTCATTTTTTAATTTTTGTACAAGCTCAGCTACACTAGCAACTTTTATACCACCTTTTCTTTTAGGAGGTTCCTCAACCTTTATTTGTTGAATTCTTTGTTTTGTATCAACGCCAAGTTCTTCTGCAGTAATTTGTTCTAGAGGTTTCTTTTTTGCTTTCATTATATTTGGTAAAGACGCATACCTTGGTTCATTTAATCTTAAATCACATGTGACAATTGCTGGAATATTTACCTCTAGTGTTTCTAATCCTTCATCAACTTCTCTTGTAACCTCTAAAGATTTATCTTTAACAACGATTTTAGAAGCAAAAGTAGCTTGTGGCCAATTAAGCAATGCAGCTAACATTTGGCCAGTTTGGTTGCAATCGTCATCTATTGCTTGTTTTCCCATAAAAACTAGATCAGGTTTTTCTTTTTCAACAATTTTTTTAAGAATTTTTGATACTGCCAATGGTTCTATAGTATTATTTATTTTAACATGTATTCCTTTATCTGCGCCTACAGCTAAAGCTTTTCTAAGAGTTTCCTGTGCCTTTTCCTCTCCTACTGTAATTGCCACTACCTCCTTTGCCTTACCAGCCTCTTTAATTTTTACCGCTTCTTCAATAGCATTATCATCTGGCGGATTTGTTGACATTTTAACATTCTCTGTTACTACACCAGTTTTGTCCTCTTTAACTCTAACTTGAACGTTATAATCAATTACTCTTTTTACTGCGACTAATATTTTCATTAAACTCTTAATAGTTTGTTTTCTGGATCATATGGACTCTCATCCAAAATCGTAGCGTCGTGCATTTTACCTAAAATATCAATTTTTAATTTTTGACCAGTTGTCGCAAGCTCTGGTTTGACCATGCCTAAAGCTATCGATTTATTTAATCTGAAACCAAAATCTCCTCCAGTTGCTCTTCCTACAACTTTATCATTTTGATAAATAGGATTGTTTCCCAAAACATCAGCATCACTTACATTGCTTACTTCAAGTGTAACTAATTTATTTTTAAAACCCTTCTCTCTCCATTTATTTAATGCCGCTAAACCAATAAAGTTCCCTTTATTTGGATGAATAAACCTATCTAACCCAGACTCATATGGAGAATATTCAATTGATAATTCTGTTCCTACTAATTTATAAGATTTTTCAACCCTCAAACTATTCATTGCTCTAATTCCATAGGGTTTTAAACCTAAATCTTTTCCTGCTTCCATTAGTGTATCAAATATATGATTTTGATATTCTAAAGGATGATGAAGTTCCCAGCCTAATTCTCCCACAAAATTTACTCTCATTGCATTAACTGGGGCATACCCAACATTAATTTGTTTTGCGCTTAACCATTTAAATTTTTCACTTGAAAAGTCATCTTTTGATACCCTTCTCATTAGTTCTCTTGCTTTAGGTCCAGAAACTACCAAAACACCAATGCTATTTGTTAAATTTTCAAATTGAACTGAACCATCTTTTGGCATCCACTTGAGTATCCAGTCGTGGTCTAGTCTTTGAAAAGCACCAGCTGATACCAAATAAAAACTATCTTCTGCTTCTCTCATTATAGTGAATTCGGAATGAACGCCACCTTTTGTATTAAGTGCATGACATAAATTTATTCTTCCAATTTTTTTTGGAAGTTTATTAGCTACCAAATAGTCTAGAAATTCTTCTGCCTTTGGCCCTTTAATCCTACATTTTGCGAATGCTGTCATATCTAACAATCCAACATTTTCTTTTACATTTTTGCATTCTTTTTCTACTGCCTTAAACCACTTTGATCTTCTGAATGACCAATCATCTTTTTGTTCCATTCCCTCTGTTGCAAAAAAATTAGGTCTTTCCCATCCAAATTTTTGTCCAAATACTGCCCCTAAATTTTTCATCCTGTCATAGCAAGGAGCTGTTCTTAGTGGTCTCGCTGCAGCTCTTTCTTCATCTGGGTAGTGAATAATAAATACATTTCTATAAGCTTCTTCATTTTTTTCTTTTAAATAAGATTTAGTTGCATAATCACCATATCTTCTTGGTTCTACACCAAGCATATCTACAGTTGGTTCACCATCTATAATCCATTCAGCAAGTTGCCAGCCCGCTCCCCCTGCAGCGGTAATTCCAAAGCTATGACCTTCATTAATCCAGAAATTTTTTAACCCCCAAGCAGGGCCCACAATTGGATTTCCATCTGGCGTGTAACAAATTGCACCATTATAAACTTTTTTAACTCCGACTTGTTTAAATGCTGGCACTCTATGATATGCACTTTCAATATGAGGTAAAAGTCTGTCTAGATCTTCTTGAAATAATTCGTATTCTGAATCTTTTGAGGGCCCGTCAAGATAACAGCATGGCGCTCCATCTTCGTAAGGTCCTAATATTAATCCTCCTGCTTCTTCTCTCATATACCAGCGACCATCACTATCCCTAAGGACTCCCATTTCTGGCAAACCTTCTTTTTTTCTTTTCACTATTTCAGGATGTGGTTCTGTAACTATATATTGATGCTCAACTGGTATTACTGGAATATTTAAACCAACCATTTCACCTGTTTGTCTTGCAAAATTTCCAGAACAAGATACGACATGTTCGCACTCTATTGTTCCTTTATCGGTTTCTACAACCCATCCATTTTTTGTTTGTTTGATTCCTGTTACGGCAGTGTTTCTATAAATTTCAGCTCCTTTATTTCTTGCTCCTGTTGCTAATGCTTGAGTTAAGTCTGCTGGTTGAATATATCCATCTTCTGGATGCTGTATTGCTCCAATTAATCCTTCTATATTACATAGTGGCCATATTTCTTTTACTTGTTCAGGTTTCAAGAATTTAACATTAACACCGATTGTTTGAGCAACACCTGCGTATTGATGGTACTCATCCATTCTATCTTTGGTACAAGCTAGTCTAATATTTGATACAACGCTGAAACCAACATTTTTTCCTGTTTCTTCCTCTAAAGTTTTATACAAATCAACTGCATATTTATGCAATTGTCCTACCGAATAACTCATGTTAAAAAGTGGCAATAGTCCCGCTGCATGCCATGTAGAGCCAGAGGTAAGCTCTTTTCTTTCAACTAGAACAACGTCGGACCAGCCTTTTTTTGCGAGGTGGTAAAGCATACTAACGCCTACAGCACCTCCTCCTACTACGACAACTTTAGCTTTTGATTTCATATACAAATAAGGTTAAATTTCTAAATGTAACTATTTGATAGGTCAAGTTAGATTTTAATGATTAAAAAAATTATAATTTTACTCGCAATTGTAGGTCCTTTTGGGCTTTATTTTTTATACTCCTGGCTACTTAAGCTACAAAATAAAAAAGTACCTGTTGCAAAGCTGTTAATAACAAGCTTGATATTACTTTTGTTATCTTTGGGTTTTTTAAGATTTTATAGCGGGTTTGATCCTAGTACAAAATACACTCCAGCAAAATATGAAGATGGTGAATTAAAACCGGCTGAAAACAAATGAAAATATTAGTAAAACTAATTTTATTTTTTTGCATTTTTACACAAGCTGCTAGTGCTGAACTAGTTAAACCACAAGCAAAACTTAAACCAATAGAGGTTCTTACAATTCAGTTAAAATCTTTAAAAAATAACAATATGCCTTATAAAGATGCAGGTATTGAACAAACTTGGGAGTTTGCGCATCCAACTAATAAAAGAATTACAGGTCCTTTAGACAAATTTAAACAAATGATTTATAGCGAAAGCTATGAAATATTAATTGACCATGAAAGCAGTGAAATTACAGTTCTTCAAGAAACAGATAATCTCTCAATTTACAAAGTAATTATAACATCCAAAAGTAAGAGAAAATATTTTTATATATGGCAAGTAGAAAAAGTTTTAATCGATGGTAATTTAAAAAATTGCTGGATGACAACTAGTGTTTCTAATCCAAATTATATTGGTGAAATAATATGAATAAAGAGCTAAATGATATTTGTGAGGAATGCAAAAACGAAGATATAAGTGTTTCTCAAAATTTAATTAAATATGGTTACAAAATTTGTAACTCTTGCAATATATCGAAAACTATTTTTCCTGTTTAGTTTGCGCCAAAAATTCTGAGAATCATAACCAGAAGTATACCTTGAACTAAAAATCCAATTACGACAACGCCAATTGCTCTCCAGGTGCTTTCATAATCCAAAGCCTGTCTTACTGCTATAATCATGGCTACCAACATCCATATTCCTGCACCAATAAAGGTTATAGTCATTAATTCTGGAGTGAAACCAAATATTCTTATTAATCCAGGAGCACTGGAAAAACCGATAGTTCTTAATAGTTCGCCATGATCAGCTTTGGTATTTTTTTCAGGAAAAAGTTTTGTACCAATTAAATAAATTAAATAAGCCCAAATATACCAACTTACTAAAGAAAGTATCGGTGCCATAAAAAAATTTGAAGCTCCTAATGATAAAGCTCCTACACCTGCCGCTAAACTTGACAGAACAACAACTAGAGCAGCTTGTAATGTAGCTGATTTATCTGCTTCAACTTCCTCATATAAACTTATATCAAGTTTACAAGCTCTTATAATTCTATTGATGAAAATAGAGTTCATTTTCTTTTTTATTTATGCTTCAATTTTTATTTTCTAAAGCTATTTATTTAAAGTAGCCAAAACCTCTGCTTCTCGCGTATTGGCATTAAAAGATTGCGTAAACGGTATTGGAACTACTACAGCATCAACTGGTTTACTAGAATATTTTTTTGGTAAATGAACTTTATATTTTTTACCGAAATTTCCAATTGGAAAACCTTTGACGCTTTTATGTCCTTCATAAGGGACATAACCCATAGCAATATTTTTTCCTTTTTCAGGATGATACCAAGGTGAAGTAATATAACCAATTGGTTTACCACCTTTAGCATCTGATATTAACCAAAAGTCAGGTGCATATTCTTCAATTGGTTTTCCTCCTAATTCCATGCCAACAAGTTGGAGTTTGTAAGGCTTTTTACCATCAGTTAATTGATTTTTCATTTTCTCTAAAGCTTCTTTTCCAACGTAGTCAGTTTTTTTATTCCACTCACCTTTTCCAGATAGAGAAACTTGATAACCTAGGTTACATTGAAAAGGATTGTGCTCATTGTCCATATCTTGACCCCAGGACAATATTCCTGCTTGAATTCTTCTATGGTGTGCGGGAGCAATAACCATTAACTTATGTTTTTTTCCTGCCTTAAGTACAGCGTTCCACATATCTTCAGCATATAGAGTTGCGTTACGAAGATAAATTTCATAACCAGCTTCTCCAGAGAAACCTGATTGTGAAATTACGCAACTTCTTCCTCCTACTTTAGCTTCAGCTAAACCATAGAACGGCATATTATCTAAATCAACTTGATCACCGATTAAATCATTCATTAATGCTTTTGATTTAGGTCCTTGAATTTGAACTGGACAAGCGTCAATCTCATCGATCTCTACATTGAATTTTTTATCAGCATTCACACCTTGTAAATACATTCCAATATCAGAATCAGATAAGCTGAACCAAAATTCATCCGCAGCTACTCTCAACAATACGGGATCATTTAATACACCACCTTTATTGTTACAAAGAATAACATAACGACCTCTCATTACTGAAATTTTAGTTGCATCACGTGTTATAACATAATCTGTAAATTTTTCAGCATCGGGTCCTTTAACGCGTATTTGTCTTTCAACAGCAACGTTCCACATTGTTACATGATTTTTAATTGCAGCATATTCAACCATTGCACCACCCTTTTCAGGTCTAACATATCCACGTGGGTGATAAATACGATTATAAACAGTAGCTCTCCAACAACCTGCTCTCATTGATAAGTGCCAATAAGGTGATTTCCTTACTCTTGTTGAAATTAACATTTCGACTTTTGTAGGACCACTTTGTCTCAAATTGTAAGGCACATGTCTGTCTGATTGATCTACAGATGTTTCATGTCTTACTTTGTTGTAGTCAACTTTTTCAGTTTTAAAAGATATAGATTTAATTTTTTTTGATTTTCTTTTTTTAGATTTTTTATTTTTCTTAGGCATAATTATTCTCCGATAACCATTTGTTTGTTTCTTTGAGACCACCAAAAGTATAAATATGGAAATTTTTAGTTGATCCTGTAAGCTTTTCTATTATTTCATTTGGATCTCTTGGTTTTAACAAGTCAACAGCTTTTGTTAAATTAGATTTAATAAAATCGATAGAATTTTTTGCGCCAACTATACCAGCGAATTTTAGTAAACTATTAATTTTCAAAGGTCCTGTGATACCAACATGAACTGGCAAAGTTTGTTTTGCGATAAATTTAGATATTAAATCAGGGTTTAATAACCACTGTGTCACTATATAATCAGCATAAGGTTTCTTATCGATCATTGCTTTTTCTAAATCTTTGTCGGATATATCAGGAGATCCATCCGGATGTCCAGCAATTCCTATCTTCCAACCATCAAATAATCCTGTTTCAAATAACTGCAATGAACAATGAAAATCTCCAATGGGTTGAGCGCTCCCCCCTATTACTAGGGCCTGTTTTACACCACCATCTTTACATCTATTCACATAGTCTTTTAATTGTATAAGGTCTTTTATTGATCTAGCGGGAAAATGAGGTACTGGATTAAACCCAGCCTTGACTAACTCTGTAGCTTTAGCTGCCACCTCTTTATAATCATTGCCAGGTAACATGGTGATATAAACATCTTTGACCTTAGGCAGTTCTGCTAAATCGGTCTTCATGGTTATTTCTAAAGAAAAATTCATAATTCAGGGGATATAGCAGTGGACCCTAGGCAATGTCCAGAGGTTTCATTGTAAATCTATTGCCTATTTTAATGGAAATGCTAGGATTTTTCTATGACTGAGAAGCTTAATGGAAAGAGAAATATCTACGATATCATAAAAAAAGAAAAATTAGATGTTGTTAGTAAACCAATAGAAAAAGCTCACGGGCTTCCTAACGAATGCTACAACAATATTGAGTATAGCAAAATAGAAAGAAAAAAACTCTTCGAAGATAAATGGGTAGTTATAGGCGTTGCTAGCTCAATACCGAAACCTGGGGACGCAAAGCCTTTTGATTTATTAGGAATTCCTTTAATTTTATTAAGAAATAAAAAAAATCAAGTTAAAGTCTATCATAATGTTTGTAGTCATAGAGGATATAAAATTTTACAAAAAAAGTGTTCTATAAAAAATGTAATAAGATGTCCTTATCACTCTTGGTCTTATGATTTGGATGGAGAACTTGTTGCTACTCCTCATTTAGGAGGAATGGATAAGCACGAATTAAAAGATTTTGATAAATCTTTGAGTAGCCTTAAAGAAGTTCGTTCTTATGTTTGGTTAGACATGATCATGGTAAATATTTCTGGCAATGAAGCATCGTTCGAAAAATATATAAAACCACTAAAAGATCGGTGGTCTAAATTTTGGACAGAAAAAGATCAAAAACTAATTAAACACTCAAATGATTTAGGTTATTTCAAATTAAAGGCAAAGTGTAATTGGAAATTTGCGATTGAAAATTATTGCGAAAGTTACCATTTACCATGGGTTCATCCAGGTTTAAATAGTTACTCTAAAATTAGTGATCATTATCATATACAAGGCTTACCAAATAGATTCGCTGGGCAAGGAACAATTGTTTACAATCCAAGATTAAAAGGGAAAAATAAATTTCCTTGTTTTCCTAATTGGCCAAAAAACAAAATAAATATAGCGGAATATGTTGCTCTTTTTCCGAATGTAATGCTGGGTATTCATAAAGACCATTATTACACATATTGGTTAGAGCCAGTAAATCATGAACTTACTATAGAACATATGGAAATTTATTATGTGGGCAATGAAGCTGCAAATTCAAAAAAATTTAAAAACTTAAGAAAACAAAATTTAAAACTTTGGCATAGTGTTCAATTAGAGGATGTTCATATTATAGAAGGTATGCAAGAAGGAAGAAATTCTCCTTCGTATAATGGTGGAAACTTCTCACCAGTTATGGATAATCCTACTCACCACTTTCATAAATGGGTAGCTTCAAATTTAGTATAATATGAGATTTAATAGAAAAATAGCTTCAAATACAAAACCTAAACAAACTTTTGTAACAAAAAAAAGATTAAGAGAAGATGAAATAGATTTTGATAAACTTAGATCTTACAGGTTAGATCGAGTTAAAAAAGAATTAGAAAAAAATAATCTTGAAGCTTGTGTATTATTCGACCCTGTTAATATCAGGTATGCATTAGATACGACAAATATGAGTGTCTATAACATGCATAATTTAACTCGTTACTGTTTTATACCAATTAATGGCCCCATAATTCTTTATGAATATTTTAACTGTGAAAAATTATCTAGCCATTTAAATTTAATTAATGAGATAAGACCAGCTATAACTTGGGATTACTTCAGTAACGGTGACCAAGCTGGAGCTCAATTAGAAAAATGGATCAATGAGGTAAAAGATTTATCAAACTCATATTTTAAAAGTAAAAAAATAGCCATTGATGTAATTAATGGCCCAGCAGTATCAGCTTTAAATAAGTCGGGCATAGAAGTGGTGGACGCCAAATCAATAGTTGAGCAGGCAAGAGTTATTAAGTCTTCTGAAGAATTAAAATGTATGAAGGCTGCTATCGATGTAGCAGAAATAGGTGTTAATAAAATGAGAGACGAACTTAAAGCTGGGATGACTGAAGATGAACTGTGGTCAATCTTACACAAAACTAATATTGAATATGGCGGTGAATGGATTGAGTGCCGAATTTTATCATCAGGCCAAAGAACAAATCCATGGATGCAAGAAAGTAGCAATAAAATTATTCAAAGTGGAGAAATGGTATCTTTTGATACGGATATGGTAGGTCCTTATGGATATTGTGCAGATATATCTAGAACTTTTGTTGAAGGCCATAAGTTTAATAATAATCAAAAAAAATTATACTTAATGGCAGTAGAACATATCAATCACAATTCTAGATTAATTAAAACTGGAGTGTCTTTTAAAGAATTTACTGAAAAGTCGTGGAAACTTCCAGAGGAATATTATGGAAATAGATATTCATGCATGGTTCATGGAATTGGCCTTTGTGATGAATGGCCACAGATAAAATACCCAACTGATGGCGGTCAAAGAGAAGGCCGTTTTGAAAAAAATATGACTATTACAGTTGAAACTTATATTGGAAAAGTTGGCGGTAAAGAAGGAGTGAAATTGGAACAACAATATTTAGTTGGTGAGAATGGACTTGAATTAATGTCTCATCATCCATTAGAGGATTTGTAGTTAAAAATGAAAAACAGACTAGAAACTATTGTCGATCTTAAAAGGTATCCAATCCAGGATTTAAGTTCTCCATTAATAAAAGAATTAATAAAAAAATGTAAAAGTGATTTAGATGAAATTAGTTGCGCAACTATTCCTAATTTTATTTTACCTGAATCATTAAAAATAATGAACACAGAATTAGAAAAACAACTTGATGAAGTTTATATGTCAAAACAAAGTATAAATGCATATTTATATTCTAAAGATGATCCTTTGCTGCCAAAAGATCATCCAAAAAGAATATTTATGGATCGTTACAATGGATACTTAAACTCTGATGTTTTTCCAAAAAATTCGGAGATGAAATTTCTTTACGAACAAGATGAGCTTTTAAATTTTGTGTCAGCTTGTCTTGGAATATCACCAATTTATCGATGGGCCGATCCTTTAGCTTGTCATGCTTATAATGTTATGAAACCAGATGGTATTCTTCCTTGGCATTTCGATAGTTGTGAATTTACTTTAAGTTTCATGATACAAAAACCCGAGAAAGGTGGAATATTTGAATATTGCCCAAACATACGTGAACCTGGAAATGAAAAGTTAGAAGAAGTTAAAAAAGTACTTGATGGAGATCGTAAAAGAGTTCGCCAATTAAAATTAGAACCAGGTGATCTTCAAATATTTAAAGGACGATTTACACTTCACCGTGTTACAAAAATAGAAGGAAATCGTTCAAGATATCTTTGTATACCAGCTTATGTTCTTGATCCTTGGAGAGTAAATACTCCAGAACATTCAAAAGCTATTTATGGAAAAGTGTTACCAATTCACATTGAAAGAAATAAGCCCAGATCGGATGGTTTAGCAGATTAAATTGTGAATAAAATTAATAAAATAGAAAATTTAACATGTCATTGCAAAGAAGTTCAAATTGAATTGAAACTAAATAATGGTCTTGAAGAAGTGGTAAGGTGCAATTGTTCTCTATGTAAAAAACGCGGGTCAATTATGGCTAAAATAAAAATAAACAACTTAAAAATAATAAAAGGGTTTGATAAATTAAAACTTTATAAATTCGGAAAAAATAAAGCTGAACATTTTTTTTGTTCTAAATGTGGGATATATACGCATCATAAATCGTACACAAATCCTGAAAATTACGAATTCAATATTGCCTGTTTAGATAATATTGATACTTTTAAATTTAAAGATGTTCCTGTTTTTGATGGAAAAAAATTATAGTAAACTTAGTTAGTTTAGTTCCAACCACCAACTGTTTTGACTTCTAAAAACTCTATAAGGCCTTCAGTTCCAGCTTCTCTCCCAATGCCTGAATGTTTATATCCACCAAAAGGAGAAGCAACAGCTATACCAACTCCATTAACATCTACCATTCCAGATCTAAGTTTTCTTGCAACTCTTTTAACTTTTTCTTTATCTTGCGTTTGAATATAATTTGTTAAACCATATGGCGTGTCATTTGCTATTGAAATAGCTTCCTCTTCATTTTCAAAAGGAATTATAGATAGCACTGGTCCAAAAATTTCAGTTCTTGCAATCTCCATTTTATTATTAACATCGGCAAAAACGGTTGGTTTTACATAATAACCTTTTTCTAAACCTTTGGGTTTTCCGGTGCCTCCTGCAACCAATTTTGCTCCTTCATCTATACCTTTTTGAATTAAAGTTTGAATCTTGTTAAATTGCACTTCAGAAACTACTGGTCCAATATGATCGCCATCTTTTTGTGGAGAATCTACTTTTGTTTCATTTGCTAATTTTTTTACTTTTTCTACAGTTTCATTATAAATTGATTTCTCAACAAGCATTCTTGTAGGTGCATTGCATGATTGTCCTGAATTTCTAAAACATCTTAGAACGCCTCTTGCTACCGCTTCTGAATCAGCGTCTTTAAAAATTATGTTTGCACCTTTTCCTCCCAACTCTAAGCTAATTCTTTTAAAATCTTTTGCAGCATTTTGGGAGATCAATGCGCCAGCTCTTGTTGATCCAGTAAAAGAAATCATGTCAATATCAGGATGACTAGTCAACGCATCACCGGTAATGGCTCCATCTCCATTTACTAAATTAAAAACTCCAGCAGGAAATTTTGCTTCATCAATCATTTCTGCAAGTAGCATTGATGAAAGAGGTGCTATCTCTGATGGTTTCAAAACTACTGTACATGCTGATGCTAAAGCAGGAATTACTTTTAAATTAACTTGATTGATTGGCCAGTTCCAAGGTGTAATCAAAGCGCAAACACCTTTTGGTTCATACAATAATTTTTGGTTATTCTTTTCTTCTCCTAAATCTTTTTCAAATTTAAAATCTTTTAATATATTTTTGAATGATTTAATGTGACTGGCTCCTGTAGCAGCCTGCATCTCTGTTGAAAATTTCATTGGAGCTCCCATCTCAAGAGTGATGAGTTTTGCCATTTCCGCCCATCGTTTTTTATAAATAACATATAATTTTTCCAATAATTCCAGTCTTTCTTCTTTTTTTGAGTATGCCCAAGTACCAAAAGCTTTTTTTGCAGCGCCAACTGCTTTATCTATGTCCTTTTTTCCCCCAAGAGATATTTCTGCACAAGGTTCTTCATTGGATGGGTCAATTACCTTATAATTTCTCAACTCTACTGGAGAAACCCATTTTCCATCAATATAAAAATTTTTTTTATCAAGCATGTGTAGAAATTATACTTTATCACAACTTTTGTAAATCATGTTTTTAATCATTATCTGTTAAGCCAGCGCCGGCTCCTTTCTTTTTTGAACTATCTGTTTCTTCAACAAAAGTTTCTTCTGAAAGCCTGTAAAGCTCCTTCCATTCTTTAATAGAAAACAAATTATTGTTTTCCAAAAATTCTATGGAAATTTCTTTTGCCTTAGAAATAATTTTACTATTATTAATATTATTAGAAAAAATAGTTTTATCAAAATTAAGTAAAAAATTATTTTTTTCGTATTTTACTGATATTTTCTTTCCTATTATGTCGGAAGCTCTACTTAAAAAAGGCAGAAACAATAAAGGATAACTAACATTAAAAAATTTAATTAGCTTTAAGCTTTCCAGCCTCTTGCAATTATCTAAAAATACTGTCCCGCAATAAATTGGGCAAAATTCTTTGGATTGGGGTTTATTTTTTTTCTCTATTTTTTTAGGTTTTTCTGAGGGAGTTTTTTTTATTTTTTTAAGATATAAATTTAAATTTTTTACCCCTGGTAAACCAAACATCTCTAGATTTCTCATATTTTTACCAACTTCTTCGGCAACTCCCCAAGCAAACCCTGCTGCTTTAGATGCACGTTTTGATGTTGTGTCAATTTCGCTAAAAGACTGCATAATTAATTTAGTGAGTTATAAACCCAGTTGTCTTTTGAAAGTTTCATTTCATGAGGAAGAGGTGCTCCTTGATACATATTAATTCTAAGCCATTTATCTGATCTTGGATCAAACTTTACAGCTCCAAAAAAAGAAAGTTTTAAGCGAAGCATATCTATTGGCACTAACGAAGCGCCAATAGTATTGTCTTGAATTTCAGAGTATGGAAACTTTTCTACTATAAAAGCTCTTCTAACTACGTGCCTTAAATCATCGTTGCTCAATAAAAAATTTGCAATTGTTTTTTTTTGATTGTTTTTAGTTAATTTTTCATAAAGTTTTTTTATATCTCTCGCTATAGCTAGCGGTTGTTCTAAATCAGACCCTCTTTCTTCATACCTATTAGCTACTCTAGGCTCTTCTTTATTTTTTGATATAAACCAAAAATTACTTGTACTATTTTTATCTTTAAAATCAATTTCAATAATTGATTTATAATTTTTTTCTATAATTTTTTTAAGATCAGAAACTTTTCTATCTGCTGGAATATTAAAATATTTCTCTTCTTCAGAGCTCATTTTATTTATTAAAGGTTCGATGATTGAGTCATATGGCTCCATCATCAAGGATACTATATATTCTACACATTCTTCTTTAAGATTTTGTTCAGCCCACAGATAAACAAGATTCCATAAATAATCATTTTCTTCAGAATTTAAGTTTTTTAAATATTTAAAAAATTTTGATAAGTCTAATTTTAAAGAATCAATTTTATTAATTTGATATTGACTGTCAGTTAACCATGTGTCGATATTCATTTTTGATTTATCAAGGCAACTCTTAAAAATATTAAAATCATTTCCATCAACCTTTTCGATTGATCTGATTTCTTTTAAAGCTTTTTCTCTACAATATATCCAATTATGCAGAAGAGTTGGGTGATTTACTATAAAAGGAGCCATACCAAGACCAGTTGAATTTCCTATTCCCAAATTCCTTGCAATGTTTTCTTCCAGCATCACAGCTTTTTTTGAATTCTTACATTTCGCAATATGGTTAACTTGATCAAAAGTAAATTGCCGAACAAGATAAACTAGCATCATTTCTAATCTGAAAGGTCCATAAATTTCTTTTCTATCTTTAATTCTAAAACGATCGGCAAGACCAAATTTTCCTGATCCATAAACTGCTGTTGTTCTATACAAATATCCAACTTTTTTTAATAATTCTTTATCTGGTTGTTTTCCAATGCTTAATGAATTTACCACGTGATCAAATGCTCTTACTGATTTATTGGCTCTTGATAAGGTAAGTTCTTTATATGTTACTCGTCCTACTTCTTGTTTAGGTACATTTTTTCTTAAACGATCTATATCTTTTTTAGAAGGTGTTCCGTCATGTAAAACAAAAGCTGAATCCCATTTCGTAGCTATAACTCTATCTGATCTTTCTTCTGGTTTTATATGTTGAGCAAAACATACTAGAGAATAACTTCTCCCTTTTTTTTCAAAAGAATAAACAGCCGTTCCGTGACCATCTTTATTAAGATCAAATAAATCTCTTTTATAATTCCAACTTTTAAATTCTCTAATAAAACTTCTAAGAAATGATAGTTTTGATTGATGGAACGAACCCAATCTAGAAAGTTTCATTACCATTGATGGTTCTCTTAAATTTATATTTGGTTTTTTCAATTATTTATCCCTCGGTAAAAATTATACCAATTATTGCCCAGTATGTCATTTACCTCAGTTTCTTGAAATCCTACTTTTTTTAGTCCTTCTTCTAAATTTTTAAATCCTCTTGCATCTTTAAACCATGTTGGTTGCTCGGGAAAATTTGGATTACTTGAACTCCCCTCTCCAAAGTCTTTGGTTTTGGTCCACTTTCCATTTCTCATCCATTCAACAACAGAATTTGGATGCCCTATGCAAAGATCAGAACCTATTCCAATATGTTGAACTCCCATTAGTTCGGCTGTTTTAGCAGTCATTTCACAAAAACTATTAAGTGTACAATTTGATCTATCTTTTAAGTGATGAGGATATAGTGAAAGCCCTAACATTCCCTTAGAGGCTGCTAAAGTTCTTAACAATTCGTTTGATTTATTTCTTTTTGCTCCAAACCAAAATGAAGGATTTGCATGTGTAATTGCTATAGGTTTTGTAGATATTTCAATTGCATCAAAAGTAGATTTTTCAGCTGAATGAGACATATCAACAACTAACCCTAATCTATTCATTTCCTTAATTACTTCTTTACCCATTCGAGTAACTCCACTATCATTTTTTTCATAACATCCAGTGGCCAAAAGTGACTGATTGTTATAAGTAAGTTGCATAAATCTTGCTCCTAAATCATACACTTTTTCAACTAAATTTATATTATCTTCAATTGGCGAACAGTTTTGAAAACCAAAAAAAATTGCTGTCTTTTTATCCTCTTTTGCTTTTTCTATATCTTTGAATGTTTTTCCTTTAAAAATTAATGACTTAAAATCTTTGAAATATTTATCCCAGATTTTGAAATTTTTTTTGACCTCATCAAAATTTTCATGGTAAGCAACAGTAACATGAATTGCATCTAATTTTGCTTCATTATTGATACGAAATATTTCTTCTGACCAGTTACAGTATTGTAGATTGTCTATTCTATAGTTTTTCATCATTTTAATACTCTATATTTTTCTCACGAAAAAAACAAAAATTAATGATGTTGCAAACATTATTAAACTATAAGTGGCGGCTGGAATTAAATAAATTCCTCCACCAAATAATGATGTGGCAACAAAAATTGCAAGCGTTCCATTTTGAAGGCCACACTCGATAGCAATACATTTTTTTTGAGCTATACCAGTTCCTACGAAGTGAGCTAAACTAAAAGCAATTATCATCATAATAACATTTAATACTAAAGTAATTAAACCCGCTTGGGCAAAATACGAAATAACATTGTCTTTTTCACTTAAAATTGCTCCGATTAAAACGATCACGAATAATACAACTGAAATCTTTTTAGCTATTGGCTCAAATCCTATAGCAACATTAGTTACAAATTTTCTCAATAACATGCCGATAATTACAGGGACAGTCACAATCAAAAACATATTCAATGCCATATTCATTAAAGAAATATTTTTAAATAAATTTTCTAAGTCCAGTAGATTTAAAGAAACTATAACAACAAGTGGTATAGTAATTACACTTAATAAACTTATAATTGCTGTTAATGATATGGATAAGGCAACATCACCTTTTGCAAAAGAAGTTAATATATTAGATGTTACACCTCCAGGAGCAGCAGATATTAGCATCACACCTATTGCAAGCTCTGGAGAAATAGTCCAGATTTTAATTAAAATAAAAGCAACAAGAGGAAGAAAAATAATTTGGCTTATAAAACCAATTATAAAATCTTTAGGTTGTTTAAAAACTCTTAAAAAATCAGAAACGTTTAAACCTAAGCCAAGAGCAAACATTATAAAAGATAAAGCTAAAGGAAGAAAAATATCTGTTATTATTCCCATTTACTTTTTATGTCCACGGTGCTTTTGTATTCTTCGGCCATATTCTTGAGCAATTCGATCAAAAATAATAGCTAAAGCTACAATTGCCAAACCATTAAAAAGTCCTAAGGCAAGATACTGATTTAATACAGCTCTTAAAATTGGTACTCCTAAACCTTTTACACCTATCATAGATGCAATAACAACCATGGCTAAAGCCATCATAATTGTTTGATTTATCCCGGCAAAAACTGTTGGAAGGGCAAGTGGGATTTGTACTGTTTTTAATTTTTGAAATGTTGTTGCGCCATATGCAGTACTTGCCTCTAAAGTTTCTTTGTCTACCTCACGAATTCCAAGGTTTGTTAATCTTATTATTGGTGGCACAGCATATATACAAATAGCTATTAGTCCTGGTACCTTACCAATTCCAAGCAACATCAGTATTGGAATTAAATATACAAAGCTCGGAATTGTTTGCATCATGTCTAGAACTGGTAAAATCGTTCTTTCAACTCTATCTGAGCGAGCCATCATAATTCCTACTGGTATTCCAGCAGTTATACATATTATTGTACATACAGAGATTATTGCTACCGTTGCCATGGTATCCTTCCACATGCCAAAATATCCAATTAAGAAGAATGCTATCGCGGCTCCAACTACAAGCTTCCAATTTCTTGAGCCTAACCAAGCTAAACCACAAATGATTAGTATTATTATTGGCCAAGGTGAATTTATTAATAGCTTTTCTAATCTCACTAAAAAAAATAACAGTGGATCAAAAAAAGCTTCTATGTTGTCTCCATATTTACGAGAAAAATTTCTAAAAGCAAAATCAATACCCTTTCTCAATTCCATGAGAGCGGTACGATCCATTACAGGAAATTTAGTTAAAAACTCCATTTTTAAAAAAATTAACGAGCCTATTTTAAATAGGCTCGTTAAATAAATTATATTTTAAAGACCAGCTTTGATTTTTTTCTTAGCACCTGAAGATACCCATTTGCCCCAAACATCTTCATGCTTTTTTAAAAACTCAATTGCTGCGTCAGAACCTTTTGCTTGGTTTTCAGCCATGTACACAAGCATTCCGTTCATTACTTCACCAGGAAAAACACGTTTCTTAACATATTTCAAAGCGTCTTTTCCACCAGTTTTAGCAAAATTAGCAGTAACGATAGAATTAACTTCTGATTTAGTCCATGCAGTTGGTTTAGGATCTGCACAATCTTGCTCAGCAAGTGTAATGCAATTATCCCAATTGTCTCTTCCTGCAAATTTCACTCCGAAATCAACTGGTTGTAAATTATATTTTCCAACAATTGAAGTTGGATTCCAGTAGTAACCAAACCATGTATTTCCTGAGTCAGCTGCTTTAGAGATTGATCCATCTAAACCTGCGGCAGAACCTGGGTCAACTAATACCCAGCCCTTTTTTTCCATTTCAAATGCTCTAAAAAGATTGGCGTTTGCTAACTGACATCCCCATCCTGCGGGACATCCTACAAATGCTCCTTTTGAAGGATCTTCTTTATATGGAAATAAATCAGGTCTTTCCAGAATTTGAAGAGCGGTCATTCCTTTTAACTCTGGATGTTTTTTTATTGATCCAGGTGTTAACCACCAACCTTCTCCAAGACCAGTAATCGGTGCCTTGTTAGCAATGATTAGTCTCTTTTCAGAAACTGCTTTTTTCAAAGGTGTATATACAGCATTTGCCCATTGCTCTGGGTTCATATCTGGCGAACCTTTATCATTCATTGAAGTAAAAGTTGGCATAGTAGCTCCTGGCACTAACTCAACTTCACAACCATAACCTTTTTCCAAAATGATTTTATCGACATTAGCCATTAATTCAGCAGATGCCCAGTTTTGCTCAGCAACAACAAGTTTCCCACAAGCTGCGTTTGCACTTACACTTATTGCAAAAAATCCTGTAGCAACTAGCAGGGTAGTTATTAACTTCTTAAATTTATTCATTGTTCCCTCCAATATTTTATTTTGCTTATTAGAACATAAATAGAAATTAATGAAACCCTTGTCATAAACAACTTATGATTGAAAAAAATGTAATTTCATGTGAAAATTTCCTATATTAATATTTTTAAAATATGAAATTAAAAAAAATTGAGACATTTGTTGTTGGAAACCGGCCTCCGTACTTCGGCGGCAGATATTGGGTTTTTGTTAAGTTAATAACTGACAAAGACGTAATTGGCTACGGTGAAATTTACTCTGTCCCCTTTCACCCGCATGTTGTTACGAAAATGACTGAAGATGTTTTTGAAAGGTATGTAAAAAATGAAGATCCATTTAAAATTGAAAAATTATGGAGAGCGATTTATTCAAGTGGTTACACTCAAAGATCAGATATTTCATTGCTTGGCATTATTAGTGGAATTGAAATGGCCTGTTGGGATATTGTTGGTAAAGAATTGAACAAACCGATATATGAATTACTAGGCGGACAAATTTATAATAAACTGCGTACTTATACTTATTTATATCCTAAAAAAGATGATAAATTTGATGTATATAAAGAGGCAAGTTTAGCGGCTGAAAGAGCCCAAGAATACATCGAAAAGGGATTTACTGCAGTAAAATTTGATCCTGTTGGTCCATACACATCTCTAGACCCACGCCATCTTCCATTGGAAGAAATGGTAAAAATAGAAAAGTTTGTAAAAACAGTTCATGACTCTGTAAAAAATAAATGTGATTTATTGATTGGAACTCACGGCCAAATGACTACTGCATCAGCAGTTAGATTGGCAAAAAGATTAGAAAAATTTGACCCAATGTGGTTTGAAGAGCCAATTCCTCCAGAAAATTTTGAAGAATTTGGAAAATTGGCGTTATCAACTACCATTCCTATTGCAACAGGAGAAAGGCTTGCTACAAAATACGAGTTTTCAAAAATTTTACAAGCACAGGGAGCCAGTATACTTCAAATGAATCTTGGAAGAGTTGGTGGATTACTTGAAGCTAAAAAAATTGCTGGTATGGCAGAAACACATTATGCTCAGATTGCACCTCACCTTTATTGTGGTCCTGTAGTAGGTGCAGCCAATATTCAAATTTCTACTTGTAGTCCAAATTTTTTAATTTTGGAAGGAATAAAAATATGGGACGGTTTTAGTGCTGAAATTATTAAAGAGCCGATTAAATGGGAAAAAGGTTATGTTATCCCTTCGACAAAACCAGGGCTGGGAGTTGAATTAAATGAAAAAATAGCAAAACAAAATATTTATGATGGATCGAATTTACATCTAGAGATGTCCGACCTTGACTAACTAATCTCAACAGTCAAGAGTATTTATTTTTTCCCATTCTGTAATAGGACCTTTTTTTGAAAACGAATCTTTTGAATTAAAATCTTTTATTTCTTGTTCTTTTAATTTTAAGAAACTATTTATATTTTTTTCACCAAACGCATCTTGTAAAACACTGCTGTCGCTAAGGCAATAAAGCGCTTTCTCCAAATCGGTAGGAAGCTTCTTTAAATTTGGATAATTATGATGGTCTGTATACATATTCACTAACAATGGTTGACCTGGATCAGTCTTTTTTTGCATTCCATCAATTCCAGCAGCAATAATTCCTGCTTGGATAAGGTACGGATTAGCAGAACCATCCATAAGTCTAAGCTCAAACCTTCCAGCATCAGGAACTCTTATCATGTGTGTTCTGTTATTGCCTGAAAATGAAATTCTATTAGGAGACCAAGTAGCTCCAGAATTTGTAATTGGCGCATCTATTCTTCTGTAACTATTTATTGATGGATTGAAAAAAGCACTAAGGGCTTCGGCAGAATTTAAAATCCCTCCTATAAAATTATAAGCTTTTCTAGAAATTCCGAATTTATCTCCTTTGTCTAAAAACAAATTTTTATTTCCATCCCATAACGAGATATGTGTATGACAACCGTTACCAGTTAAATTTTCAAAGGGTTTTGGCATAAATGTTGCTCTTAGACCATGTTTCTCTGCAATGGATTTAACCATAAATTTAAAAAAAACATGGCGATCTGCTGTTGTGAGGCAATCACTAAAATCCCAGTTCATTTCAAATTGGCCATTCGCATCTTCGTGATCGTTCTGATAAGGGCCCCATCCTAACAAAATCATACAATCACATATTTCTTTAATTAATTCGTATTGTCTCATTAGAGCCGATTGATCGTAACAAGGCTTAGACTGAACATCTTTTGTATCAAAAATAGCAGTACCTTCGCTATTTATTAAAAAATATTCACATTCAACCCCACTTTTTAGAACAGTATTATCTTTTTCTAACCTTGAAATTTGTTTTTTAAGCATCACTCTTGGTGAAGCATCAACAGGTCTTCCATTCATCCATAAATCTGCAGCTAACCAACCTACCTCTTTTTTCCAAGGAATTTGTATTAAACTGTTTGGATCTGGAATAGCAAACATATCCGAATCTGCTGGTGTCATATCCAACCAAGTAGCAAAACCTGCAAAGCCAGCACCGTTTTTTTGCATTTCACTGATAGCACGAGTTGGAACTAATTTAGACCTTAAAACTCCAAACAGGTCAACAAAACTTATTAAAAAATATTTAATTCTTTTTTGTTTAGCTATTTTTGATAAATCTTTTGCCATAAAACAAATTAATTATAAAATTAAATCTTTGTAAAGAACTAATAAAACCAAAAAAATAATAACTATAGCTAAGTAAACGCCGTATTTAGCCTTTGGCCATGCAAGTCTAGCCATTTTTGGTGGGGTCTGATTTTTATTCTCTTCTTTATTTTCCATAATTTTTTAAGCTCAAAAAAAAGGGCGCTGATTTAATCAGCGCCCAAATTTTTAATATTTAAAATTACCAATCGGTAATATTTTTCTTATAGTCGTTTGCGCTAGGTTTTTTTCTAGCTAACTTTTGTTGTTCTTCAGCTTCTCCTGTTCCTGTAGCAACATGAAACCATAGCCAAAAAACTACTGCAATTGTTAACCAAAGCCACTCTGTACCGATAAAAGGATAAACTGCTCCTGCCACTTCATCAGCACTTAGGTGTTCAACCCAACTTGTTACTGTAGCCATAATTTATTCCTCCTTTATCTGTTTGCAGAAGCAACATTTTTTTCATCTCTACTTGCTGCTTCCATTATATTGTAGTCAAGACCTGCTAATTCTACTTCACGAGGTATACGTAATTTACCTGCTCCATGAAGAATTTTAGCCAAGATCCAACCAGGTACAAATCCAAGAACACCAAACATTATAACTGCACCGATAATCATACCAATAGGATTGATTGCTGCATATCCTAACCCATCATATCCTGATGAAGGATAGCCCCATAGTACGAAACCACAAATTACAAGTCCGACAACTCCTGCGTAACCATGCACGGCGACTGCACCAACCGCATCATCGATTTTAAACCTACGTTCAACCCAATAGTGCATTTTGTATGCAATAAAAGTTCCTATCCCTGCAATAATCAGAGATTGAAGCGGATGATATAAATCATTTCCAGCTGAAGCAGTGATGATACCGGCTAGTCCACCTGAATATGTCCAGAATGGATCACCTTTTGATACCCAATACCCAGAAAGTAATCCTCCAGATAAAGATAACAAGAATGTCATAGTAATACCGCTAAGTGTTGTTGGTGTTACATAGATGTTTGTTGCAGTAAAGAATGTTACTCCTTCCATTCCATACTCCGGCCCTAGATCGAATATAGGTATATTACACGCTGCGTAAAAACCCCAGAAACCTGTATAAATTAAAAACAAACCTATACACACTAGCCAAGGATTTCTTGGCCCAATGTTTCTTGGTTCTCCACTAGATGAAAATTTTCCAATACGAGGTCCTAATACGGCAAGTACCCCTAAAGCAAAACCTCCAGCTACTGCGTGGATTACACCTGATGCGTAAGCATCGTGATATCCTAAAAGTTTAAGCATCCAACCATCGAAGTGCCAGCCCCAAGCAGCATCAATTGTCCAAAATACTGAACCGATTGCAATTGCTAAAATACCAAATGCAAAAGTAGTAATTCTTTCAATTATTGCTCCTGAAACGATCGAAGCAGCTGTCCAAGAAAATAGTAAGAACGCTGCCCAGAACACTCCATTAATATGGTCGTTCAAATTTACTGCCATTACCGGACTCATAGGGTTAGCAAGTTCGTTTGCTCCGAAACCGCCACCTAAAATTAAACCTGAACTCTCAGTCATTATTGACGGAGCGATATACGGTCCAGTTGGAAATGCCCAGTAAATCCACCAGCCAAAGAAAAACCAAGTTACCGTTACCAAAGGTATCAGCATTGTATTTTTCATTAACGTGTGTTGGTG
The DNA here is from genome assembly GCA_902530215.1 of uncultured Pelagibacteraceae bacterium. Lineage (GTDB taxonomy): Bacteria > Pseudomonadota > Alphaproteobacteria > Pelagibacterales > Pelagibacteraceae > CABZZR01. The sequence continues at coordinate 81,704 of CABZZR010000001.1, forward strand.
ATGCTTATAACGTGATGCTCCAACTTCATACATACAGAATCCCACGTGAATTAAAAACATGAGTACTACTGTTATCCAGTAATAAAATTCCGTAAATACGACTGTTAAAGCCTCTAAACCATCAGTCATAATAATCCTCCTCCTTAATTAATTAATTATCTTATTGTGTGCGACAAGTTGTACAACAAGTCAGAATTGTTGTTTGGCAATGATTTTTAATATTAAATCAACTAAAGATTGTATGGTTTTTAAAATTTTTTATATGCCTTTTTTAAATCTACAAGAGGATGGTTTGGAGACATTTGAAATTTAATTAATAATTCTCTAGCAATCATGTCTCGGTCCTGTTGACTATCAGGTAATTTGATTTTTTTTGGAATTGTAACCCATCCATTTGCATTTCTACAAAAAACAGCTGGGCGACCTTCTTCATAACCCATGTGAACGTCTTCTAACCAATTTAAGTCATCCCAACCCATTTGTTCAATATATTTTTTTAGAAAGGGAGTTACTTTTTTATAGTCTGGTAGCAAATTTACATCATACCTATAACCTATATGTTGACCTATCATTTTTTCTCTAGCGCTAACTTTTTCTTTAGATTTAGAGATTTTTTTTATTTTTTTATTTTTTTTCTTTGCCATTGTAATTAAATTTTGTGGAAATCATCTACTCCCACAGTATGATTTGTACCTGTTAATGGAACTTTTGCTAATGCTGAAGCTTCCATCGTTAAAGCTGCTAAATCTTCCGGCTCTAAGGAATGAACATTTGTTTTACCACAAGCACGAGCTAATAATTGCAATTCTAAAGCCATTGTATGTAAATAATTATAAACTCTTAATGCTGCATCATCAGGATTTAATCTTTTTCTTAACTTAGGATTTTGTGTTGCTACCCCAACTGGGCAACGTCCTGTATGACAATGATAACAATGACCAGCTTTAACTCCCATTTCTTTTTCAAAATCTACTCCCGGGATTTCTTTATTACAATTTAATGCAATCATTGAACCCGTTCCAATTGCAACAGCATCAGCTCCTAAAGCTAAGGCTTTTGCTAAATCAGCACCATCTCTTACGCCACCAGCATAAATTAAAGTGACCTTTCCAGATTGTCCCACGTCATCCAAGGCTCTTCTTGCTTCACGAATAGCGGCTATACCAGGAATACCTGTATTGGCTGCAGCTATATGAGGACCAGCACCTGTGGATCCTTCCATACCATCGAGATAAATTGAGTCTGGATCACACTTTGCTGCCATACGAACATCATCATAAACTTTAGCAGCTCCTAATTTTAATTGTATTGGAACTTGATTATTTGTTAGTTCTCTTAATTCTTCTACTTTCAAAGCAAGATCGTCTGGTCCTAGCCAATCAGGGTGTCTTGCTGGAGAGCGCTGATCAATACCTGATGGCAATGAACGCATTTCAGCCACCTGATCAGTAACTTTTTGACCCATTAGATGACCGCCCATTCCAACTTTTTGACCTTGTCCTATAAAAACTTCTATGCCGTCTGCTAATTGCGCATGATGAGGGTTAAATCCGTATCGTGACTGTATACATTGATAAAACCATTTTTCTGAATATCTTCTTTCATCTGGAATCATGCCTCCTTCACCTGAACATGTAGCGCTTCCAGCCATAGTGGCTCCTCTAGCTAATGCTGTTTTAGCCTCATAAGACAGAGCACCAAAGCTCATTCCTGTTATGTAAACAGGGATATCTAATTCAATTGGATTTTTACAACGAGGACCTATGATTGTTTTTGTTTCACACTTTTCTCTATAACCTTCAATAACAAACCTTGTAAGAGTTCCTGGTAGAAATACCAAATCATCAAATGTAGGTATTTTTCTCATTAAAGCCATACCACGCATTCTGTAACGACCTAGTTGCGCTTTAATATGTATGTCATCTATTACTTCAGGTGTAAAAATTGAATTTTGTCCCAATAAACTTTTATTTCTTCCTTTGGTAACTTTAAGACTTCCGTTAGTTTTTTTCTTTTTAGCCATTTAAATTGCTCCTTTTTTTTCTGAAGGTTCTAAAGCATCGTAATTCCAAAGTTTTTTACCTGCTACTACTTTAGTCATTTTGCTAAAATCAAAACCTGCTCCTATTTCTGCAACTTTTAATTTTCTTTTTAACCAAGATATATCATCAGAAGTTATTTTTGATTTTATAGCATCACTACCAAAAGATTTTATTTTTCCACCTATAAAAATTGTACCGTCATACATAGAGTCTCCCAAATTAATACCCGCATCTCCTAAAATAATAATTCTTCCTCTTTGCATCATAAATCCAGTAAAAGCTCCAGCGTCTCCACCAACTATTATAGTTCCACCCTTCATATCAATGCCTGTTCTTGCTCCAACGCTACCTTTGCAAATTAAATCTCCTCCTCTAATGGCAGCACCAAAACAAGATCCTGCGTTTTTTTCAATAACGACTTTTCCGGCCATCATATTCTCGGCGCAAGACCAGCCAACTCTTCCAGTTATTCTTACTACTGGACCATCAATAGAGCCGACACCAAAATATCCAAGAGATCCTTCAAAAATTAAATTTAATTTATTTAAAATACCTACGCCTAAGCTATGTTTACCCTGGGGATTTTTAACAACAACAGAACCATAGCCTTCTTTCATTAATGAATGTAATTTATCATTAAGTTTCTTTGCAGTTAAATCCTTAGCATCAATTTCTGTTCTCTTATTAAAGTCAACATCGTAAGCCCCATAGTAGAAAAAATTTTCTGCTTCCTCTGGATTAAAAAATACTTGTTGAGTTCTTCCTGTAAGAACTTCTTTGTGTAATCCCATTGACTGAGATTTTGAATTTTTTAAATTTGCCATACTTTTACTTCTCCATCATAAGGATCATAGGTATCTATCTCTTGTGGCAACAATGTTCTTATAGCTATCTCTTCAGAGCCCAAAGCTACCAAGTCGTCCGATTCATATAATACCATTGGTTTAGCTGCCATCGTATCTTTTGCCATACCTAATGAATCTTTTGTCGCTACCAAGTAGGTAAAAACTCCATCCAGCTCTTTCAAGGAATCTTGCATGCCGTCCTGTAATGATGCTCCACTTCTCATTTTTTGAGCTAAATAAACGGCAATAAGCTCTGAGTCACATTCAGACATAAAACGCATTCCTTGGTTTTCAAGTGCCCTTCTATTATTCCAATAGTTTGTTAGTTGACCATTGTGAACTACTGAAACATCGCTAAATGGATAGCCCCAAAATGGATGGGCTGAACGTATATCGACACCAGATTCAGTGGCCATTCTTGAGTGCCCGATTGCATGAGTGCCTTTTATTTTATCCAATCCATACTGTTTAGATACAACGTTTGCGTCACCAATATCCTTTACTAACTCTAAACTTTTTCCAAGCGACAGTATTTCTGTCATTTCTACACTTTCAATTTTTTTAGAAAATTCCATTAAATCTTTGTCATACTTTATACAATACCTAAAGGAATATGGAGTTAACTGCGCATCGTTAACTATACTTCCTCCAAGATCTATAATGTGTTTATCTACTTGCTTTCTCCTTGCATCATAAACTGATTTGTCTTCATTTACGGCGGAACTTCCCTCGGCAACGTTTTCACCAACTTTGAAACGCATTATATAATCTCCTTGATTATTACCTTGGCCGTATAATGCAAAACCAGTTGAATCTGGACCCCTGTGTTTTAAAGCTTGCAACATATGTTGCAATTCTTTACCAATATTTACAGTTTTTCCTTTATGAATTAATCCGGCTATTCCACACATAATTTATTTCCCTCTAAAGACTATGGTAAACAATCCAAATATGTATCAAGATCCCATTGAGTGGTGGCACCTAAGAATTTTTCCCATTCGTCATTTTTATACCAATGAAAAACTTTATACATTTCATCTGGCATCGCTGACTTAATAACTTCGTCTTCGGATAGTCTGTCCAAAGCTTCTCCCAAACTTAATGGAAGTTTTTTAACATCTTTGCCCGCTTTTTTAGCTTCATAAATATTTCTAGATTCAGGTTTGCCTGGATCTAAATTATCTGTAATTCCATGATCAAAGGCTTTTAACAAACCTGCTCCCATTAAATAAGGATTATGCATAGAGTCCACAGATCTATATTCAAATCTTCCAGGGGCAGAAACTCTAAGTCCACAAGTTCTATTTTGATATCCCCAATCGGCATATACAGGAGCCCAAAAACCTTGGTCCCATAATCTTCTGTATGAATTTACTGTAGAAGAACCAATTGCTGTTAACGCTGGCAAATGTTTCATTACTCCTGCAATTGACAATAAACCAGTTTTACCTGGTAACTGCATATCTTTTGTATCTGGCATAAAGGTATTTGTTCCGCCAGACACATAGGTAAATACATCATCAACACCTGGTAGTGTTTTATGTCCAAGTTTGTTTACTGAGTCTTTTCCACCTTTCCATAAAGACATATTGGTGTGACAACCACTTGCAGATACACCCATAAAAGGTTTTGTCATGAAACATGCGATCAATCCATGTTCCCTAGCTACTTGTGCGCATATCTGTCTATACGTAGATAATCTATCTGCATTTCTTAATACGTCGTCATATGTCCAATTTAATTCTAATTGTCCAGGAGCATCCTCATGGTCTCCTTGTATCATGTCTAAACCCATTGCATTAGCATACTCTATAACTTTCATAAAAACTGGTCTTAAAGATTCAAATTGATCTATATGATAACAGTATGGTTTAGAAAAACCTTTGCCCGTTGGTGTACCGTCTTGATTTCTTGTTAGCCACATCATTTCAGGCTCAGTTCCTATTCTAAGCTGCATTCCATGTTTTTTCTGAAATTCATTATGAAAAATTCTTAAATTTCCTCTGCAGTCAGATGTTAAATGACCACCTGGATTTTCTCTTTCTTCCCTATTTCTAAAACATGTACAAAAAACTCTTCCAACTCTTTTGTCCCAAGGTAATTGAACAAAAGTTTCAGGATCAGGAATGCCTACTAGTTCTTTTGCTTCTGGCCCATAACCAATATAATTTTTATGACGATCAGTAAATAAATTTGCTGTAGCTCCATAAACTAATTGGAAACCTTTTTCTGCGGTTCTTTCCCAATGCGCGGCAGGTATACCTTTACCAACTACTCTCCCGGTAACTGAAATAAACTGAAAAAATATATAGGTAATCCCTAGTTCATCAATTTTTTCTCTAACTTTTTTAATTAGTTTGTCTCTACCTGGTTGATTAACGTGTTTCTCTAGATCCGTCATAATCCTCCCTCTAAGATTTATATCTCGAACTTGTTTATTAGAAATATGTTAGCTGAAAAATAAATAGTCGTCTAGATTTAGCTCCATGGAAATGGGCTATTAGAAGTAGGGTGCAATTCACCTTTCTCGTATCGGTTGAATCGAAATGGTTTTAATAACTCGCTTTCACTTCCAAGTAATTCTTCAGCAACGAGTTTTCCTACACCCATCATTTTATAACCATGGTTAGAGTCTGCAATGACGTAAACATTTTCACAAAATTTATCAAAAACTGGAAAGCTGTCAGGTGTAAAACAACCTAATCCACCTGAGGGACCTTTTTTATATTGATTAGACTTACCTTCAAATCTTTTTTGGCAATGCGCAAGTGCAGAAGACCACATGTGCGCAAAGTCATCGGTGGTTTGAAAATCTTTTGATTCAAGTCCGTAAGGATCAACTTTTACTTCCTCAACTTTTTCATTTACTTTGAATGGAGCAGCTCCACCCTGAATACCTGATTTTTCACATACATCAGGTTTATAATAAATACCCCACATTTTATCAGTGATTAGAGATTTATCTCTATCAGAGTAAAGTGGTTCCTCACTATCAACATGAATTAGTGGTGGTAACTTTCCATCATCAGTTTTTAAAAAACCATCTCCTACGTTCATCACACCTTCTTGCAAGAACCAATACTTCCACATATTTTGATTATCTTTTGTTTCTCCATTGTATTTTATTGAAATTTTTTTAGGCAAATCTAGCATTTCCCAAAATTTATATATCCATGGGCCTACGGCTATAACCACTTGCTCACATTCAATTGTACCTTGGTTAGTTTCAACACCAGTTACCGCTTTACTATTGCTTCCTTTTTTAAAACCAGTAACTTCTACGCCAGTAATAATATTTGCCCCTTCAATTTTTGCTTTATCTCCACAGGCTCCTATTGCAATTTTATTCGGTGAGTATCCGCCTTGTTTTTCATGAAGAATACTTGTTATACCTTTAGCTTGCCAATCACTAAAAATATTTTTCATATAGTTATAACATTTTTCTTCACCTTCTATAAATTCAGAGTCATATCCAATTTTTTGTTGTTGTTGGTAAACAGACGCCATATCTTTTCTCATAGCTTCTGTATTAATTTGCATGAAGCCGACAGAATGGTAATTAAAATCTTTTGCATCTTTTTCCCACATTTCAACACTATGGGCCATTAACTCTCTCATAGCAGGTTGAAAATAATTGTTTCTTACTACACCGCATGCAATTCCGCTAGCACCAGCTGCTATTCCGGTTTTATCTAAAACTACAATGTCGTTTTCTTTTATTGTTTGGCCTTTAGCTTTTATTTTTTCACCTAGATTCCAAGCTGTGCTTAATCCATGAATTCCTGCACCAATAATTACATATTTTGCTTTGGATGGGATTTTTTTCATGCTCTTACCTTGGTTTTATCTGGGTCGTAAAATGGGAACTTTACGACTTTAGCGGGAATTCTTTTTTGATGCCCGTCGATTTTTCCTACTTCAACTTCCGTACCCATTGCAGAATTATTAACATCAATTCTACAAAGAGCAATATTTTTGTTTAACTTTGGTGAGATCATTCCACTAGTAATAACGCCAACTGTAGCTCTTCCTACGTGTACGCAGTCGCCATTTAGAGCTTGTTCCTTTCCAATTAGTTCCAGACCAACTAGTTTTTTTTGTGGAGACGCTTTCCTCTTTATTAAAGCTTCTTTTCCAACAAAATCATCTTCTTTAGTTTTTAAAGCAACAGAAAAACCTATGCCAGCTTCAAAAGGGTCGGTTTGATCGCTAAACTCAAAACCACCGAAAATTAATCCTGCTTCAATTCTTAACATGTCTAAACCTTCTAAACCCATTGGAGTTATCCCAAGATCTTTTCCACTCTCAAAAACTTTATCCCAAACTGTAGGTGCATCTTTTGGGTGACACCATATTTCAAATCCTAACTCACCCGTATATCCAGTTCTAGATACCATTATTGGAATACCTAAATGATCGTCAATTCTTCCTATAGTGAATCTAAACCATTGAAGTTCTTTCACTGTTGGTTGAATAGGCGGAGTCCAAACAAACTTTTCAAGAATTTTTCTGCTATTTGGTCCTTGAACAGAAATATTATGAATCTGATCAGTGGAAGATTTTACCCATGCTTTATAATTTTTTTTCTTTGCCAACTCTCTTAGCCACTCACCACCATATTCTTGTCCACCAATCCATCTGAACATTTCTTTACCGAGACGATAAACTGTTCCATCATCTACCATGCCTCCGTTTTCGTAACACATAGCCGAATAACTAACTTGGCCTATTGAGAGTTTTTTTACATTTCGCGTAAGCGCATATTGCATCAAACTTTCTGAATCGGGTCCAACTATTTCAAATTTTCTTAACGGAGACAAATCAATGGCAATAGCTTTTTCTCTACAAGCTGTGTATTCTTTTATAGTTCCATAATTTGTATAATTGTTTGCTAACCAATAACCATTATAGTCAATAAAATTTCTAGTAAGTTTAGATATTCTTTTGTGAAATCCTGTTTCTTGAGTCAATTTTGGTTCCGAATCTGTTTTCATTCTGAATGCTACCGCTTTTGAAAATTCCTTTTTTTTATCATAAACTCTAACAAAAATATCAGTCGGATCCCAGCCATTACAATCATCAATATCACTTGGACATGCGGTAGTTCCACAGGTTAAGTCTTTTAAAGCGCGAAATAATACATAATCTCCAGGTCTAGCCCAAGATTCACCGCCAATTACAGCATTTTGTGCATTCGCAATTGTATTAAAAAAAAGATTTATAGCAGGCCAACCTTTTCTTTTTTCAACTTGATACTTTTCTAAAGCTTTATTTAAATTATCAGAGCAATTTGCATGACCAAAATATCCCGCATCCTCATAATATTTTGAGGTACATGCTAAATTAAAAGTATCATGTCTTCCAACCGTATCTCTCACCACTTCAATCATTGGGTCTTGATCCATATCAAAAAATTTTGAAAACAAACCAGGAGCAGGATAGAGAGCTCCCATAAACGTTCTTGTTGTCAATGGATCTAATCCTCGTTCAATTCCTTTTTCTAATTTTGCTGTATCAAAAGCTAAAAAATCTGAACACTGCCTTCCAAACGGATTTATAATTTGAATGTAATCTCCTTTTTTGACCTGGTATTCGGTAGCTGTACTGTGTTTAATTAATATTTCATTTAAAGGATCTACAAGAGGTTCTGGAATATTAGCTTTATCTTTATATTTATTTGGCTTTGAACGTTTAACCATTAAAAGTAAATCCGTTGATGGGTTTTGCTCATTTATTTTCATAGCATTGCCTGGAGCAGAAAATACACATGTGCATTTATCTTTAGAAACTAAATTTACTTTTTCTCCTGCTTCAGAATCGTCGCTAAATAAAATTGACGCTTTTGCTTTTCCAACATCTAAATTTTTTTTCTTCAAAGTGCTTGCCGCTTGGAAAGCGCTTTCATTTTTATCAGATAAAATTTTCTTTATATTTTTTGGATCATTTTTTTCTTTTAGACCTAATAAATCACAGTCAGATTTTCCATCTTTATTAAAAACAATTATTTCACATTTTTGCTTTCCTTCTATATCTGTTATTTCAATTTTGTCGTCTGGATCTAAGGTGATTATAGAGAGGCCTCCACCCCTTATTAAGTATCTTTCAACTCCTAGTGGTAATGATCTAAGCCCAGGATCTTTAATATCCATGCTAGTTAAATTTTTATCCATATATAGCAACACTATATCAGCACGTAAATTCTACGCAATGTTCATTGACTCGTGAAAATTGAGCACATAGACTTTAATTAATTAATGTTAAATGGGGGAAAAAAATGACTAAAAAAAATCAACCGGTAATAATTATCGGTGTAGTAATACTAGTTGCAGTTATTATTTATCTATTTACACAACAAACAGATAAAAAAGTAGCTGACGGTTCTAAAGATAGCAGCGCGCCTATCGTTATCCCTACACACAATTGGTCAAGCCAAGTGGTAATGGCTTACGTGATTGGTGGTATCTTTGAAAAGAACGGTAACAATGTAAAATATGTACCGGCTGACTCTCAAGCAGTTTACGAATCAATTCGTCTTGGCGATGTAACTATATCGCACGAAGTTTGGGAATCTGCTTTTGGTAAATCATTTACTACTGCTCTTGATAAAGGTGGTATACTTGACTGGGGAGATCACGAAGCAAGAACTCTTGAAGATATGGGATATCCAAACTGGGTTGCTGAATTATGCCCAGGTCTACCAGACTGGAATGCTTTAAAAAATCCTGACTGCGCTAAGAACTTTGTAACACCTGACTCAGGTGGAAAAGGACGAATGTTAGAAGGTCCACAAACTTGGCACGGAGATTTAATACCTCAAAGAATTGAAGCTTTAGGGTTAGGAGATCTTTGGACAGTTAAATTTGCTGGAAGTGCAGATGCACTTTGGGCAGAACTTAAAGCAGCTAAAAAAGAAGGAAGAGGAACTATAATATTTAACTGGACACCAAACTTTACAGATGGTGCTGGTTTTACATTTATAGACTTCCCTCCATACACTGCGGGTTGTAGACCAGTAGATGGTGGTGACGGAAAATGTGGTTCGCCAGATGGTTATTTGAAAAAGGCTGTAAATGCAGACTTTCCAAAAACTCATCCAAGTGCGGCAGCTATTTTCAAGAAAATGTCATTCTCTACAAGTCAAATTGGTGCAATGGCAGCTTTAGTTGATCTTGACGGAATGACTCACGAAGATGCAGCTAAAAAATGGCTAGCTGATAATGGCTACTAGTAGCTATTAACGAGAAAGCTAACAAATTATAATCTCCTCCGGCATATTATGTTGGGGGGGATTTTTTTTTGATATGATTTTGTGTAAAATATAAAAATGAAAAAATATCTCTTTTATATAATTTTAAGTTGTCTAATTGCGACTTCAGTATCAGCTCGAAAGACAGGTTGTGAAGGAAATTGTGAAAATGGTTTTGGTAAATGGACCTATACAGACAAAACAACTTATGAAGGGAATTGGGTTAATACAAAAAAAAATGGCCAAGGAGTTGAAACTTGGCCTAATGGATATGTTTATAGAGGTGAATTCAAAAATAGTAAGTGGAGCGGACAAGGAGTTTTAACTTTTCCAGATGGATCAACTTATGAAGGAAAGTGGGCCAATGGTTTTATGAACGGAAAAGGAACATTTACTTGGTCTGATGGAAAACAAAAAACAGGAATTTGGAAAAACGGTCAATTACAAGAATAATTAAAATAATGCTACAAGATAGATATTTAAATAAACTAAGGGAGTTACCTGAGCCAATTAGACAATTCGGTGGTCTTGTTACTATAACAATTGTCGTAATTTTATCTTTTGCTATTTTAAATATTTTTTGGGGTGGTGGTGAAGAATTAATTGAAAAAATGAAAAAAGAAGAGCAAAGAATTGAAGAAGCAAGAAAACTAAGTGAACTGATTTCAACCCTTCCACCTGGTATTTTAGTATCCTATGAAGGAACTGACAATCAAAGATTATCCGAAAAACAATACGAAGCAGTTTGCAATGCAACAACAATTGTAACTCAACGTGCTCTTATGGGTGCGAATTTAATAAATTTTAAAGCTCATAAAATATATACTATCAACGGTAATAAAATTGATGAAACATTTGTTAAATGGGATAAAGAGAATAAAAAATGTTTTGCTGGTTACACTGTAAGTGGAAATAATGTTGGGGTAAATGAAACAATTAATGTTAGTGGAGAGGCTTTAAGTTTTTTTAATACCGGAATTGACACAAGGGTTTATTTTATTAAAAATTTTTAGGGAGGCAAAAACAACAAATAGCGTGTATATTTATTTCTATTTTGTATAACTTGTTAAAAAATTATGACTGACTCGATAATTAAGTGCGAATCTGTATATAAAATTTTTGGCGCAAACGCCAAGAAGATGCTCCAAGAAGCAAACGGAAATGTAGATGCAAAAGCATTCCAACAAATGGGGTGTATTGTAGGTGTGAACAATGCTTCTTTTGAAGTTTCAAAAGGGGAAATGCTAGTAGTAATGGGATTATCTGGTTCAGGAAAATCTACATTATTAAGATGTATTTCTAGATTAACAGATGCCACAGATGGAAAAATTTATATAGAAGGTCAAGATTTACTCTCGTTAAACAACAAAGAACTAATCGAACTTAGAAGAAATAAAATGGGAATGGTTTTTCAAAGTTTTGCTTTACTTCCACATAAAACAGTTTTGGAAAATATTGCCTTTCCACTGCAAATTAAAGGAATTGAAACTGAAGATAGCATTAAAAAAGCTATGGATATGGCTAAACTTGTTGGTCTTGATGGGAGAGAAAATTATTTTCCAAGAGAACTTTCAGGCGGACAACAACAAAGAGTAGGGATCGCACGATCCTTAGCTGTTGAGCCTGACATTTGGTTTTTAGACGAACCTTTTTCTGCACTAGACCCATTGATTAGAAAAGAAATGCAAGATGAATTTTTAAGACTTCAAGAAAAATTAAAAAAAACAATCATGTTTATTACTCATGATTTTGACGAAGCATTAAAACTTGCTGATCGTATCGCAATAATGAAAGATGGAATAATTGAACAGCTAGATACGCCCGCCAAAATTGTATTAAATCCAGCGACAGAATATGTAAAAAAATTTACTGAAGAAGTACCTAGAGAAAAAGTTTTAAAAATAGAAGATTTAATGGAAAAACCGAATAATGAAAATTTAGGTGATTTAAAAGTTTCAAAAGATGAGATAATCGAAAATGTTGCTGAAAAAATTTTAACTCAAGAAAAATCAGTAACTGTAACTGGTGAAAACAATAAAATTGTTGGAACAATCCATCCTTCAAAAATAATTCATACTGTTTTTGGAAAAATAAAAAATAATAATTAAATTATGGAATTACTAAAAAAATATCCAAAATTATTTCAATGGTTATTTTTGTTAATTGTATTTTTTGCTTTATGCTTTTCAATTGATGTTCCTGAAACCTACAAATTTATAAGAGGTCAAGCTGAATTCATTAAAGATCCAAATCAAAGTACTTACACACTATTTGGCGCAGAAGTAAGATATTACGCATTTGATGTTCTTTGGAGACTACCTCCTTTACTTGGATGGTTGCCTATTTGGGTAAATGACTCTTTATTTTTCTTATTGAATGAATGGATGCCAATGGAGTTTTGGAATGAAGCTACTCGAGAATACAAAACTAGACCCTTAGTTCTACAAATAACAAGAAACATAACTGCATTTATGACGTTTCTTATTGAATTTATTAGAGAAATTTTATTAGGAGGCAAAGAGACAGTTGTCGCATTTACAAGTTGGGATTTCGTAAGCACATACCGCTGGGCAAAATTACCAGGCTTGCCATGGACAATCGTTGCAGCGGGTGCAGCAATATTAGGTTACAAACTGAGTGGTAAGGGTCTAGCTATATTTGCTGGTTTAGTCATGATTTATATTTCTGTATTTGGTCAATGGAAACCGTCAATGCAAACGCTCTCTTTTATATTAGTAGCAGCACCACTTTCTTTCGCTTTTGGTTTGAGTTTAGGCATTTGGGCTTACAAGAGTAAACGTGTTGAGAAAGCTTTATATCCAATACTTCTAACTATGCAGACAATGCCCCAATATGCCGTTCTAGTTCCTGCAATGGTTTTATTTGGTATCGGAGATCATGCTGCAGTTATTATCACAATGGTTGTTGCTATTCCGCCAATGATCTTATTAACTTTGCTAGGTCTTAGAGCAGTACCTCCCGAAGTTATTGAAGCTGGTAAAATGAGTGGGTGTAATAACTGGCAACTTATGACCCAAGTATTAGTTCCAACCGCAAGAAGAGATATCTTGATTGGTGTGAACCAGGTCATAATGGTGTGTTTTTCTATGGCGGTTATTGCGGCTTTTATAGGTGCTAAAGGATTAGGATGGAATTTATTGTTAGCCTTAAATCAACTAAATATTGGATTAGCATTAGAGGCCGGTTTGTGTATTAGTTTGATTGCAATCTTGTTAGATAAAATGTCTTTAGCTTGGGCAAACAAACAAGAAGATTATTTTGGTAACTTAACGTTTTTTCAACGTTATAAAAATTCATTGTTTTTTGCTGGCGCACTATTGATTGGAATTATACTTTCTTATGTTGGATCTTTTTACTTCAAAGAGGGTTATAATTATTTATCTGAGGTTCCACATAATAAAGGAATATCAACTGCAGATTTCTGGAACAAGGGTGTTGACTGGATTTTTGATACGTTCTTCGTATATATAAAAGCATTTAATACATGGCTAATTGTAGAAGTGCTTCAGCCAATGAGAGCTTTGTATCTAAGAATGCCAGCAGTTGCTACTTTAGTATTGGTTGTTGGGGCGGGATATATAATTGGTGGAATTCGTTCAGCTATTACAGTGGGTGGATTAGCATTATTTATAGCGCTAAGTCCATGGTGGGATAGAGCTTTAGTCACAACATACATGGCAACTTTTGGAGTTATTGTATCGTGCACAATTGGATTAACTGTTGGAACTTTATGTCAACAAAATAAATATACCACAAAATTTATGTTGGCAGTTTGTGATATTTTTCAAACTTTTCCTTCGTTTGTATACTTAATTCCAGTAATGATGCTTTTTGGAGTTACAGATACATCAGTGTTAATTGCAGTAATTGTTTACGCAACTATACCTGCAACAAGGTACACGATTGAAGGATTAAGAAGTGTTCCAGCTGCGATGCATGATGCTGCCTCAATGTCTGGTGTAACTAAATTTCAAAGATTAATAAATATAGAATTTCCAATAGCCTTTCCTCACATGATGCTTGGTGTTAATCAAACAATAGTATTTGCTCTGTTTATGGTAATAATTGGTGCATTTATTGGAACGGAAGATTTAGGACAATATATTCTAAAAGCTTTATCTGATAAAGCAGGTGGAGGCAAAGGATTGATACTTGGTATTTGTGTCGCTTTCATAGCTCTGATATTTGACAATTTAATTAGAACTTGGGTAGAAAAAAGAAAAAAACATCTTGGTATAGCTTAAAATTACAAATTGATTAATAAATGAATACTAAAATTATAAATATTGCCGGATGGGTTTTATTTTTAATCTCTGCAATTGGTTTCATTATGTCTAGCCTTGGAAATTTTTGGGCTATGTTTGGAAGCCTTTTCTTTCTTGCCGGCTGTATAGTTTTTTTAATACCTTATTTTTTTGATTGATTTAAAAAAGTTTTTGAAGAATCATCCATTGCAGAGGCCCATGGTGTATGATGAATTGGCGCAACAGACCCAGTCACTGGGGATGAAAAAGATTTGTTCCTATAAGTCATAATATCCTCTACTTTATGATGTTCCCATTCTTTAAAATGTTTTCTAATTAATTCAAAATCAATTTTTGGATAATCAGACAACCCATGAAGTTCTTTAGTATATTCAGTTTGAAAGTCTATCATTTGATCGGGATTTTCTAATTTTTCTTCCATAGCAACCCATTTATCTATATCTTTTTTGATTTCTGAACTACTTGGGATTTTAATTTTACTCATTATTACATCTCTTGCATACCAAGCCTGACAATCAAACATGTTGAAGGTATGAAATTGATCCTGCATACCTAAGTACAACAATTTATGATTATTTTCCCAAACCACACCTTTATATAATTTTGGTGGATATAATCTGTTTCTAGTTTTTAGTTTAAGGTCTTCAGTTAAAAAAGGGAAATGATGGAGATAGCCTGAACATAAAATTATTGCATCAGCTTCTTGTTTGTGACCATCTTTAAAGATTGCTATATTTCCTTCAAGTTTGTCTAAATAATGGACTTCTTTTACTCCGCTGGGCCATTTAAAACCCATTGGGTTATTTCTATAACCTATAGTCACACTTTTTGCTCCATATTTATGACATTGAAGAGCAACGTCTTCAGCTGAATAACTGCTTCCTAAAACAATAACATTTTTACCTCTGAATTCTTCTGCGTCTCTAAAATCATGTGAATGTAATATTCTTCCTGGAAAAGATTTCATTCCCGGATATTCTGGAATAAATGGAACCGAAAAATGTCCTGTAGAAACAACTACGTAATCAAATGTATCTTTTGAAAATTTATCATTTTTTTTATCATGTGAAGTTACTTCAAAATTTTTTCCATTATGAGTTACAGTCATAACAGTTGTGTTAAATCTCACTTTGTTTTTGAGATTGCCTTTTTTTACTCTACCAATTATATAATCATATAAAACTTCTCTCGGTGGAAATGATGGAATTGGATGTCCGAAATGTTCATCAAATGAATAATCTGCAAATTCTAAACATTCTTTAGGACCATTTGACCAAAGATATCTATACATGCTGTTAGGAACAGGGTCTCCATATTGATCGGAGCCAGTTCTCCAATTGTAGTTCCACAATCCTCCCCAATCTTCTTGTTTTTCAAAACAAACTATTTGAGGTATTTTTTCTCCTTTTTTTTCAGCTTGTTCAAAAGATCTTAACATTGAAAGACCACAAGGTCCTGTTCCAATAATTGCAACTTTTGTCATTAAATTATCTCAACCTATAAATAAATTTATAAATTTATTTTACTAACAAAATAGCAAAAATTGAAGTAGTATTTTATTATGAAAATTAAGCTGAAAAACGAAAAAAATTATTAGGATTAGAAGAGTATTAAATTCAGTGAAAAAATTTATTTTATCAATCGATCAGGGAACTACATCTAGCAGGGCAATTTTATTCGATTTAAAAGGTAGACCAATTTATCATTCGCAAAAAGAATTTACACAATATTATCCCAAAAGCGGTTGGGTTGAACACAATCCTGAAGAAATTTGGAACACAACAAAACAAACTCTAAAAAATGTAATTAATAAATCCAAAAAGCTTAAAGGAAATATTTTAGCTATAGGAATTACCAACCAAAGAGAAACAACTGTTTTGTGGGACAAAAAAACTGGAAAAGCTGTTTATAGAGCTATTGTTTGGCAAGACAGGAGAACCGAAGATTACTGTAAAAAATTAAGAAGACAAAATAAAGAAACTATAATTTTTAATAAAACTGGACTTTTAATTGATCCATATTTTTCAGGAACTAAAATTAAGTGGATTTTAGAAAATGTGCCATTGGCAAAAAAATTGATGAATAAAAAACAACTGCTCTTTGGAACAATAGATAGTTTTTTAATTTGGAGATTGACGAAAGGAAAAGTGCATGCAACTGATGCGACTAATGCAAGTAGAACCATGATTTATAATATTACATCAAATAAATGGGATGATACAATTTTAAAAATTTTAAAAATAAAAAAACATATTCTTCCAGAAGTTAAAAATTGTGCTGATGACTATGGTTCAACTCATACTTCTATAACAGGAAAATCTATACCGATTAGAGGAGTGGTTGGAGATCAACAATCTGCTACAATTGGTCAATGTTGTTTTGAACCCGGATCATTAAAAAGTACATATGGCACTGGTGCATTTATTTTATTAAATACAGGAAATAAAAAAATATATTCCAAAAATAGATTATTAACCACAATTTGCTATAGATTAAATGGAAAAACTACTTACGCACTAGAAGGATCCATATTTATTGCTGGCGCAGGAGTTCAATGGCTAAGGGATAAAATGAAATTTATCAAAAAAGCTTCTGAGACAGAAAAAATAGTTAGTTCTTTAAAAAATAATTCTGGAATATATATAGTTCCGGCGTTTACTGGTATAGGCGCACCTTACTGGAATGCAAATGCAAGAGGAGTTTTAAGTGGTATTACTCGTGATACTGGACCCGATGAAATAGTTAGAGCAATTATTGAGTCTGTAGCTTATCAAACACACGACTTGTTTGAGGCTATGAGACATGATGGGCTTAGACCAAAACTGGTAAGAGTAGACGGTGGCATGGTAATGAATAATTGGTTTTCACAATTTTTAGCAGACATTGTTAATGTAAAGGTTTTAAGACCTAAAGTTCATGAAACTACAGCTTTAGGCGCTGCATTTATGGCAGGCTTGAAAATTGGGGTTTATAAATCATTAAACAGTATTTCAAAACAATGGAGCTTAGACAAAAAATTTTCTCCAAAAATTCAGAACAAGTTTAGAAGCAATCTAATTAAGGGTTGGAATACCTCTATTAAAAGAACTTTAATCAATTAATACAATTTTTAATTGTATAAAATCAAATAAACTTTTTGACATCGAATTTTTAATTAGATTTAATTGAACAATTAAAACAACAATTTTAAGGGGGAATAATGTTAAAAACATTAAAATCGATCTTAACTGTTGCTGTTAGCTTGTCGCTTTTAACTTCATCAGCTTTCGCTGGTGCAGTTGAGACATGGGCTAAAGGTGAGTTTAGTCTTTCGACTCTGTCAGAAAAAGATAGAATCAAAGAATTGAAGTGGTTTCAAAAGGCGGCTACGCCTTTTAAAGGAATGGAAGTAAATGTACTTTCTGAAACTATTCCAACTCACACTTACGAATCTAAAACTCTTACAAAAGCATTTGAAGAAATTACTGGAATTAAAGTAAATCACCAGTTGCTTGGAGAGGGAGAGGTCGTGCAGGCAGTTCAAACACAAATGCAAACTGGAAGAAATTTGTATGATGCATATATCAATGACTCAGATTTAATTGGTACGCATTCAAGACTTCAGCTTGCAGTTAATTTAACAGACTGGATGGCAGGAGAAGGTAAAGATGTTACTTTGCCAACTTTAGATGTTGATGATTTCATTGGTAAATCATTCACAACTGGTCCTGACGGTAAGTTGTACCAATTACCAGATCAGCAATTCGCAAACCTTTATTGGTTTAGAAAAGACTGGTTTGATAGACCTGATCTTAAGAAAAAGTTTAAGGCTAAATATGGTTATGACTTAGGTGTTCCAGTTAACTGGTCTGCTTACGAAGACATCGCGGCTTTCTTTACAAATGATGTAAAAGAAATAGATGGTGTTAGAGTATACGGTCACATGGACTACGGCAAAAGAGCTCCGGACTTAGGCTGGAGAATGACTGACGCATGGTTATCAATGGCTGGAGCAGGAAGTGTTGGTAAACCAAATGGTGTGCCAGTTGACGAATGGGGAATAAGAATGGAAAAAGGTTCTTGTAACCCAGTAGGTGCTTCGGTATCTCGTGGTGGTGCAGCAAATGGACCAGCAGCAGTTTATGCAATTAGAAAATGGGATGAATGGTTAAGAGCTTATGCTCCTCCAGGTGCAGCTGCTATGGACTTCTATCAGTCTCTACCAGCTCTATCATCAGGAAACGTTGCTCAGCAAATTTTCTGGTATACGGCATTTACAGCGTCGATGGTTGCTCCAAAAAGTTCTGGAAACAAAACAGTCGATGATGCTGGAAATCCACTTTGGAGAATGGGTCCATCACCAAAAGGACCTTATTGGGATGAAGGCATGAAGCTTGGATATCAAGATGCTGGATCTTGGACTTTATTTAAGTCTACACCAGTTGATAGAAGAAAAGCTGCATGGTTATACGCTCAATTTACAGTTTCAAAAACTGTATCTCTAAAGAAAAGTCACGTTGGTCTAACGATTATTCGTGATAGCGATATCAATCACAAATCATTTACTGAGAGAGCTCCAAAACTTGGTGGTCTTGTAGAATTCTACAGATCTCCTAACAGAGTTTTGTGGTCGCCAACTGGAATTAACGTTCCAGATTATCCAAAACTTGCGCAAATTTGGTGGCAACAAATTGGAGATGTTAACTCTGGGGCATTTACACCTCAACAAGCTATGGATCGTCTTGCAGAAGAGATGGACTTAGTTATGTCTCGTATGGAAGCTGCTGATAAAGCAAACAAAACATACGGCGGATGTGGACCTAGATTGAATCCTGAAGAAGGAGACAAGTGGTTGAAAGCTAAGGGTTCGCCAAAAGCGAAGCGTAACGAAAAACCACAAGGTAAAACTGTTCCTTACGAAAAAGCTTGGAACTAACAGGGCAGTTTAACTAAATAATTATTAAAGGGGGGCGGTAAGCGTCCCCCTTTTTAAATCAGAATTATAAAATTATGAGTTTAGAACTAAAAAGTGTAGAAAAAAAAGTAGGACAAAATACTCATATATATTCAACTAACTTACGTTTTGAAAAAAATTCAATCAATATTTTACTGGGTTCTACTCTAGCCGGTAAAACAACTCTTATGCAAATAATGGCTGGTTTAGACAAACCTACCAAAGGAGAAATATGGTTTAATGAAAAAAATGTCACCGGAGTGGCTGTTCAAAAAAGAAATGTTTCTATGGTTTATCAACAGTTTATTAATTATCCAAATTTTACTGTTTTTGATAATATTGCATCACCATTAAAAATTACTGGTATTTCATCAGATCAAATTAAAAAAAAAGTATGGGAAGTTTCTGAATTATTAAAGTTATCAGGGATGTTAGAGAAAAAACCTAATGAACTTTCGGGAGGTCAACAACAAAGAACAGCTTTAGCGCGAGCTTTAATCAAAGATTCCGGATTAATATTATTAGATGAGCCGTTAGCTAATCTTGATTTTAAACTTAGAGAAGAATTAAGAGAAGAACTGCCAAAATTATTTGAAAATAGAGATTGTATAGTGGTTTATGCAACAACTGAACCTTCGGATGCCTTATTAATCGGTGGAAACACTGCAACGATTGAAGAAGGTAAAGTTATTCAGTATGGAAAAACTATAGATGTTTACAATAAACCAACCAATTTGGTATCGGCTAGAGTTTTTAGTGACCCACCTATAAATATTTCTGATGTTAAAAAAAGCGGTGATACTTTCTCTCTTTCTCAAGATTCTGTTAAATGGAAAAGTAAAGACGTTAGTTTAAAAGATGGAAAATATAAAGTGGGAATAAGACCACATAATATTACTACTTACAAGGAAGGTACAAACAGTGTTGAAATAAAAGGAAAAGTCTTAATATCAGAACTCAGCGGCTCCGAAAGCTTAATTCATTTTGAAAACTCCAATATGAACTGGGTATCACTCTCGAATGGAACGCACCAAATGAATGTTGGACAAGAAGCAAAATTATATATGAACGTTGATGAATTTATGTATTTTGATCAAAATAATAACTTGGTGAGCAATGTCTAAAATTAGATTAGATAATTTAAGTCACAGTTATTTAGATAAACAAAATTCTGAATCTGACTGGGCATTAAGAGATATAAATCTTGATTGGCAAGATGGTGGAGCTTATGCACTACTTGGGCCGTCTGGTTGTGGAAAAACAACTTTATTAAATATTATTTCAGGTCTTTTAAACCCTACAAAAGGTAAAGTTTTATTTGATGGCAAAGATGTAACTACACAAACACCTGTTGAAAGAAATATTGCCCAAATTTTTCAATTTCCAGTTATTTATGACACGATGACAGTTCATGATAATTTAGCATTTCCGTTAAAAAATAGAGGTATGACGAAAACTGAAATAGATGGAAGAGTAAAAGAAATTGCAGAAATGCTTGAACTTACAAAAACTTTAAATAATAGGGCATCAGGATTGACGGCAGATGGAAAACAAAAAATTTCCTTAGGAAGAGGTTTGGTAAGGTCAAATGTAAATGTAATTATGTTTGACGAACCATTGACCGTTATTGACCCACATTTAAAATGGGTTTTACGCTCTAAACTTAAAGAGCTTCACCAAAGAATTAATAGAACTATGATATATGTAACACATGATCAAACAGAAGCATTAACTTTCGCTGATCAAGTTGTTGTTATGCATGAAGGGCAAATTGTGCAAACTGGCACTCCAGTTGAGTTGTTTGAAAAACCAAAACATACTTTTGTGGGACATTTTATAGGATCTCCTGGAATGAATATATTGCCATGTAAAATTCAAAATGGCATAGCAGAAATAGATGGGATTAAAATATCTACTAATTCTAAAATTAAAAAATCAGACTTTGTTAAAACTGAAATAGGAATTAGACCAGAATTTGTTTCTCTAGATAAAACAGGAATACCGGCAAAAATTTTGAAGGTAAGTAATACCGGAAGGCACAAGATAATAGACGCAGAATGCAGTAGCGGAAAGATAAAAGCTCTTTCTCACTCATCAAAAGAGATACCGAGTGGAAGTATTTTTTTATCTTTTAATCAAAAATATACTTATGCTTATGGAGATAGTTGGATAATTGAATAATGAACAAAACTGTAAATCAAAAAGCCTGGTTATTTGTCATACCTGTTTTTATTTTAGTAGCATTTAATGCTGCGGTTCCTTTAATGACAGTTGTAAATTATTCTTTTCAAGAAACATTTGGAAACAACGTTTTCACTTGGGAAGGAACAAGATGGTTTAAACAAATACTTAGGTCAGATAGATTCCACGATGCTCTTGGAAGACAATTTTTATTTACGGGTATAATACTTCTAATTCAGATACCGCTTGGAATTTTTATCGCTTTAACCATGCCAAAAAAAGGAATTGGTGTTTCTGTTTGTTTAGTACTGATGTCAATGCCATTGTTGATTCCATGGAATGTGGTTGGCGCAATGTGGAATATATTTGCGTTACCAGAAATTGGATTTTTAGGTCACACATTAAATGATTTAGGATTTGATTATAATTTCACACAACAAATCGGTGACGCCTGGTTTACAACTGTTTTAATGGATGTATGGCATTGGACATCTTTAGTCGTTCTTCTTTCTTACGCAGGTTTACGATCTATACAGCCTGCTTATTATCAAGCTGCTGAAATTGATGGAGCAAGCAGATGGGCAGTATTTAGACACATTGAACTTCCTAAAATGAAAAAAGTTTTAACTATAGCTATTCTATTAAGATTTATGGATAGTTTCATGATTTATACTGAACCGTTTGTTTTAACGGGAGGTGGACCAGGTAATGCCACAGCTTTTTTATCAATTGATTTAGTTAAAATGGCTTTAGGACAATTTGATTTAGGTCCAGCGGCAGCAATGTCTTTAATTTATTTTTTTATAGTTCTTTTAGTTTGCTGGGTCTTTTATAACTTAATGATGAGAAATGAGGAACAGAAATGAAAAAATATAAATGGTTAGTTCCTACAATATATATTTTATTTTTGATGCTTCCAATTTATTGGTTATTAAATATGTCTTTCAAAACAACAACTGAAATTATAAATACTTATTCTTTGTGGCCACAAAAATTTACATTAGAAAACTATATTACTATTTTTACCGATAGCACTTGGTATACAGGATATCTAAATTCAATTTACTATGTTGTGATGAATACAGTTTTATCTGTTGCTGCAGCTTTGCCGGCAGCTTATGCTTTTTCAAGATATAAATTTTTAGGAGACAAACATTTATTCTTCTGGTTATTAACTAATCGTATGGCACCTCCTGCGGTTTTTGCTTTACCTTTTTTCCAATTTTATTCTTCTATTAATTTATTCGATACTCACATAGCAGTTGCCCTATCCCATTGTTTATTTAACATTCCATTGGCGGTTTGGATTTTAGAAGGATTTATCTCTGCAGTTCCAAAAGAATTGGATGAAACAGCTTATGTTGATGGTTATAAATTTTGGAGATTTTTCTTTAGAATATTTATTCCTACTATAACAGCAGGAATTGGTATCACTATGTTTTTCTGTTTTATGTTTTCATGGGTTGAATTATTGCTTGCTAAAACATTAACGGCAGTAGCTGCAAAACCTATAGCTGCTACAATGACTAGAACAGTAAGTACATCTGGATATGAATTAGGGCTACTAGCCGCGGCAGGAAGTTTAACTATTGTACCAGGTGCTGTAGTAATTTATTTTGTTAGAAATTACATAGCAAAAGGGTTTGCATTAGGTAGAGTATGATTATTATTCCTTCAAATAAAGTAATGTTATTAGGCTGGGAGTCAGTTTCTGAATCTAGGGAAAAAGGTTTTTTTGACTTTGAATTTATAACGTGGATGGCCTGGACATGGCAAACAGCGGTCTTCTTTATTTTTATAGCGCTATGTTTGGTAGCAATGGTTTTGTGGGAAAAAAAAGTTCCTGGTGGTACCCCAAGAAGAGGTTTACTTGGATTAGATACAACCAGAGGAGATAGATTATTTATTTCTTTATTATCTAGTGCTTTTATTCATTTAGCTTGGTTGGGCATAGTAGGAAGTATATTGTGGATCGCAACTATAATATCTATTGGTTTTGCTGTCGTAGTTTTTAGATATTTTTAAAAATTTTATGGAAAATATATTAATTTTAGGAGCCGGTGCAATGGGGTCTGCTTTTGCATTTCCATGCGCCGATAATGGTCATAAAGTTTGCTTAGTGGGAACGTATTTAGAAGATAGTTTTATTGATGATATAAAATCAAAAAAAAACTTACATCCATCTCTTGGTTGTGTATTACCTGAAAATATTAAAATTTTAAAATTCAAAGATATAAAAAGTGAAATTAAAAATAATATAAGCTTAATAGTTCTGGGTGTAAATTCAAAAGGCATAGAATGGGCATCAAAAGAATTAGGTAGCTTGATGCAAAAAGAAACACCTATTTTGCTTCTCACAAAAGGTCTAAGTTTAAAAAAAAATAAATATATAACTTTAGCTGAAAAATTAGATGATCTTCTGCAAAAAAATGGGCAAAAAAAAACAAATATTACTGCTGTTGGTGGTCCTTGTTTGGCATCAGGTTTGGCAAATAGAATACGAAGTAGTGTTATATTAGCCAACACAAATATAGAAGAAGCTAAAAAAATTAGCAAAATGATATCAACAGATTACTATTCTACTGAATTATCTGAAGATTTAATTGGAGTAGAGGTTTGTGCGGCAATTAAAAATATTTATTCTATGATTATCGGTGCTTCCGAAGGGCTTAGTAGCGAAACTGCTTCTAAAGATATTAAAAATAAAAATTTTTTAAATACTTCGGCATCTTTAATGTACCAGGCCATTTCGGAAATGATTTTTTTCACCAAATCACTAGGAGGAAAAGAATCCACTGTATATGGTCTAGCTGGGTTAGGAGATTTATACGTGAGCTCTGCTGGAGGAAGAAATAGTAGAATGGGTAAATATTTAGGATACGGTGCAACTTATGAAGAGGCTAAAAAAAATTATATGCCTAAAGAAACAGTAGAAGGTGCAGAGTTAGCTTTTGAAATAGGAAATCAAATAGTTAAAGATTACGATAAATCCCAATTACCGTTAATGATGAATATAATTGATGTAATTTGTAATAACAAAAAATTAAAATTAGATTGGAACCAAAAAAAATTAACAACTTAAAATAAATATTAATGTTAAAAATTAGAGAAAATTGGGGTTATCCAAACACTGTGTGGTTTGGCAATCAAAGAATAGAGGATTTACCAAAAGCTTGTAAAATATTAGGTATAAAGAGACCTTTATTTGTAACTGATGTAGATTTAATAAAAACTTCAATGGCTTTAAATGCTGTTGAGTTAAATAAAAAAAATTCAGTTCCAACAGAAGTTTTTTCTAACCTAAAAGGTAATCCATTAGGAAGTCACGTGCAAAAAGGAGTTGAAAAATTTAAAAGTGGGAATCATGATGGTATTATAGCTTTTGGTGGAGGAAGTAGTTTAGATGTTGGAAAATCTATTGCACTTCAAGCATCTTTGGGTAGACCTCTTTGGGATTTTACTGATGGTGGATCTTTTTGGAAAGAAAACAATTATGGTAAATCAATGGCTCTTAACAGGATTAGCAATCCAGATAACATAAAACCAATAATTGCAGTTCCAACAACTGCAGGAACAGGTTCAGAAACATCTAGAGCTGCAGCAATAATTAATGATGAAACAAAAGTTAAAAAAATTGTTTTTCATCCAAAAATGTTACCCACTTTAACAATACTTGATCCACAATTAACTACCGGAATGCCTTCATTTTTAACTGCTGCTACCGGGATGGACGCTTTTGCTCATAATTTAGAAGCATATTGTGCTCCTGGATATCATCCAATGGCAGATGGTATAGCGCTTGAAGGAATGCTTTTAATTAAAAAATGGTTAGAAATTGCCATTAAAGATGGAAAAAATTTAGAAGCAAGAGGACATATGCTTACTGCATCAAGTATGGGGGCAACAGCTTTTCAAAAAGGTTTAGGAGCTATTCATTCATTGAGTCATCCTGTAAATTCTTTGTTTAACATTCATCATGGTCTATCAAATGGAATTTTTATGCCTTATGTTGTGACTTTCAACAGATCGGTTATTGAAAAAAAAATATCAAAATTAAGTGAATATCTCGAATTAGAAAACAAAACATTTAATGCATTTGTTGATTGGACATTAGAATTAAGAGAAAAAATAAAAATTCCTCATAAATTATCTGAATTAGTTAAACTAACTAATAAAGACATGGAATTAGTAGTGCCAATGGCATTAAATGACCCTTGTACACCAGGCAATCCAAAAAAAACAAATTTGGATGATATGAGAATAATGTATGAATACAGCTTAGAGGGGAAACTTTTTTAAAAAAATTAATTTTTTTATATACAATTAGTAGTATCATTAAGTTTAAGAAAGGAGTTGTTATGGCAACATTTTATGCGTTAGGCAATTACACTACTCAAGGTTTTCAAGGTTTTTGCAAAGATCCAAATTCAGATAGATCAAAAGCAGCCAAGACTGCAGCAGAAGCTGTTGGAGCCAAACTAGTTGCATATACTGGTTTAAGAGGACCTTATGATTTTCTTGCAGTATTTGAAGGAACTTTTGCTCAAGGAGCTGGAATTAAAATGGCAACAGAAGCAAGTGGTGCATTATGCAATATTGCAATCTGTGAAGCGATTAACATTAATGAAATAGCATCAAATGCAGCTAAAATTGCCGCTGCATATAAAGCTCCAGGAAAATAATTTAAAAATTTTTTAAACTAAATTGTTTGAATAAAATTTTTATAAATTATTTTGGCGCTTTTATTAAAGATACTTAAATTATTTTCAACGTCTTGTTTAAATTTATCCAAGGCGTTGGATCCAAGAGTTTCTTCTAAAGCCTTTTTATATTCAGGTACGCATCCCCACTGAGGAACTGTTTCATTTGTTTGCTCTACATGAAACTGTAGACCAAACGCACTGTTTTGTGAAAACGCTTGTACTTGACACATTGTAGATTTGGCTAATAAAATTGTATTCACTGGTAAATCGTAAACCTCATATGAATGCCATTGTAAAACTTTTAAATTTTTATCTAATCCCTTAAATAAAGTATCTTTATTAATAATAGAAACATCCAATACGCCAATTTCAGGTGTATTCATTTTTTTAACTTTGCCTCCAATAGCCTCACTAAGAAGCTGGGCTCCAAGACATAAGCCTAAATAAGGTTTTTTTTTAATACATGTAAATTTATAAATTGCTTCTTTTTCTGGTTTCAACCAGGGATAAGTTTTCTCTTGCCATGTATCCATTGGACCTCCCATTACTATCATGGCATCGTATGGATCTAGATTTGGTATTTTCTCATTTTCGTCTAATTCTACGGTATCTATTTTAATATTGTCTTCTCTCATAAATTTAAGGAATATACCAGGATGTTCAATATTAATATGTTGTAGTACTAAAAAATTCATATGGATAAATTAAATCTATTAATCGTCGAAGGCAACACAAAAGAGGAAAATGAAAACTTTAATAACGCCGGTTGTGTGCCTCAATCTCAAAACTTTAAAAAACATATTAAAAAGATTGAACCAAACAGTGAGGTAGATGTAGTTGAGCCCATAAATGACGACTCCGTATCAAGAATTATTTCATCTTTAAAAAAATATGATGGAGTAGTTTTAACTGGAAGCACTTTGCGTTTGAATGAAGATATTAAAGAAGTGAAAAAGCATATTGAATTTTCAAAGATTTGCTTTAAACATGAAAAAAAAATATTTGGTGCTTGTTGGGGGTTGCAGGTTACTGTTATGGCTGCTGGTGGCAAATGTAGAGTATCACCAAATGGACCACATATTGGAATTGCGCATGATATTGAGTTAACTGAAGAAGGAAAAAAACATAAAATATATTCATCTAAACCTAAAAAATTTACTTCGCCAGCTTTTAATTATGATGAAGTAGAAATACCACCAAAAGATTCAATTTTATTGGCTAGTGACAAAATAAATAAATTTCAAGCACTTCATTTTTATGTAGGAAAATCTGAAATATGGGGATTACAATATCATCCTGAGATACCTTACGAATATATGATTAAACTAATTAAACATAGATCAAAAAATATGTTAGAAAAAAATATTTTTAAAAACCAAGATGAAATTAACTTGCATGTTAACTCTATAAAAAAAGCTGAGAAAAATTTAAGTGATGATATGAGAACAGCTGAGTTAAAAAATTGGTTAAATTATATTAAACAACCAAGTTAAATTGCATTATAACCATATTCGAGCGCAGAGTCTGTTACATCATGATAAAAAGATTCGCCAAAACTTCTTAGTACAAAAAGATTAAAAGTTTCAGGTGTATCATCAATTTTATCAATTATTAAGTTGATACCGTTAAATATTGATCCGGCACAATTATTTTTTTTAAAATTATCAAAGTCTATTGGACAACCTTTTTTCAAAATTTCACTTGCTTCATATCCTTTAATTTGAATGATTGCTCTTGAATTAGAGATGTCTGTAATTGCAAAATTTTTATCATCACATTTTTCACTTATTAACTTGTTTATATTTTTATCTTTTGAAACTATTAACCAATTTTTCGGACCATTCCATAAAACTCTGGTTTTTTCATTATATTCTACTTTTCCAGGTGTTGGAGAAAGTTTAAGACCATCAATAGAGTCTGTTTGAACTTTTGAGCTCTTGTATTGAACTAATTGAATTATAAATAAATTATTAATTTCAGAAATTTTTACTAAATCTTCCAACTTCTTATTTTCGTAATCTCCAAATTGTCCTTTTTTGTGAAAAAGTTTTAATGGTGATATTATTGTCATGATCTAACTCTTTCTCCTTTCGGATCAACATAATGTGAAGATACAACTTCTACTTCAATATTTGTATTTTTTAAAGGTGAAACGGCATACAGATTTTTTCCAATCATATTTTTTCCATCTTTAAGAATTGCTAAGGAAAAAGGATTGTCATACTCTACACTCCAACAAGAAGCTGAAACATGCCCAAGTTTTGGATTTGGTAATGGAGCTTTATAGTTTTCAACTAAATGGGATCCTTCTGGTATCATGCTTTTTTTATCTAAAGGAACCAATCCAACAATCTTTTCTCTTTTGGTATTTAAAAAGGCTTCTCTATTCAGTGACCTTTTTCCAACAAAATCCTTTTTTTTGCTTAACATTCCGTCTAAAGAAAGATCTGAAGCTATAACCCTACCATCAATTTCTGATCCAGCGACGTGCCCCATTTCAATTCTTAAAGTTGAAAGAGCTTCTGTGCCATATGGCTGAATTTTTAAATCCTTGCCTAGCTCTATAATTTTTTCCCACATAAAATTCCCGTAGCTAGAACCAACATTGATTTCATAGGCAAGTTCACCTGAAAAAGAAATTCTAAATATCCTCGATGGAACTCCAAATAAATCTGCTTCTTTATATCCCATAAATGGAAGTTTATCGTTTGACACATCAATATTTGGAAATAGTCTACCTAATAAATTTCGAGAATTTGGCCCAGCTATAGCAGCTCCTGCCCACTCTTCAGTTGAAGAAATTACATTAACATCAAGTTCAGGCCATACAACTTGTAAATAATATTCTAGATGAGACAAAACATTAACGGCTTGGGCAGTAGTTGTTGTCATATGGAAATGATTTTCAGAAATTCTAGTTGTAGTGCCATCATCAAAAACAATTCCATCCTCACGAAGCATTACGCCGTATCTTGACTTTCCGATGGGTAATTTTAGCCAAGCATTTGTATAAACTCTGTTTAAAAGTTCGGCAGAGTCTGGTCCTTTAATGTCTATTTTTCCGAGTGATGTAACATCACATACACCCACATTTTTTCTTACATTGGCTGCTTCGCGAATTGATGCCTGCAACAAATTTTCATTGTTTTTTTTATAGTATCGTGGTCTTAACCATAAACCAGCATCTACAAAAATAGCATTATTCTTTTTATGCCATTCATGCATTGGTGATTTTCTTGTTGGTCTATAATGTTTGCCTACTTCTCTTCCAACGATAGTTCCAATTGTTACCGATGTATATGGAGGCCTAAAAGTAGTATGACCTACTTCTGGTACAACTTTTTTTTCTATATTAGATACTAATTGCAAACCATTAAGGTTGCTAGTCTTGCCTTGGTCGGTGGCCATGCCCAAAGTAGTATACCTCTTAACATGTTCAATTGATCTAAAGCCCTCTCTTAATGCTAATTCTATATCAGAAACCGCAACATCATTTTGAAAATCAACAAATCTTTTATATTCTTTATTTTTCGGTAAAGGCATGCACCATAATTTTTCGTGTTCTTTATAATTTTTTTCATTTGAATTAGGAACTTTAATTTCTACATTTTTATTTGTTATTTTGTTAGATAATTGAAAACCTTCTTTAAAACCATCATCTAAAACTTTTTTTAAAGTAAATGTTCCTTTAGCAGATCCTAGCGTCGTTTCGTTTTGACGTGATTGATGAGGTATAAATGCATCAACATTTTCATTATATTTTAATTTATTTCCTGATTGTGAAGAAAGATGTACAGTTGGTGTCCAGCTTCCTGAAACACAAATGCAATCACAACTTATTTCTTTTAAATTTTCATAACCTGATTTGTCATCGTTAAAATTTCCTATAATAGCAGACTTAATTTTTCTATATCCTTTTGTATTTGCAATCCCATGATTAAATTTAATTTCGATATTTAAACTTATTGCTTCTTTTATAATTGGATTGTTTACTTCTTTTCTGGTATCAATTATTAGTGGGCTGACACCATTTTTTTTAAATTCTATTGCAGTGTCATAGGCTGAGTCATTGTTTGTAAAAATTATTGGTTTTTTACCTATCAAAACTCCATAAAGCTTAATATATTCTTTTGCCGCAGATGCCAACATTATGCCCGGTCGATCATTGTTGCCAAAAACCAAAGGACGTTCTATTGAACCTGTACAAATTATTGTTTCCTTCGCTCGTATATACCAAAGTCTTTGTCTTGGAGTGTATTTTTTTGGATTTTGCAGGTGATCTTTGACTCTTTCAAACATTACCATCATGTTGTGATCGTAATAACCAAAAACCTGTGATCGGTTTTTAACGATTACATTCGGCATTGATTTTAATTCTGTTATTACTTCATCTGACCACTCCTTACCCTTTTTATTTCCAATAGTAACTTCGTCTACCAATAAACTTCCTCCAAAGCGTGGTTTATCTTCAGCTAAAATTACTTTTGCGCCATTTTTCGCTGCAGCTAAGGAACTAGCTAATCCAGATGGTCCGGAGCCAACTACTAAAACATCACAATGCTCATATTTATGCTCATATCTATCAGGATCTGGTTTTAATGGAGCAACACCTAGTCCAGCTGCTTTTCTTATTATTGGTTCGTAAATTCTATACCAAAAATTTTTTGGCCACATAAAAGTTTTATAATAAAAGCCAGCTGGAAAAAATTTATTTAAAAAATTATTAATTGCGCCTATATCAAAAAAAACAGACGGCCAACAATTTTGGCTTGTTGCCTCAAGTCCTTCTACCAATTCTATTTCTGTTGCGCTGATATTTGGTTCAGTTTTAGGACCTTTGTTTAATTGTACTTTAGCATTTGGTTCGTCAACTCCTGACCCTAAAAAACCTCTTGGTCTATGATATTTAAAGCTTCTACCTACTAAATGAACTCCGTTTGCCAATAAAGCTGATGCCAAAGTATCACCTTCATAACCAAAATATCTTTTTTTATTAAAACTAAAAGAAATTTTTTTATTTCTATTTATATAACCAATGTTATTTAATCTGTATTTTTGTGACATAACTATTTGATTTTTTCATCAATTTTTGATGTGCTTAAAATTTCATGTGTAGCAGTATTTCTAAAAACTTTAAACCACTGTCTACATCCTGATATGTGATGCCATAGTTCTAAGTGTTCTCCTCTAGGATTATTTCTATAATAAACAAACTCATTCCATTCAGAGTCTGACACTTCGGTTCCTAATTTTGGTCTTTCTAATTTTGCATCACCACCATAAGAAAATTCTATTTGGGATCTCTTTCCACAATAAGGACACTTAATTTCTAACATTTTATTAACCAATCCATGTTTTTGTTCCTACTCCTTTTTCGTCAATCAAATAGCCCTTCTGAAATCTATCCAATCTAAATTTTGAATTTAATTCATGTGGGCGATCTTGGGCTATCGTATAGGCAAAAGTTAACCCTGAAACTGGTGTAGCTTTGAATCCGCCGTAACACCAACCACAATTAAGATACAATCCCTGAATATGAGTCTTGTCAATTATTGGAGATCCGTCCATGGACATGTCCATTATACCTCCCCAAGTCCTTAACATTTTTAATCTACTTAAATTAGGAAACATGGCTACACCTTCGGTTAATACATGTTGTAGGGTAGGTAAATTACCTCTTTGAGCATAACTATTATAACCATCTAAATCTCCACCCATTACCATTTCTCCTTTATCTGATTGACTACAGTAAAAATGTCCGGCGCCAAATGTCACAACATGATCTAAGAAAGGTTTTACTGGCTCAGAAACACAAGCTTGTAGAACATGAGATTCTATTGGTAATTTCATATTTAATTTAGAAGCTAAAATTGATGAACTTCCAGCTACGCATAATCCTATTTTTTTTGTTTTAATTTCTCCCCTTGAAGTTTGTACCCCTGCTACTTTTCCATTTTTAATGTCAAAACCTAAAACTTCACAGTGTTGAATAATATCCACCCCCATTGAATCTGCTTGTCTTGCATAACCCCAAGCTACAGCGTCATGTCTCGCTGTCCCACCACGGGGTTGCATTAAACCTCCAAAAATTGGAAATCGCGCTGAAGAAAAATCAGCAAAAGGGATCATTTTTTTTAAATCTTCTTTATTTAACATTACTGCATCTATTCCATTAAGCCTCATTGAATTTCCTCTTCGCGCATAAGCATTTAACTGTGCATCTGAGTGTGCAAGATTTATTATTCCTCTTGGCGAATACATTACATTATAATTTAATTCTTGAGATAAATTCTCCCACATCTTCATTCCATGTTCGTAAAAAATACCGTTTGCATCCCACATATAATTAGATCTTAAAATTGTTGTATTTCTTCCTACGTTGCCTCCCCCTATCCATCCTTTTTCCAATATTGCCACATTAGAAATTCCATGTTCTTTTGCGAGGTAAAAGGCTGTAGCCAGACCGTGACCGCCGCCACCAACAATTATTACATCATATTCTTTTTTTGGCTGTGGATCTCTCCATGCAACGTCCCAATTTTGATGATTACTAAAGGAGTTTTTTATTAAATTAAATATGGAATATTTTTGCATATCATTAAGTTTATATGACCATTTAAAATTTATCTAATTGAAAAAGATCTTACAAATATTGTATACATAGTCCACTTTTTTAGATATAGGAGTGCCGATGAGTGGCGTAAAATCTGATATTGAAATAGCAAGAGCGGCAAAAATGCACCCAATTAAAGATGTTCTATTAAAAGTTGGGGTGCCAGACGATCCCCATTCTTTCAGTCCAATGGGACGTCATATTGCAAAATTAAACTTAGATTATATTGATGAGTTAAATGATAAAAAAAGTAATTTAATTTTAGTTACCGCAATTACTCCAACACCAGCGGGTGAAGGGAAAACAACGACTTCCGTTGGTTTAAGTGATGGGCTGAATAAAATTGGAAAAAAATCAATTGTTTGTTTAAGAGAACCTAGTTTGGGACCATCTTTTGGAATGAAGGGTGGTGCCGCAGGAGGAGGTTATGCGCAGGTAGTACCTATGGAACAAATTAATTTACATTTTACTGGTGATTTTCATGCTATAACTTCTGCTCATAATTTATTATCTGCTCTAATTGACAACCATATTTACTGGGGAAATAAATTAAATATTGATGTTGAAAATATAACATGGAAAAGAGTTGTTGATCTAAATGATCGCGCCTTAAGATCAATAAAAATTAATCTTGGCAAACTGAAAAATAATATACCTAGAGATGATGGTTTTGATATAACTGTTGCATCAGAAGTAATGGCAATTTTTTGTTTATCCAATAATTTAAATGATTTAGAAAAAAAAATTGGAAATATTACGATTGGTTATACAAAAGATAAAAAGCCAGTTTACGCAAAAGACTTGAATGCTCAAGGTCCTATGGCGGTATTACTTAAAGAAGCTATTAGACCAAATGTAACTCAAACATTGGAAAATAATCCAGCTATTATACATGGTGGACCTTTTGCTAACATTGCTCATGGTTGTAATTCGATCATTGCGACCAAAACTGCATTAAAACTATCCGAATATGTGGTTACTGAAGCTGGGTTTGGTGCAGATCTTGGAGCAGAAAAATTTTTAAATATAAAATGCAGAAAAGCAAACATTAAACCTAATTGTGTAGTTTTGGTAGCAACAATAAGAGCTTTAAAAATGCATGGAGGTGTTGAAAAAGAAGATTTAAAAAAAGAAAATTTGGAAGCACTGAAAAAAGGTCTTCCCAATTTAGAAAAACATATAGAAAACGTTAAAAAATTTGGCTTAGAGCTTATTGTTGCAATTAATCATTTTATTACAGATACAGAAAAAGAAATAAAATTAATCAAGGATCATTGTTTAAAACTTGGTGTAAAAGTTAGTCTTTGTACCCACTGGTCAGAAGGAGGAAAAGGAACAGAAGACTTGGCAAAAAATGTTGTGGAGCTATGTAAAAAAAATAATAAAGAAAATTTCAATCATCTCTATCCAAATGAGATGCCAATCTTAAAAAAAGTGGAAACTATTGCTAAGGAAATTTATGGAGCAACTGGAATAGATGTTGATGAAAAAATTAAACAACAGGTAAAAAAAATAGAAGATTCAGGGTTTGGCAAATTTCCTGTATGTATTGCAAAAACACAATATAGTTTTTCTACTGACCCAAAATTAAAAGGAGCTCCGGTCGGTCATAGTTTACCCATTAGAGAAATTAAATTATCAAGTGGAGCTGAGTTTATTGTTGTAATTTGTGGATCAATAATGACTATGCCAGGCCTACCAAAAATTCCTGCGGCCGATTCTATAAAATTAAATTCTAAAGGAGAAATTGAAGGATTGTTTTAATTTTAACCCATTGTAAATGGGTCACTCATAGGTTTATCAGATGTATTGAACCATGTTGTTTTAATTCTCGTATAATCTTTAATTGATTCAATTCCAGCTTCTTTTCCATAACCACTATCTTTCATGCCCCCAAAAGGAGCTGAGGGTGATATTAACCGGTAGGTATTTACAAAAGTAATTCCAGCACGAATTGCCTTTGAAACTCTTAAGCCTCTAGCTAAATCTTTGGTGTATATACCTGAGGATAAGCCGAACTGATTATCGTTCATTTTACTAATTACCTCTTCCTCCTTTTCAAATTGCATAACTGAAAGAATAGGTCCAAAAAGCTCATTTTCAGCTGTAGGCAAGTTATGATCTTCGCATTCAATAATAGTTGCAGGAAAATAATAACCTTTATTTGATAAATTATGTCTTTTTCCTCCGCATCTTATTTTTCCACCTTGATCAATAGTAAGTTTTATATTTTTTTCAATTATTTCTAATTGCTTTAAACTATTAAGAGGTCCCATTTGAGTATCAGAGGACATAGGACTACCCAATTTTATTTTTTTTGCACGGTTAATTAATTTATCTAAAAATTCTTTATAAATACCTTTTTGCAAATATAACCTAGATCCAGCTATACAACTTTGGCCGCTTGCTCCAAAAATACCTGCAGTAATTCCGTTTAATGCATTTTCTTGATCTGCATCTTCAAATACTGCTACTGGACTTTTTCCTCCTAATTCTAAACTAACTTGTGATAAATTTTCAGCAGAATTTCTTATTATATGTCTCGCCGTTTCTGGTCCCCCAGTGAAAGCTATTCTTTCAACATTTTTATGACTGGTTAGTGTTTTTCCGCAAGGATCACCAAATCCTGTTATTACATTCACTACACCCTTGGGTATTCCGGTTTTTTCTATTAACTTTGCAAATTCAAACATTGTTGCTGGTGCTAACTCCGAAGATTTAATCACAACAGTATTTCCCATAGCTAGAGCTGGCGCAAGTTTAACAGCGGTTAATAACATTTGAGAGTTCCAAGGAATTATAGCGGCAATCACTCCAATAGGTTCTCTTGTAGTAATAACTTGCATGTCGGGTTTATCTATTGGCAGAACAGTCCCTTCTACCTTGTCAGCTAAACCTGCAAAATAATCATAATATTCAGCAATATAATTGGCTTGGGTTTTTGTCTCTCTAAAAAGCTTTCCTGTATCTATTGTTTCTACTTTTCCTAATAGCTCAGCATTTTCTCTCAATTGATTTGCTATAGCTCTTAAGTAATTTGCTCTTTCTCTTGGCATTAATTTGGGCCATTTTCCTTCAAACGCTATTTGGGCAGCTTCGACTGCCTTGTTAACATCTTTAATGCTTGCTTCTGGAACGATAGCCCATGGTTCATTAGTTTCTGGATTTAAACTTTCAAAAGTTTTTTTATTTTCAGAATCAATCCATTCGCCGTTAATATACATTTTATATTCTTTAAGTTTAGTCATTATTCTGGTCTATGAAATTTTTAAAAATTATATTAACGTCTTCAGAGCATTCTATACTACAAAGATGTTTTCCATTCTTTATTTCGATAAAGTTGCTACCTTGAATCATTTTACTTAAATTTCTTGACATTTCAGGAGTAGATCCTACATCATTTTCGCCTGTAGTTATAAGTGTATTAACATATATATCTTTTAAAATACTATCATTATCAATAAAATTCGCAAAAAGTTCATAGCACTTTAAAAAATCTGTTCTTTTATTTTTTTCTAAAATTGAATAAATCTTTTTACAAATATCAGGATTTTTTTTTGAATATTCATCCGATAGCCATCTTTTTAAAGCTGATTGTTTTGAAGCTGGTTTGTTCATTTTAGCAACTTCAAGTCTATTTAGAACAATCCTTTTTTGCTCTTCAGACCTTTTGTATATTGACCCATGAATAATTAAAGATTTTAACATTGAATGATGTTTGTAAGCAAAATGTCTGGCTATAAGAGCTCCTAGTGAAAAACCAACTAAATGAATCTTGTTAAAATTTAATTCTCTAATTAATCTAAGAAGTTGCTTAGAGAAATCTTCAAAACTTACTTTAGAATTTTTTAAAGGCGTTTTCCCATGTCCGAGTAAATCATATGTTAAGGTAGTATAGCTTTTGAAAAAATTAATTTGTGGATACCAAATTTCCTTTGTTAAACCAACTCCGTGTATAAAAACTACTGGAGTTTTTTCATTATTTTTTTCTAGCGAATAAGATGTGCCAAAGGAATCAACTTTGCTTATCATTAAATTTATTTTGGATTTTTTATACCCATTTCTTTCATATCTTGATATCGATCCCCAGTTCTTGCGTGAGCTCTTCCACCTGGTGAACCACCAATAGCTATAACAATCTCATTAGGACAAGGAGCATCATGAATATTAAATTCATGAGTCAAATAATATGGTCTTAATCCGCTGTCAGTCTTATGCATCATAGGAATAGAAATTTTACATCCAGCAGGTCCTCTCGTGTTTGTAAAACTTAAGTAAGAAGTGCCTCCTACAGCATCTCTAAATTTGTTTCCAAATCTAAGAGTATGAATAAAAGCTGAAGCATGTTCAATTTCACCTTCTATGCCTACAACGCCAGCCTTACCATACGCTAATACTTTATCTCCTGATCCTATTTCTTTAATAAGTTCAGGTACCAAAATATCTCCAAGCTTTGGTGCTAGATCAAGAATTTCGGGTTTTAAATCCTCAACAAACCCTCTACCTATCCATGGATTTTTAATTACTGCTGCAACTGAAACAAGAACAACAGGTTTTTTTGCTTCTTTGCCACCTTCAATAAAAGTTTTGTCGACAAACTTATTAATTTTTCTTAAATTTAAATCCATTCTTAACTTGCTTGTTTTACAGATGTTTTTGAAAAATTTATTTTTGGAATAACTTCATCGTTAAAAAGTTTAATACTTCTCATCGCATCCTCATGTTTTACACCAGGCATATTTGACCAAACTTGTAAATTTTGTAGGTTTAGCTCTAATTTTAACTCTTTTATTTTTTCAACAACATAATCTGGTGTTCCAAATAGCATATTTCTTTTATGTAAAAAATCATAATTTAATAAGTCTAACTTTCCCTTTGTTTCAGGAAGTGCTTCACCTGGATCCATATGATTTCCTAAACCTCTCCAGTGACAAACCCATCTCATATAATTTACCATTTGTTCTCCAGCCATTTTTTTTGCATCTTCCATTGTTTCTGCAACAAACATATCTCTAACTAAAGAAATCCCTTCTCCTAAAGGTACATCTCTTTTTTCTGCTTCAGATTTTGCATTTTTATAGATTTCAAATCTTTTTTTTAAAGTTTTAACTGTAGGTATCCACATTATACAATTTATTCCATTTTTTGCTGCCCATTCAATTGATCCTGTGGAGTCAACTACCTGCCATAATGGTGGGTGAGGTTTTTGGTAGGGTTGCGGTATCACACTAATTTTTTTTATTTGGTTTGTTTCTAAATCAATAAATTCTTCATTAGGTGGACTCATATCATGTTGCCAAACAAAATTTGGTGAAGGGTAAGTATAAAATTCACCTTGGTGATTAAAAAATTTTTCTGTCCAAGCCTTTTTCATTACAGCTAATGTTTCCTGAAATAATCTTTTATTTTTTGCCTGGTCTTTTAAATCAGACTCTATGTTCATATGAACTGCTTCTCTTCCGTACACTCCTCTACCAATTCCAACTTCTACTCTACCTTTGGAAAGATGATCTAATGAGGCGATATCTTCAGCAAGTCTTATTGGATTCCAAAATGTAATTACATTGCAAGCTTGGCCTAATCTTATTTGTTTAGTTCTTGCGGCAATATCTGTGCACATCATTAGTGGGTTGGGTTGAGACTCCATGCCCTCATGGTTGAAATGATGTTCGGTAAACCAAATTGAATCCCAATTATTCTTGTCGCAATATAATGCTATATCTCGAGCATTGTCCAATATTTCTGTGTATGGTTTTTTTTTCCAATTTGTTATATTACAAAAATACCCAATTTTCACCAGCATCTCCTTAAAAAAATTAAGTCGACCGATCCCACTTTCGTAATATACGACGAGTTATGTGTCGCTTTGATTTATTAAGATTAAACTAAGAATAAAAATAATGCAACCAGCAATAATTTTAAAAACTAATCTACCTTAATATTATTCATTGTATTTACTATAATTACACCAATAATAATAAAGCCTAATCCAATTACAGTTGGAATATTTGGGATTTGATTGTATTTAAAAACCCCAATAATAGTTATAGCTGCAATTCCTAAACCAGACCAAGTTGCATAAGTTACTCCAATTGAAATAAAACTCACTACGTGAGACAATAAATAATAGGAAAAACATATTGTAATTAAACAAAGAATGCTTGGTATCCATTTTGTGAAACCTTGTGTGTCTTTTACAAAACTTGTACCAGTAATTTCTAAAACTATTGCAAATGCTAGAAATATATATGCGTAAGTTAGATTCATTTTTCTGATTTAAAATTCTGATTATAACCTGCTCTAGGGTTTTTTCTCAAACCAAAAGGGCCAGGAATAAACAAAGTTAAGGGTTTTGTATTCGGTTCTAAATCAACTCTATGTAAGTTGTCAGCAGAGCGAAAACCAATATATCCCGGTTTTCTCCAATGTTTTCCTTCTTTTAAAGTTTCCCAATAACCACCTCTTAGAACAATTGTAATATATGGACAAAGATGATTGTGAACTCCTTCGCCATGATCATCATCTAACATTTCGTGAATTAGTATATTAAAAGGAAACCATTTTGGCCTATATCTAAAAAGAAGGTAATATCTATTCATCCAAGGTTTAGCATTTTTGTAATTTGGATGGTCAGGCCCACGATCTAAAACTAATTTTTTTCTTCCTAATTTCTCAAGTAATTTTAAAAACATTTTATTTTATTATTTCTACTAAGCATAGCCATGCGTTTACATCTTTGCTTGCTATATAGTCTGACTTAAAAAACTCTTTTACATTCCACAAATTTTTATCAGTTAATTCTTTAATTTTTTTATCAAAACCATATTCTTCATAAATTCCTTCATTAATAGTAAAACAAATTAAACCTTTGTTTTTAGTAATTCTAATAAATTCATTTAATGCATTAGGTTTTACATGGCCAAATGTAAAAGTACCTACGCACATTATTGCATCGTATGTATTATTATTTACTTTTATCGGTTTATTTAAATCAACCTGATGAAGATTTTGATAATATCCTTCTGGAACTAAATCTAATAATTTTTTTGATAAATCCATTCCATCAATATTCAAATAATTATGTCTCTTTAATTCAACTCCTACAAGTCCGGTTCCACAGCCTGCATCTAATATTTTAATATTTTTATCTTTTGAATATTTTATAAATGTGTTTACAGTTTCTTTGGGACCGGTATAATCCCATTCGATCATATCTTGATCATATTTATTTTTGATACCCCATTCATCATAATACTTCATGACTTCGTCAGTAGTTTTTAGCTTATAAATAGGTATTTTGTTTCCAACATCTTTTTGGGCCATAAATAAATTTATCAATTATTTGATGGCTAAACAATTGTATTTTAAAAATACTTAAAATGTGGTTAGCTAATCTAATGGGAAAAAATCTAATTGAGAGACTTGATAAAGGACCTATTCTTTGTGCAGAAGGATATCTTTTTGCAATGGAAAGAAGAGGATATTTACAAGCTGGAGCTTTTGTCCCCGAAGTAGTTTTGGAACATCCAGAGGTAGTTTCTCAACTACATAGAGAATTTATTAGAGCTGGCAGTGATGTAGTTCAAGCTTTTACTTATTATGGGCATAGAGAAAAATTAAGAATAATTGGAAAAGAAAAACTTCTTGAGCCACTTCAAAAAAACGCACTAAAAATTGCAAAGGATGCGAGAAATGAATTTAAAGATTTAGATTTGATGGTAGCTGGAAATGTTGCCAATACAAATATTTATGATCCAAATGATAAAAAAAGTAATGTTGAATGTCAAAAAATGTTTGAAGAACAAATTGGTTGGGCAAAAGAATCTGGTGTTGATTTTATAATTGCTGAAACAATAACTTGGGTCGAAGAATTAAAAATAGCACTTAAAGTTATAAAAGATGCTGGGTTAATTGCGGTTTGTAATTATGCATTTAGGAGAGATGGTAAAACAAGAGAAGGCATTTCACCAGGTGAAGCATGTAAAATTTTAGAGGATAATGGCGCTGATGTTGTTGGACTAAATTGTTTTAGAGGACCAAAAATGACAATGAAACTTTTGCCTGAAATAAGAAAAAGTGTTTCTTGCCATGTTGCTGCTTTACCAGTTCCATATAGGACAACTGAAAAAAATCCAGGTTTTTTAAATCAAGTTGATGAAGGCTGTAACTGTATACCTGGTGGTAACGCTTTTCCTGTCGCATTAGATAACTTATATTGTAACAGATATGAGATGGCTGAGTTTGCAAAAGAATGTGTTGACAAAAAAATAAATTTTATAGGAATTTGTTGTGGAGCAGAACCTCATCATGTGCGTGAAATGGCAGTTGCTTTAGGTAGAAAACCTATTGCATATAAATACTACCCTGATATGACAAAACATTACGCACATGGATCAGATAAAACTTTAAAAAAACATAATACCGACGCAGCAAAAACATTATAAAACTAATTGATGGAAAAAAACGCCAAGGTAGTTGTAATAGGTGGAGGAGTAGTCGGTTGCTCAATACTATATCATTTATCTAAGTTTGGACTAAAAGATTGCATTCTTCTTGAAAGAAACGAATTAACTTCAGGATCATCATGGCATGCAGCTGGTAATGTACATGTAATTTCTTCAGATCCAAATATTTCTAGAATGATGGCTTATACAATTAGTTTGTACAAAGAAATTGAAAAAGAGTCAGGACATTCTACTGGTTTTAAGCCAAGTGGAGGATTTTATTTAGCTTCTAATGAAGTTTGGGCAGATTATTTAAAAAGAGAAAGATCAAAAGCTAGATATATGGGCTTAGACCAAGAGTTTATATCTCTAGATGAGGTTAAAAAAAAACATCCTTTAATAGATCCCAAAAGATATCTTTTAGCATTGTGGGATCCTATTGATGGAGAGGTAGATCCATCAGGAGTTACTTATGCTTTCGCTAAGGCCGCTAAAGTATATGGAGGCAAATATTATACCCATACTACTGTTATAGATACTAAACAAAAAAATAATGGAACATGGGATATTGTTACTAATAAAGGTAATATTAATGCAGAAATAGTTATTAACGCAGGAGGTCTATGGGCCAGAGAAGTTGGTAAGTTAGCTGGAATAAATTTACCAGTTCAACCAATGGAACATCATTATCTAATCACTGAAACCATTCCTGAAATTGCAGAAATGGGAGAAAACAACAGACTGCCGATTGGAACAGATTTTGAGGGAAACATCTATTTTAGACAAGAAGCGAAAGGGATGCTTCTTGGAACTTATGAACAAAAATCTACACCATGGAAAGTGGAAGGAACTCCAATGAATTTTGGACATGAACTTTTAGAACCTAAATTGGATAACATTCAAGATAAACTGGCCATTGGCTTTGAGAGAATGCCTGCTTTAGAAAAAGCTGGAATAAAAAATATAGTCAACGGTCCTTTTACTTTTGGTCCAGATGGAAGCCCTTTGATTGGACCAATGCCAGGTTTAAAAAATTATTGGGTTGCAGTTGGAGTTATGGCTGGTTTTTGTCAGGGTGGTGGTGTGGGTAAGTGTATTGCTGAATGGATAATTGATGGAGAACCATCCATAGATGTTTGGGCAATGGATGTAGCACGTTTTGGTAATTATGCTTCACCAGATTATGGAACAATAAAGTCTTCAGAAAATTATGAAAGAAGGTTCATTATGACCTTTCCAAATGAAACCTTGCCAAAAGGAAGAAGACAAAAAACTACTTCTTTGTATGATCGTTTTATATCAAAAGGTGCGGTTATGGGAGACTCATTTGGACTGGAGACAGCTCTTTGGTTTGCAAAAAATTCTAAAGATGCCTATGAGGAACCCACATTTAAACGCTCCAGGTGCCACGACTATGTTGCAGAAGAAGTAAAAGCAGTGAGAACATCGGTTGGCGCTACAGAAATAGCAAATTTCGCTAAGCATGAATTTAAAGGGAAAGGAGCAAGAAAATTTCTTGATTATATTTTAGCTGGCAGGATACCCAAACCTGGTAGAATTATTCTTACTCCAATGCTGACTCATAAAGGTAAATTGTATGGCGATTTAACTGTTGCTTGCTTAAATGAAGAAAAATTTATGCTTTTTGGCTCGGGGGCTGCTCAAGAAATGCACCGTAGATGGTTTGAAAAATTTTTACCAAAAAATGATGTACACTATAAAAATAGATCAGATGACTTTCATGGTATTGCTATTTCGGGTCCTAATTCAAGAAAATTATTGTCTAGGATATGTAGAGATGATGTTTCAGATAAAATGTTTCGTTTCAGAGATACCAAACAAACATTTGTTGCTGGAGTTCCAGCAATACTAAATCGTATATCTTTTTCGGGAGAATTAGGTTATGAAATTTATGTGGCTCCACAGTTTCAACTTAAACTATTTGAGGAAATTGAAATAAATGGTAAAGATTTATTTTTAAAGCTTTATGGAACAAGAGCATTAATGTCATTAAGACTAGAAAAAAATTGGGGAGCTTGGACGCTTGATTTTAGACCAGATTTTACAGCTGCAGAGTCAGGTTTAGACGCTTTTATTTATTGGGATAAAGAATTTATTGGTAAAAAAGCAACCATGGAAGAAAGAAAAAATGGACCTAAAAAGAAACTTGTTACAATGACAATAGACACAGAAGACATCGACGTTACCAATGATGAAGCAATTTTAAAAGATGATAAATGCGTAGGCTACATAACTTCAGGAGGATATGCACACCATATTAAAAAAAGTATGGGACTTGGCTATGTACCAAGCAATTTATCAAAACATGGTACTTCTTTGAATGTAGAAATTAATGGAAAACTTTACCCCGCTCATGTAACCGAAAGACCGCTGTATGATGCAAATGGTGGAAAAATGAAAAGTTAATGACAAAAAATATTTTTTTTTATAAGTTGATTTATAAATAAAAAATTATTTTAATATGAATATAAAAAAAAGAATTTTAGCAATTGTGCCTCATCCGGATGATGAGGTGTTGGGTGCTGGTGGAATTTTAGCAAAATCTAAACTGTTAGGTTATAAAACAAAAGTTTTAACTATAGGTACTAATTTTGTTTCACCGATAATTAAAAAAAAATTGAACGATAGTTTAAATGAAGCAAAAAAAGCTCATAAAATTTTAAAAGTTGATAAAAGTATTTTTTTTAATATTCCTGCATTAACTGTTCACAAACAACCAATAGAAGTGTTGGCGAACAAAATATATGAAGAAATAAAAAACTTTGAACCTTCAATTGTTTTGATACCTTTTCCTGACAGACATCAAGATCATAAAGCAGTTTTTGATTTATCTATGACCGCTACTAGACCTAAGGGAGTGGGTAAACAAATTTCCCTAGTAGCCTGCTATGAAGTTCCATCATCAACTTATTTTAGTGCACCAAAAATTGAGCCAAATTTTTATCCGAATTGGAATGTAGATATTAGTTCAACTATCAAAAAAAAAATTAATGCTTTAAAACAGTATAAGTCAACTCTGTCTAAAAATGAGTTTGCCAGATCGACTAAAGCAATAAATTCTTTAGCTTCTTTTAGGGGGTCTCAAGTTGGATTCGATTATGCGGAGTGTTTTTACATAATTAGAATGCAAAGTAAAAATACTTTGTTTTAATAAATGAGTGAAATTGA
Source organism: uncultured Pelagibacteraceae bacterium (assembly GCA_902530215.1). Taxonomy (GTDB): domain Bacteria; phylum Pseudomonadota; class Alphaproteobacteria; order Pelagibacterales; family Pelagibacteraceae; genus CABZZR01. The sequence continues at coordinate 126,186 of CABZZR010000001.1, forward strand.
AAGCTTTTCATATAAAAATTACCAAAACAAAAATGAGTATAAAATAGTAAAACTATTTGAAAAAACTTTTAAAAGAAAATTCAACATTAAAAAATGGAATTGGGTATTTAAAAAAAACCCAAGCGGAAAAAGCAAAATAACTTTAGTATTTTTAAAAAATAGATTAGTGGGACAATGTGCTTCAATTAAACTACTTTTTAGATCAAATTCTAAAATAAAAAGTTTTTATCGACTACAAGACGTTATGGTTGATAAAAAATACAGATTAAAAAAAATTTCTACAAAAAATTTAAAATTATTCACATCAGAAGCAATTAAAAAAAATAACAATATAATTGCATTTCCAAATGATAGGTCTGTTAAATCATTTTTGAGGGCTGGTTATAAAATATTTTACATTCACACGTATGAAATGCTTTTAAAAACAAAGTATAAAGTAGATGAAAAAATAATTATTAAAAACTCTAATAGTGTAAGTTTTAATAGCAAAGATACAGATTTGATAAATAATTGCTTAAAAAAATATACTCTTTTTAATTCAAGGAAAACCAATTATCTTAATTGGCGCTATAGTTTAAGCTATAACAATTATAAAATTTCTAGATTTTATCTTAATAAAAAAATGATAGGACTTATAGTTGGAAAATTCTATGCAAAAGATAAATCGATTTGCATTTGTGAATTATTTTTTAATGAAAGTAAAAATCTTTACTCAATAATAAAATCTTTTTTAATATTTGTAAAAAAGAGTAAAGCAAAAAAAATAAAAATATGGAGTATTCCTTATTTTAATTTTCATAAAAACTTATTAAATTTTGGTTTTAAAAAAACTAGTTATAAAACAAATATCTGTGTTGATAAAAATTTATTCCAAAATAAATCAATTAAAAAAATTTTCTTATCAATGGGAGATTCTGATATTTACTAACAACTTAAATATCAAATAAAATTTCTTGGATTACTTTTTAAGCTTATTAGAAAAAACAAGATTATTTAATACAAATTTTGATGAATTTTTTTTTATAAAATCATCCATAATTTTTATTTTTTCTTGTTCGAACTCAGTTGTTTTTCTTTTTTTAAGATCTACATATAAGGATAAAACTTCTGTAGTGGCTGCAAGATACTTTTTTTCTTTATGAAACATTGCAACTTTATATTGAATTCTTTTCTTATCATGATCTAAAAAAGTAAGATGCACCTCAACTTCATCACCTAATTTAACTTCTTGATTATAGGTTGTATGGCTCTCTACAACAAAAGTACTTTTCATATATTTTCTTGCGGATTCTCCTGCCATATTAAAAATATCAAGCATTACATCAGCTGAGATATCAAAAATATGTATATAATAAGCAACATTCATATGGCCGTTGTAATCAGTCCATTCTTTTCTTACTTTTTCTGTTTTTAAAATCATATTCTTTGAATATAGTACACTTTCAAAAAAAAATGTCTAAAATTGAAATAAAAAACGTCTATAAGATTTTTGGTGAAAACCCTGCAAGTGTACTTCCAATGGTACAGGAAGGGGCAACAAAAGAAGAAGTTTTAGAAAAAACTGGGCACACAGTTGGGCTAGATAATGTCTCTTTAAATATTCAGGAAGGAGAAACTTTTGTTTGTATGGGTTTATCTGGATCAGGAAAATCTACACTTATTCGTCATATTAATAGATTAATAGACCCAACATCTGGTGAAGTATCTGTTGAAGGTACAAATGTTATGCAATTAGATCAAAAAAAACTAATTGAGTTTAGAAGGCACAGAATGAGTATGGTTTTTCAAAGATTTGGATTATTTCCACACAGAACTGTCGTTCAAAATGTTGGTTATGGTCTTGAGGTTCAAGGAAAAGACAAAAAAGATATTGAAAAAGTTGCAATGGAAAAAATTCATTCCGTTGGCCTGAGTGGATTTGAAAATATGTACCCAAGCCAGTTATCTGGAGGTATGCAACAACGTGTAGGTCTCGCTCGAGCCCTGGCGACTAATGCAGATATTATGTTGATGGATGAAGCTTTTAGTGCACTTGACCCACTTATTCGTAGCGATATGCAAAAACAACTTTTGGCTCTACAAGCAGAGTTGAAAAAAACTATTGTATTTATTACTCACGATTTAGATGAATCATTAAAATTGGGTGATCATATAGGAATTTTGAATGGAGGAAGACTGGTTCAAGTAGGCACACCAATTGATATAATTATGAATCCAGCAGATAACTATGTCGCTGCTTTTGTAAAAGATGTAAATCGAGCTAAAGTTATAAAAGCAAAAATTATAATGATTCCTGCAAATAAGTTTAGGAACACAAAAAATTCAAATACTATTAAAGTGAATGAAGATACATTTTTAGAAGAGTTTTTACCTAAAGTTTGTTTAACTCCAGCTTTAGTTGAAGTAGTTGATAAAAATGGAAATGTAAAAGGATATATAACAGATAAAGAATTATCTGTTGCATTGGCAAAAACACAAGTAAATGGTTCTATAAAAAAAAACTAGCAATATTCTAAATATCTTTAGATCAAAAATTTTCAAAAACTAAATTGTTTTTATTTTTATATTTATTGTAAATTTTTTTATTTTTAATCGTATAATAATAAACTTCCTTCTTAATTTTTTTTATTTTCCTTTCTGATAAATATTTTTTTTCAAGAACTAAAAATTTTACATATTTTTTTTTGGATTTTAGTTTTATAATTTTGATGCTGGCAGTTGACTTAAATAATAAACCTAATGGTAAATTTTTTTTCAACCGGTATAGTCTCTGCAAGTTTTTTTCTTTGAAGGAAATTATTTTATAATTTTTTATTTTTTTTACCAACTTTATTAAATTTGATAAATTTTTTTCTTTTAGTAGTGGTTTTACTTCTAAAAGTAGCGGATACTTGTTTTTTGATATTTCTAACAAGCTCTTTAAAAGAGGTATTTCTGCTTTTTTTCTTTTACTTATTTTTTTAAGATCTAAATAATAAGTATCTTTTATTTTTTTATTAATTTTAAATTTTTTTTTTAAATTAAAATCATGAAAGCATACAAACTGATTGTCTTTACTTACATGCAAATCAGTTTCAACTCCAAATTTTTCTTTAAATGAATATTTAAAGGACGTTAAAGTATTTTCATTAAAATTTTTTTTGAATAAACCTCTGTGAACATAGTGTGTGGGCATTTAAATTAGCAAACTTTTTTTAGCATTTTCAAGATTTTCTTATGTAAAACTTTATTTGAACTTGCAATAATATTTCCCGCATCTGTAGGAGCTTTACCTTTCCAGGTTGTAACAATACCTCCTGAATTTTTAATTAACGGAATTAAAGCATGGATATCCCAAATTTTATTGTAACATTGAAGCACCACATTTAGTTTTCCATCACATAGCTGACAATAACTAAGTGCATCAGAACATGGATATCTCATTAGCTTAGTTAACTTAGATATTTTTTTCTGCTCATTTAACGACAAGTATCCAAAAAAATTTCCTGCGATTTTTGCATTTTTTATATTTTCTGATTTTGTAACTTTTATTTTTTTGAACTTATTATTTTCTACTAAATAAGAAGATTTATCTGACCCAGTTATGTAATATTTCTTTAAAACAGGAAAATTAGCTAATCCAAGAGTAGGTTGATTTTTGTAGTTAACACTTATTAAATTGCTCCAAGTGGGACTTCCGATAACAAATGAGCGAGTACCATCGATTGGGTCTATTATCCAAGAAAACCCACTTTTTGATTTTTTTTCTTTAAATTCTTCACCAACTATTCCATCTTTAGGAAATTTTTTTATAATCTCTTTTCTTAAAAAAATTTCTATAGCTTTATCAATATTTGTAACTGGATCAAAACCATTTTTATTTTTTGACTTGTTATTTAATTTAAATTTACCCTTTAATTTCTTAAAATATAATTTGTTAATTTTTTTAGGAAGTGATTTTAAGAATTTATAATAATTTTGTTTACTTTTTTTTAAATTTCTTGAGTCCATTTTATTTCCAACCTGTTATTGTTTTCACTTCTAAGTATTCTTCTAAACCCCAAGTGCCACCTTCTCTGCCGTTTCCTGATTGTCTATATCCTCCAAAAGGTGTCCCTGATGCAGCTGAATTTCCATTAATATATACACATCCCGATCTCAGTTTTTTTGCAACTCTTTTTGCCTTTTTTACATCTTCAGTTTGCAAATAGTTACCAAGGCCATATTCTGTGTCATTGGTAATCGCAATTGCCTCTTCCTCTGTTTCAAATGGAATTATTGAAAGAACTGGCCCAAAAATTTCTTTTTTTGCAATTCCCATATTATTTGATACGTCTGTAAATATAGTCGGTCTAATAAAATAACCTTTCTTTAAACCATTTGGCAATTCAGGACCACCTGCTGCTAGAGTCGCTCCTTCTTTTATTCCACTTTTTATAAGGTTTATTATTTTATCGTATTGAACTTTTGAAACTACTGGTCCTATGTGGTCTCCTTTTTTTGAGGCTAGATCAACTTTAATTTTGTTGGCTTCATCTGTTGCTTCTTTTACAGCTCTTGCATATATAGATTTTTCTACTAACATTCTTGTTGGAGCATCACAAGATTGACCAGAATTACTCATTACGTTTCTAATTCCATCTCTAACAGCATTGGGGTAAGAATCTGCAAAAACAATATTTCCACCTTTGCCGCCCAACTCTAAACAAACTCTTTTAATTGTATCTGCTGCATTTTTTGAAATTAGCTTTCCAGCTCTTGTTGATCCGGTAAATGAAATCATGTCAATATTAGGATGAGCAGATATATTTGTGCCAACTCCAGCTCCATCGCCATTTACTAAATTGAATACTCCTGAAGGAAACCCAGCTTCATCAATCATCTCAGCAAATAACATTGCAGAGATAGGAGCTATTTCTGATGGTTTAAGAATCATTGTACAGCCAGTTGAAAGGGCAGGAATCACTTTTAAAGCTATTTGGTTAATCGGCCAATTCCAAGGAGTAATCAAACCACATACTCCTATAGGCTCATAGCTTATATAATTATTTGACTTCAAATCAAAACTTTCTCCAAACTTAAAATTTTTTAATCTTAATATAAAATCTTCTAAATGTGATTGACCAGAAGCAGCATGTGTAGAAATTGCATAATCAATAGGAGCTCCCATTTCCATTGACATTACTGAAGCTATTTCGTTAAATCTTTTTTTATAAACTTTAAGTAATTTTTCTAAAAGATTAATTCTTTCTTCTTTCGAAGTTTCTTTCCACTTTACAAAAGCCTCTTTTGCAACTTTAACTGCCTTATCAGTATCATCTTTAGATCCTAAGGAAATAACAGCAAAAGGCTCTTCATTAGAAGGATTTATAACTTCAAAATCACTTGATTTTGTAGGTTTAATCCATTTTCCATCTATGTAAAAATTTTTTTTATCTAACATTTTCCATTACTATTATCACATAAATTATATTTCATAACCTTTTTCTTCTTTTTCATTATCGACTAATTCTTCAGGATAACCACTGGCTCTAAAGTTAATTTTACAATTATCTTCCAATCTTTTCACAACCATAGACGACCATGATCTTGGTCCATATTTTTTATTCGCATCTTTAAAGATATCTAAAACTAAAGGTGAAATTTCTAAAGGTATGTTTAATTTTTGGGATAAATCGTTAAATAGTTTCATATCCTTTTCTACTAAATCCATAGTAAAATTTATATTGTAAGAGCCATTTAAAATTACCTGACTTTCTGTTTCGTGCACAAATGAGTTTCCAGATGAAACCAAAATACCTTTGAAAGTTTTGTTCATATCTAAATTGGATTTTTTTGCCACCGCCCATGCTTCTCCTAAGGCGGCTAAATGAGTCGATGCCAAATAATTTGTGATAACTTTTAAAATTGATGCTGAACCAAGTTCTCCCGTATGTAAAATTTTTCTACCCATTGCGGTTAAAGCAGGCAGTATTTTTTCAAAATACTTTCTTTCACCTCCAATAAATATAGCAATATTTCCTGTTGTTGCTCGATGACAGCCTCCACTAACAGGACCATCTAAAGGAATAGCTCCTTTTGATCTTACTAGTTCCCCTATTCTTTTAACTTCTTTATTGTCTGTCGTACTCATTTCTAACCAGATTTTGTCTTTGGATAAACCTTTTATAATTCCATCTTCTGACTCCATTACTTCGGAGCAAGCTTTAGATGAAGGCAAGCAGGTTATAATAAGATCAGATTTTTCTGCTAAATCTTTTGGACTACTTGCTATCTGTGCCCCTCGATCTGAAAATTTTTTTATTATTTTATTATCTAGGTCTCTAACAATTATATTAAATTTATTCCTCAATAAGCTTCCTGCTAATTTTCCTCCTACATTACCTAATCCTATAAATCCTATTTTCATTTTACCTCCTTATTTTTTTTAAATTTCGTAAATAATATAATTCCAACTCCAAAAATTATAATTATACCTCCAAGAAAAACTTGTCTAGGTGGGTCTTCTCCTAGTAAAAAAATTGATGTTATTAATCCCGTTATAGGAAGTATAAGTAATACCGGCATAACTTTGTTGACTGGGTACCTTTTTAAAACATAATACCAGGCTCCATAGCCAATTGGTTGTAGAAAAAATGCAAGGAAAATTACTGTTAACCAACTATTTGTATCTGCAGATAAAAAATATGTTATTGGATTACCATCAAAAAACAACGACAACAATAGCAACATTGGTCCAGAAAATACACAAAGCCAAGTCATTAATGCAAATGCGCCAATTTTTTTACTAATAGATTTTGCCATAATCGCTCCAAGTGACCATGTGAAAGCTCCAGATAAAACTAATAAAACACCAACATACTTACCTTCAAGATTGGGTGCTCCTGTTAAAATATAAGTTCCAATAAAAGCAATAATTAAACCAATTATGTTTTTTAAAGATGGTATTTCTTTTAACAAAAAAAATGCAAGCACAATCCCAAAAGGAACCTCTAATTGCACAAGAAGAACAGCTGAGGATGCATCTATAATATTTAGTCCTGTGTAAGTTAGTCCATATTGTAAAGTACTTCCTATAAATGAGACTTTAAATAAATCTAAATATAATCCTTTGGGAAGAGGAAACCACCAAACAAGCATTAAAGCTGGTATAGTAAAACGCAATCCCATCAATAAATATGGGGGCAAATATTCCATTGTAGGTTTTGCAATAACAAAACCAAATCCTAAAATTATAGGTACTGATAATGCTATAAATATGTCTTGTATTTTCATGTTTAATCTAAATCAATAAGTAAAGTTTGAGTACATCTTCCTATTGAGGATAACAATAAAAAAATATAAAATAAAAAAAATGAAAATAGAAGTTATAGAAAATAACAAAATACTAGTAAATTCTTCAAAAGAAAATTTTGAAATACATCCCCTTTGGCTCAGAGAGAGAGCAAAAACTGAAGATCTAATGGATAAACTAACAGAACAAAGAATTTATGATCCATCAGCTTTGAATAAATCTATAAAAATTAAAAAAGCTAATCTAAAAGCAGACATGTTAAACATAGAATTTACAGATGGAATTTTTTCAGAGTTTAAAGTGAGTGAGTTATGTAAAGAACTTGATACTGAAAAAATGAAAAAAGGACCCGTGGATGAAAAAATTATGTGGGATTCTAAACTTAATTATAGACCGACAGCAAAATTCAATAATGATTACGAAAGCAAAGAAACTTTTGAAATGTTAAAAAAATTTCATAAATATGGTTTTGTGATAATTACAGGTGTTCCCACAAAAAACAATTATATAGTTGATTTTGCAAATTCAATAGGAGTTATCAGACCTACAAATTTTGGTGTGTACTTTGATGTTAAATCTATTCCGGACTATAACGACCTAGCTTACACTCCAAGACATCTTTATCCTCATACAGATAATCCTTACAGAAAACCCGTTCCCTGTATTCAGTTGCTACATTGTATAGAAAATGAAGTTTCTGGTGGTTTATCAACATTAGTTGATGGATTTGCTGTTGCAGATTGCTTGAGAGAAAATTTTAAAGAGTACTTTGATATATTAACTTCTACCAAGGTTAGATTTAGATTTATTGACAAAGAAATAATACTAGAAAATTGGGGAGAATTGATTGAAATAGATGAAAATGAAAAAGTTAAACAAATTAGATTTAATACTAAAGTAGATTATGTTCCTCATTTAAAAAATGAAAATCTAGAAAAATTTTATAAGGCAAGAGAAAAAATGGGTGAACTTTGTTCATCAAAAAATTTTGAGTTAAAATTTAAACTTATGCCTGGAGATCTTTTAATGATGGATAACTATCGAACATTACATGGAAGAACTGCATATGACGCAAGCGAAGGAATGCGACATCTACAAGGGTGCTATATCGATTATGATTCTTCTGAAGGAAAATTAATGCACTTGCTAAGAAAATTCGGATAATATGCAAAAAGTAAATTTCAAACAAATGAAAGACGGCACACAGAAAGAATATCTTTTTTTAGATAAAAAAGAAAAAAAATATATTCTAGGTACCGCAGATAGAATACTGAAATTCATGAATGGATTAAATACTACTCTTGAAGGATATCAAATCACTAGACTTGAACATTCTTTGCAAACAGCTACTAGAGCACTTAAAGAAAAAGCAAATGATGAAATGATAGTAGCTGCACTTCTGCACGATATAGGCGATGAATTAGCTCCGCTAAATCACGCTGAATATGCCGCTACAGTTTTAAAACCTTATGTGAGCGAAAAAACTCACTGGATTATTGAAAAGCACGCAATTTTTCAAATGTATTATTATGCACATCACTTGGGAGGTAATAAAAATGAAAGAGAGAAATATAAAGGACATAAATATTACAAAGACACTATAGACTTTTGCGAAAAATGGGATCAAAAGTCATTTGATCCAAATTTTAAATCACTAACGCTAAAAGACTTTGAGCCATATGTTAAAAAAGTTTTCAGTAGAGAACCTTACTCAAAATAAATCTTCATTTTTTAACTGGCAAACCAGAACTTGCCCAGCCATCAAAGCCATCTGAAATATTTACACAATTATAATTTTCTTTATATAATAAATCTGCAACAAATTGTGATCTTGTGCCGGATTTACAAATTGACAAAACTTCATAATCTTGACTAATTGATAATTTTTTAAAATCTTCTATAAAAAATTCCTTGTCTTCAACAGTTACAAAATAAGTTTTTAAACCTAATTTTTCTCCATCAGGTTTTCCGTCATCTTCCCATTCTTCGCTGGTTCGAACGTCAACAAGCACACATTTAGGATTTTGTTTTAAATATTCTTCAATTTTTTGACTTGGTATTTGTTTGATCATTTTTAATTATGGAATTTATTAATAACTTATAGCATAATTTTACTTTATCTCTATAATCTATAACAAAATTTATTAAAAGAAAGGTCATTAATTGAGCAATTCACTTAAAAACGAAAAAAGCCCGTATCTTAAACAACACGAAAATAATCCGGTAGATTGGTATCCTTGGAGTAAAAAAATTCTTGAAAAAGCTAAAGATTTAAAAAAACCAATATTTTTAAGTGTGGGATACGCAAGTTGTCACTGGTGTCACGTAATGGCTCATGAAAGTTTTGAAAATTTAAATACAGCAAAAATAATGAATGAAAAATTCATTAATATAAAAGTTGATAGAGAAGAGCGTCCAGACCTAGACCACGTTTTTCAAAAAAGTTTATCAATGTTGACAGGTGCGCCAGGAGGTTGGCCGTTGTCAATGTTTTTAGACGAAAATGGCATTCCTTTTTCTGGTGGAACCTATTTCCCTCCTGAAGAAATGTATGGAAGACCGTCTTTTTCCTATGTTCTTAATCAAGTGTCTGAATTTTATTTAAAAAATAGAGAAAAAATAATTGAACAGTCTTCTCAAATAAAAAGTGTTATTGAACAAAACCAGAAAAAATCTGCAGTTATTAACCAGAGTTTATTTCCGTATATTGAAACATTGATTAATTACATTGATTTTGAATGGGGAGGCTTCAAGGGTGCGCCAAAATTTCCTCAATTTTATGTTTTTGAAAGTTTTTTGTATTTCTACAAAAAAATAAAAAATAAAAAACTTTTCGATGCAGTAAAAATTCTAATCGATAATGTTTGTTCTAGGGGATTATATGACCATTTATTAGGTGGTATAGCTCGTTATTCAACGGATGAAAGATGGATTGCTCCACATTTCGAAAAAATGTTTTATGACAATATTATGTTTGTAAATTTATTAGGACAGTTATATTTAGAAAATCCAAATCAATATTACAAAGATAAACTTATTCAAACTGTTGAATTTGTTAATAATCATTTTAAAAATAAAGAGAATTTACTGGGCTCTGCTTTTGATGCTGATAGTGAAGGCATTGAGGGAAAATATTATGTTTGGGATAATGAAGAGCTTAAAAATGTTCTGGAAGAAGATTATGAATTTTTTTGTAAATTTTACGACATTTCTGAAAATGGTAATTGGGAAGGAAAAAATATACTAATAGAAAAAAAATTAAAACCAAAAAATGATGAAATCAATAAAATAAATCTAATTAAAAATAAGTTGTTATCTGTTAGGGACAAGAGATCTAAACCTTTTTTTGACGACAAAACTCAAATTGATTTAAATGCTCTTTGGGTAAGTACCTTAATTTTTGTATCTGAGGTATTAGATAAAGATGAGTGGCGTAAATTTTCAAAAACTAGCTATGATTTAATTGCCGAAAAAACGAAGGAGGAAATTTATCATTGCTATAAAGATAAAGAAGGCGTCAAAGTATTTCTTGAGGATTACACATATATATGTCAATCAGCGCTTAATTTTTATGAAGTAACAGGAGAAATTTATTATCTAGACAAAGCAAAAAATGTTGCAGAAAAAACTTGGAATTTATTCTACGATGAAAATAATAAAATACTTCAAAAAAACCCTATTAATGAAAACGACCTATTTGTATCACCAAGTGATGTAAATGATCACAACATTCCAAACGGAAATAGTGCCTTCTTATTGAATTGTAAGAAACTAGAAGTAATTACTGGAGAAAGTAAATGGAAAAAAATGACTGAGGAACTAAAAAAAAGTTTTCATTCTTTTTTAAATTCAAATTCACCTCAGATGATGAGTTATGTAAAAAATTTAGATATGTGTGAAGAATTAACTAGTTTTACATTTTTTGGAGATTTTAATAAAAATAAAGATTTACATAAATATGTTTTAAAAAATTACTTAAAATCATCAGTTTTAATTTATAAAAAAGAAACAAGCGATAGTTATTTAATAGTTTGTAAAAATCAAACCTGCTCAAATAAAATTGAAAATTTGAATGAGTTAGAGAATGTCATAAAAAATTATGCAATTTAATAACCAAAAAAAAGGAATGTTAATGGCCTTTACGGCTATGATGTTTATAACACCAGATTCTCTTTTTATTCGCCTGGCTTCAATAAATTCATGGAATTTAATATTTTATAGAGGATTTATTCCTTTTGCGCTCGTATTTGTTGGATTAATTATAATTTATAAAACAAAATTTTTTAAAGAGATTTTAAATAATGGATGGCATGGTGTTGTTTATGCTCTAATTTTTGCATTAACTAACATAACATTCGTAATTTCAATAGAAAATACAAATGTAGCTAATACTTTAATCATGGTTGCCTTAGCGCCAATGCTTTCGGCTGTAATTAGCTTAATTTTTTTAAAAGAAAATCCTGATCAAAAAACATGGTTAGCAATTTTAATTACTACTTTTGCAGTTTTTTTTATTTTTTATGACGCTTTAAATGCTGGCGATATATTGGGTAATGTTTTTGGTTTATTAACAGCTTTAGGACTAGCTATTGGTGCGGTAATTATTAGATCGGTAAAAAAAATTAGTTTAGTTCCTTCAGCAATGCTTGGTAAACTACTGGTCGCCTTAATAGCACTTTATTTTGCTGACAATCTGGAGTTAAAAAAAAATGATCTATTAATTGTGCCTGTAATGTGCGTGATGTGTGTTGCGATACCCTTTGTTCTTGTCACCTTAGCTCCTAGGTATATTACAGCTGCTGAAGTCAATCTATTTTTTCTACTAGAGACTATACTGGGACCTTTATGGGTTTGGCTGGTTATTTTAGAAAAACCAAGCAACGAAACCATACTTGGAGGATTCATAATTATTTTTACAATAGGTATACATTCAATACTCGCCTTAAAAAAAACATAATAATTATCTATTTGCTTTTGTTTTACGAAAAGCATACTTACTCGTACTACAAATGGGAAAATTATTTAAAACTTCTTGGGCTCTTTTTGCTGGATACGGTATACTTATTATTGCTCACGGTCTTCAAGGTAATCTATTAGGTGTAAGATCTGTTATAGAAAATTTTAATGTAATATCCACAGGAACCATGATGTCTGGTTATTTTATAGGATATTTCTGTGGAGCTAATATGGTTCCTAATCTTGTTGCAAAAGTGGGACACATTAGAGTTTTTGCTGCATTTGCATCCATGGCTTCTTTAAGTATTTTAGTTCATGCAATGTTTGTTAATCCAGTTGTTTGGACTGTTGCAAGATTTCTTACAGGTTTTAGTGTAATTGGAATTTTCATAGTTGTAGAAAGTTGGTTAAACGATAGAGCAAATAATAGAACAAGAGGCAAGGTCCTTTCTGTATACATGTTTATTACCTTTATTGGTCTGGCGCTTGGGACACTTTTGCTAAATTTTAGTACTCCTGAAAAATATGAACCTTTTATACTAGTGTCATTATTGCTTTCAATAGCGTTAATTCCTATACTTCTTGTAAAACGTAAACCACCTAAATTTAAAAAAATTGGATCAATAAAATTAAAAGATCTTTATAAAATATCTCCTTTTGGAACTTTTAGTATGTTTTGCAATGGTTTTATACATTCAGCAATATTTACGTTAACAGCAGTTTACGCGGCCAAAATGAATTTTACTATTTTTGAAATTTCTTTGTTGTTGTTTCTAATTACTATTTCAGGTGCACTATTTCAATGGCCCATAGGTTATTTTTCAGACCGAATGGATCGTAGAATAATAATGGTTGCATGTTCATTAATAGCAGCCTTATTTTGTTTTACTTCAATAGTTTCATCAGGTTCCTCATTACAAAATATGTATTTAGCAGTTTCTTTAAATATAGATAAGGTATTGTTTTTTGTTTTTGTAACTTTATATGCTGGGATGGCATTACCTCTATTTACAATCAATCTTGCTTTTGTAAATGATTTTATAACAAAAGATAAATTCGTAGCTGCAGGGGCAGGTTTACAAACTATTTTTGGACTTGGTGCTATAGGAGGACCAATATTATGTTCCATTTTTATGAACTATTTTGGTTCAGAAGGTTTCTTTATGTTCCTTTTATTGTTTCATGTATTTATAGGTGCGTTTGGTCTTTATAGAATGACCAGAAGAGCTTATGAAGATAATCCTGATTCAACTTTTACACCTTTACCAAGAAATATTACACCACTAGGTATGGAGCTTGATCCTACAACGGGGGCAAATCTATCAAACACAGAAAAAAAATAGGTGAATAAAGAAAACGCAAGTAAACTCTGGAAAATCATACAGGAAGCTGGTGATTATTTAAAAGGTCAACTGCCTGAACATCCTAATCACCCTAAAGGAAGAAATCCTTATGCTCATGTGGCCATATGTGTGAAGTCTAAATTTCAAAAAAGCTATAAGGATATTGAAGACAAAAAGTTTCAAGAAGTGAAGGATTACATTGAGTTTTTGAAAAAAAATCCAAGCTAAAGATAATTATAAAGAAGATATTAACTCTTCGGCAATTTTTTTTGATTTGCCTTGATATTTTATTTTTTTTATTGCTTCTAAATTTGATTTATCATTACCAACCACAACAAAACCTATCATTCCCATTCCTTTGTGTGGTGTGCACCAATAAGCGTAAATTCCTGGAATTTCAAACTTATACTCCGTATCTTTACTTATAGCAGATCTAAACTTTCCTACTCCTTCTGGAACACCGCCTTTGATAAACTCGACGTTGTGGCCAGGTTTTGTTGATTTCCAAAAAACGGTATCTCCAACTTCAACATTTACAATTTTTTTGGAATAAACCATGTGTTCTTTACCTAATTTATTAAGCATCTCTATGGTTTGATCATCTGCTGAAGCAGTTCCCGAAATAAATAATACAGAAATTAAAGTAATAAATTTTCTCATTTAATTAGATTACTTTAATTTATTCAGTTCTTTAAGCTTTAAGATTGCCGCTGCGACATTAGTTTAAACCGATAAATCTTCTATTTTTCTTGGTATTTAAACTGTAAAACAAAAGTGCAAATGTAATAATAAAACCACCTATTATTGTATTAGTTGTTGGAACCTCATTGATACCAAAAATTGGCAGCCAAACCCAAAAAATACCACCTAAAACTTCCGTAAGAGATAGCAAAGTAAGATCTGCTGCCGGTAATTTTTTAGAACCAATCGAATAAAGAATTAAGCCAGAACAAACTAAAGTTCCATGTAAGGCTGAAAGAGATGAATTTCTAAATGTGGTGAAAAAATTTGCTTCATTAATAATCAATACTAAAAATGAAATAATTGCACAAAATAATCCTGCCAGACCAATAGTCGTAAAAGTTGGTATTTTTTTATTCCATCTGAAAGTTACAGAACCAATTGAAAAACCTAAAGCTGATATAAGCCCAACGATTAAACCAAATAAAGATCCTAACTTATTGCTGCTATAAGCCATAAAAATAATTCCAATGGCCGCAATAATAATTGAAATAAAAGTAGTGGCAGAAACCTTTTCTTTAAGAAAAATAAATCCAAGTATTGCTGTCATAAATGGCATCGCCGCTAACATCAAAAGAGTAACAGCCGCAGAGGTATGAGTTATTGACCATATAAAACCCATAAAAGCTGTCGCAAAACCCAAACTACCGATGATTACCGATAAATCAATTTTTTTATAATTTTTTACAAATGTTTTTCCTTCTTTAAAAAATAAATAAAAATTTAAAATGACAAAAATAGTTAGACCTCTGAAAAATAAATATTGCCAGGGAACTGAACGTGCGTCCTCAATATATCTGACCACTAATGCTCCAAAGGACCAAATAATTCCTGCAAACAAAACTATAAGGATTGCAAAATTAGTTTTATTATTTGTCATTTAACTTCTTTTTTGGGTCTTAGAGAATGTCCAGGAAGCCACTCTTCTTTTCCGTCTACGTAATGTTCCTTTTTCCATATAGGAGATTGATGTTTTACTTCTTCAAGAATATATCTACAAATTTTAAAAGCTTCGTCTCTATGTCCTGAGCCAATTGCTATGAGAATACTGACTTCACCTACAGGAGCATATCCTTTTGCATGTTCTAAAAAAATTTTAGTATTTTTATCAAATTTTTCTCTTGCGGCATTGCAAATTGATTGAAAAGATTTAATGACAGCTTGATCATGAGCATCATAAGTTACAGCTGTTACTTTTTTTCCACTATTTTCATTTCTAACACGACCTATAAAAATTGATTCTGCTCCATAATCTCCAGAGCTGATAAAATTTTTTGCTTTTTCCAAAGAAATCTTTTGCTCTTTAGTATTAACAAGAGCGATGTGAATACTCATTAACCACCGCCTATTGGAGGGATAATTGAAATTGTTTCTTTATCTTTCAATTTATAGTTATCATTAATAACTTCATCTACTTCTCCAAAAAAGGCTGACGTTTCATGTAAATTCTGCAAATGTTGCAAATTTTTTTCAGAGATTATTTTACCTAAAATATTTCTAAGATCTCCAATCGTGGAGTTATTTGGAAGTTCAACATTTAAAGTATCGTTATCACTTAAAAATTTTGATGATGCATAAAGTTTTAATTTAATTTTCATTTCAACCGCCAGTCACACTCATATGTCTAGGAACAAATTTTTCATCTTTTTTCCTTTCAATAACAAAATCATGTCCCTTGGGTTTTCTTGAGATAGCCTCATAAATAGTCTCTTTTAAGAGGTCATTATTCTCACTTTTTCTTAAAGGTTCTTTTAAATCTACTTTATCTTCTTGTCCTAGACACATATACATTATGCCAGTACATGTAATTCTAACTCTGTTGCATGTTTCGCAAAAATTATGAGTGTGCGGAGTTATAAAACCGATTTTTTGATCTGTCTCTTGACAGTGAGTATATCTTGCCGGACCACCTGTTTTCAAAGGATCGTCACTTAGACTATACCTGGTTTGTATTAAACTTTTTACATCAGTTAATGGCATGTATTGATTGGCTCTCTTTTCGCCTATTTCGCCCATTGGCATAACTTCAATAAATGTTAAACCAAATTTATTTTCTCCACACCAATGAACTAAATTTAAAATTTCGTTATCATTAATTCCTTTAAGAGCTACAGTATTAATCTTAATTTTCATGCCTGCCTTTTTTGCGGCATCTATTCCTCTAATAACTTTATTAAAATCACCAATTTTTGTAATTAATTTAAATTTATTTTTATCTAATGTGTCTAATGAAATATTAATCCTTTTAACTCCATTTTTAGACAAATCCTTGGCATAAGTCTCAAGTTGAGAACCATTTGTTGTTACGGTAAGTTCTTCCAGGCCTTTTCCTATTTTTTTTCCAACTCTATTAAATAATTGTAATATATTTTTTCTTACTAAAGGCTCTCCACCGGTAATTCTTATTTTTTTAACACCAAGTTCTATAAGTACATTGCTTAACCTTTCTAATTCCTCTAAAGATAAAAGGTCTTTTTTGGGAAGAAACTGCATATCTTCTGGCATGCAATAAGTACACCTGAAATCACAACGGTCCGTGACCGAAATTCTTACGTAAGATATTTTTCGCTGAAATGGATCTATTAACATATGTAAATCTAACCACAAAAACTGAGATTTGTTAATTACTTTATTATATCTAATGCTTCAGAGAATATATAGTTTAGCTATTTTCCAGAACTATTAGAAACATAAAACGATACAGCATCAATCTCTTCTGAAGTTAATATACCCTCCTCTCCAAATGCTGGCATTACTCCAAGCCCTTCTGTTACAATAAGTTTCACTTGTTCTTCTGTAGGTTTTAAAATATCTAAATTTGGACCTATATTACCTTCTGATGCAGCGGCCTTTAAAATATGACAAGCGCTACACGCCGCTTTATTGTTGTAAACCTCCAGCCCTAAAGCCATTTTTTCTGAATCTGCTTTTAGATTTATTGATAAGAGAAATGAAAATAATAAGATAACAACAAAAATTTTAAAAATTCTCATTACAAAAATTTTATAATTAATTTTAAAATCTTTATACTACTTTAACGTTTACGCTATGATCTTTCCAGCCGTTATGAGCGTAGCCTCTTCTATTTTCCATTCTTAGCTCGGGTTGCGTCTTGCCGCCGTTGGAAGCCTTGCTTGCAAGATTGTAATTTCCGGGCGCTAAATTTGCTTCAAGAACAAACTGTCTCCATGCGTATTTTCCAAGATCAGGACCAACAAATTTCGCTTTCTTCCAGCTTTGTCCTCCATCAATTGAAACTTTAACGCTTCTAATTTTTTTAGTTCCGCCCATAGCCACACCAACTATTTGAACATTTCCGGCTTTTACTGTACCAGTCTCATCCGTTGGTCTAGTTATCCAAGATTTTACAGGCATTTCCCAACATGAAGGATACTGCGAACCTTTTTTTCCAATTGGAGATATTCGATAACTTGATTTCATATATTTAACAGTTGATTCAGTTTTTGTGAAAGCAACTTGACCAAGATGTTTAACATTATTAATTCCAAAATATCCTGGGGTAACCATTCTCAAAGGACCACCATGTGCATTAGGCAAAGGAACTCCGTTCATTTCCCAAGCTAACATTGCATCTTTAAAAACTTTTTTCGGAACAGATCTTTCAACTTTGGCTTTTTTTGGATCTAAACCTGTAGGTTCGTGATCAACACCAGCTGATGTCATATAAACTGCATCGCCATCAATACCACCGCATGCATCTACCACTAATTTCATAGGAACGCCTGTCCAAAGAACACATGCCGCTGCTCCAGTTTTCCATTGAGATCCTCTAACTTTGTGTGCAAAAAAACCTCTGCCATTTCCTGAACATTGTAATATCGTTGCCATTGTTGTGTGGCCTAATTTTTTTAATTGTGCTAAGGAAAAAGTTTTAGGATTCTTAACTCCCTTAATGCTTACTTTCCAATCATTTCTATTCCCAATTTGGGTGTCGGACATAGTTGGCATATTATTTCTAATGTATATATTTCTATTTGGAGTTATTAAACTTTCCCCAATTGCGCTTCTATGTGTCTCGATTCCTTTATCTGAATGAACAATTAAAGCATTTCTATCTTTCCAGCTAATAAAATCTGGTAAACCTTTTGGGCTAGAATCTTTATGGTTAGCCTTTGCAATTGATATTGGCAGTACAGATGTTGCTGCCGCAACTCCAGCTAAAGTAACTGATCCAGTTAAAAAATTTCTCTTGCTAGTATCGATTTTTTTTATATTTCCTTTTTTCATCACTTTCCCCCTTACTGTTAATTAGAATTATTATAAGATATTGAACGATAACTTCAATAAATCAATGAGTTGTAATTTTTATAAAACTGAGATTTATTATGTATAAAGTTCACTTTTTAATTGAAATACATAATCTTTAACTTGTAGGAATTAAATGTACCCATTCAATGATATTTCCTGATTTAAATCGCTCTTTCCCTGCGGGAAAAATACCCCAACAGTTTGCTGTTACAAAAGGTTCAATTCTATGAGACTGCTGTCCCTGCAAAGTTTGTAATTTTCCTGACCCCTTGGTATTAAAATTTATTAAACATCTAGCAAAATGCGTAAAATTCTTTGACTTTGAATATTTATTAATTAATTGGGCTTTAAATTTTTTTTCTTTCAACATTCCCAAACTACTACGAATTAATGGGTAAATAAAAAAGCGAAATCCTGCGGCACAAGAAATAGGGTTTCCTGGTAAACCAAAAAATAATTTATTTTTTAGTTTTGACAGCATAATTGGTCGTCCAGGTTTTATAGCTATGCCTTTAAAACATTTTTTAAATCCACAGTTTTTAACAAGCTTGGGTATAAAGTCATATTTTCCTGCAGAAATTGCTCCTGAAGTTACAAATAAATCTATATCTGATCTTAAAAACTTTCTTAGTAATTTTTTTAATTTATTTTTCTTGCTATCTTTGATAGTCCCTCCATTTATAATTTCTAAATTCATACTAGCAGCAAAAGCCTTAAAATAGTGATTATTAGAATTTCTCACTTTCCAAGCTGGTATGTTTTTCTTTTTATATTCAACTATTTCATTGCCTGTACTAAAAAAAATTATTTTAGGTTTTTTTTTGACTTCAACTTTTTTAATACCCAGTACTGTAAATGCCATTAAATGTTTTGGCTGAATTAACTCACCTTTTTTAAGCACTATATCTTTTTTTTTATAATCCTCTCCAGCAAATCTTACATAAGAAAATTTTTTAACTTTTTCGCTTATAATTATGTGAGTTGGGTTATTATTTGATGGATAGTATTTGGCTCTTTCAACGGGCAAAATAGAATCATAAAATTTTGGTATTAAACCACCCGTCATTATTTCAACAACCGAATTTTTTTTATAATTCTTTATTTTAGGATTATCTCCTGCTGCAATTGTTTTTAATATTTTAAATTTTTTAACTTTTTTTTTACTTAAATTTTTGGTTTCTTTAGATAGAATAGCAAAACCGTCAAATGCGGCATTATTTGATAGAGGGTTATTATTTGGCGAGAGAACATTTTTAGCAGAAACTCTATTTATTGAATTAATTGTAGAAATTTTTTCATTTTTCAATTTGATAGAAATTTTTTCAATTAATTTTAAAGCTTTAGAGTAACTAATCATCTTAAATTTTTAAAATATTTTTAATTTTATCTGGTATTCCATCTGGATTTATCCATAAGCCTTTTTTTCCTCCAGATTTTACAAGAAGTTTGATGTTAGATATTTTTAAATTTGGTTCAACAATTTTTGACAGATCATAAATCGCTAGTAACGCTGAATTAACACCAGAGAGTGCCTCCATTTCTACTCCCGTTTTAGAGTTTGCAGAGACTAAACAGTAAACAACAATAGAATTTTTCTTTTCATTAATTTCTGTATGTAAAGATATATGGTCTAATGGCAATGGATGACATAATGGAATAAGTTCACTTGTTTTTTTTACTCCATTAATCCCAGAAACTTCGGCTATAGATAAAGGATCACCTTTTGGCATTTTTTTATCTTTAATCAACTTAACAACCTCTGCACTTAAAACTATTTCTCCAGAGGCTAAAGCTTTTCGATGTGTAATATTCTTGTCGCTCACATCTACCATTTTATACCCTGAGTTTGAAAATAATTTATTAAGAGAATCTTCTAATTTATTGTTTTTCATTTTCCTCCAATAAGTATGGCGCCGAGTATATTGTATTCACTCATGAAACAAATTATAAATGTTAAAGAAAATACATTAAAGTTTAAATGATAGATAAAGAAATCATTAAAATAGCGTCAAATACTGAGAATCATGGTGTGCTTAATAATCACACTCATTCTTCAAAGTTAAAAAATGCAATTTGTGGCGATGAAATGAAAGTTTATTTAATAATTGAAGACAATAAAATTTTAAATTTTAAATACGAAAGTGAGTCTTGTATATACTGCCAAGCTTCTGTGAGTTTACTATCTAAAAATGCTAAAAATAAATCTATTGAAAAAGTTAAAAAATTTGCAGAACAGGCAATAAATATCTTTGAAAAAAACATGCAATCTTTTGATGATGAGTGGAATGAATTTAATAAAATAATAAAAAAAAATAATATTTCTAGAAAAGAATGTTTATTGTTGCCCATAAACACAACCCTTAACGCCTTAAATAAAAAATCTTTATGAAAATTAAAAAAAAATTTCTAGAAAAGATTGTTTAATATTACCTTTTAAAACTGTTCTAAAAGAACTAAGTTATAAACTATGAATAAAAAAGAATTTATCAAATCATTGCTAGCAGGTTTGTTTTCTATAATCACAATTGGCGCACTTACTCTTTTAACTTATAAAACAGAACTTGGTGTTTTTTTGATAGCTTCCTTCGGTTCTTCAATGGTGGTTTTATATGGCTACCCTGAAAGTCCATTTGCTCAGCCAAAAAATATTTTTTTTGGTCATTTGTTAACCTCTATGGTGGGAATAATTTTTTTGTTTTTTACTGCACTACCTATCTTTATTCTTATACCATTAGCAGTTGGATTGGGTGTTAGTTTAATGATCTTGTTTAAAGTTCCTCATCCTCCTGCGGGTGGAAATCCTATAATTATAATAATAGGAAGCGTCTCAATAGACTACTTAATAAGTCCTATAATAATTGGTTCAATAATAATAATAGTATTTGGAATTGTCTTAAATCGTCTGATTTTAAAAAAGAAATATCCAATATAAAAACTTATAAAAGATTTGATAAGAAATATTATTAATGCTAGGATTATTTAAAATTATCAAAAAATAAGGGGAGAATATGAAGATACTTTGTGTATTATACGACGATCCTAAAAATGGAATGCCTAAAGCTTATCCATTATCGAATTTACCAAAATTAGAAAAATATCCTGATGGAATGAGCTTGCCTACTCCGAAAGGAAGAGACTTTACTCCTGGACAATTACTAGGATGTGTATCAGGTGAACTGGGTTTAAGAAAGTTTTTAGAGGGTAATGGCCACGAATTAATAGTTACAAATAGTAAAGATGGCGAAGGTTGTGAAGCTGACAAACATATTGTGGATGCTGATATAGTAATTTCTCAACCATTTTTTCCTTATTATTTAACAAAAGAAAGAATTGCAAAAGCTAAAAATTTAAAAATGGCTATAACTGCAGGTATTGGTTCAGACCACGTAGATTTACAAGCAGCTATGGATAATAAAATAGACGTTGTTGAAGTTACTTTTTGTAACTCTAGATCTGTTGCTGAACATATTGTAATGATGATCGTCTCTTTGGTAAGGGATTACCACAATCAACATAGAATAGTTAATGAAGGTGGTTGGAATATCGCAGATGCAGTTCAAAGAAGTTATGATGTTGAGGGTATGCATATTGGTACGGTTGCTGCTGGCAGAATTGGTTTAGATGCATTAAGAAAAATGAAACCTTTCGATGTACATCTCCATTATTTTGACAGACATAGACTACCTAAAAGTGTAGAGGATGAATTGAATTTAACTTTTCATAGCTCTGTTGAGTCTATGATTAAAGTATGTGATGTAGTTACAATTAATTGTCCATTACATCCTGAAACTGAAAATTTATTTAATAAAAACTTGATTAGCAAAATGAAAAAGGGTGCCTATATAGTAAATACCGCGAGAGGTAAGATTTGCAATAAAGATGATATAGCAGCGGCACTAAAATCTGGTCAACTGAGTGGGTACGCTGGCGATGTATGGTTTCCTCAACCAGCACCAAATGATCATGTTTGGAGAAGTATGCCAAATCATGGTATGACTCCACACACATCTGGAACATCACTATCTGCACAAGCAAGGTATGCTGATGGAGTAAGAGAAATATTAGAATGCTTCTTTGATAAAAAACCAATCAGAGACCAATATTTAATAGTGAAAGATGGACAGCTCGCGGGAATGGGAGCTCATTCTTATAGTAAAGGATCTGCAACTGGCGGTTCAGAGGAAGCAGCAAAATATAAGAGAAAATAATTTATAATACGTAAGGCTCTCTTCTTTTTTGTTTAGTAAAAATTCTATCTAATCCAAAGCAAGACAGGTCTATTGTTTGATATTTTCCTGTAGTAATTAATTCAGTTAATCCTCTTCCAATTCCTGGTGCTTGCATTAAACCTCTTCCAGTAAATCCTGTGGCCATAAAAACATTCTCATATTTTGGGTGTTTTCCAACTATCGCATTATTATCTAGAGTATTACAATCGTAGTACCCTGCCCAACCACCAGTTAATTTTAATTCTTCAAATGCAGGAATTCTATTTGCTAAAGCTGGCCAAACAAATTCTTCGAAATCGTTCCATTCTGGTTCAAGATCTGGAGAATTAAATTTAGAAATTGGAGATCCAGCAAGATATTCATTGCCTTCTGGTCTCCAATATACTCCTGATGGTAAATCACCTGTTAACGGCATGTCTGGATAATGCTTCGGACACTTTACTCTAAAAACAGTATGTTTTTGTGGAGCAACCGGGATATCATCAAGCAATTCTTTCGTCCAACAACCTGCGGCTGATACTATAGTTTTTGCCTTAAGATCACTTATTTTTTTAACATCACCTTTTTCAAATATCGCCCCAAGTTCGATCGCCTTATTTTTTAAAGCGTTATGAAACATATAAGGATCTATCCATCCTTCTATTTTGCTATCAGTATAAGTAGCTGTTTCTAAACCGTCTGGATTAATCCAATCAAATATTTCTTTTAATTTATTAGCAGGTATATTTTTTGTACCTGCGTTACAAGCCTTGTGATTTTTTAATGCTTCATATTGTTCCTGAGCATGTTCCGGACCAAATAATAAAAGATAACCATTGGGCACCATACTGGCTGTTGGATTGGGATTTTTTTTTGTTTTTAAATTATTCGATATATTTAAAATAAATTCTAAAGCAAATTTGCCAAGATTAATATTTTCTTTTTGAAAGAACTGTCTGCGAAAACCTCCCAGAGATAACGGAAATGAAGCTTTTTTGTATGATGGGTCTCTTTCTATGACCCTTACTTTTCTTCCTTCTTTTGATAAAAAATAAGCTGTAGCAGCTCCAATGATTCCGCCTCCAACAACTATTACGTCATCCATGAATCCCCTTTGTTGTGAAATATATCACAACTTAATTAAGTATAAAAATATAGAAATTTAAAATGAATGCATAACTTAGCCAAGCTAGATAAGGAATCATTAAAAATGAGCTAAGTTTATTTATCGGGTAATATAATTTTATCAACCAAATAACAAAAAAAATAATTATTGCTATAATAATTAAAGATACAAGTATTAGGTGAAGTGCGAAAAAGAATACACTCCAACTTCCATTAATAAGAAGGTGGATAAAATAAATGTATATAATTTTTTCTACTCTTTTGGGATTAATCCAAATTAACCAAATCGCAATTGACATTGCTAAGTACAAAGTTATCCATATAGGAGCAAAGA
This sequence comes from uncultured Pelagibacteraceae bacterium, assembly GCA_902530215.1. GTDB lineage: Bacteria > Pseudomonadota > Alphaproteobacteria > Pelagibacterales > Pelagibacteraceae > CABZZR01. The sequence continues at coordinate 150,435 of CABZZR010000001.1, forward strand.
TCCAATCTGGTGGATTAAAATCTGGTTTTATAATTGTTGAGTACCAGGGTTCTTTATAAAATCTCGTTACCATACCACCCCACGCTGATGCTCCAAAAGCGAGTGTGGCAAATATTAAAAAAGAAATAATTTTTTTAGGCAACGTCATTCATAACCTCTTTAATTTTCTTTATATTTCTTAGTAAGTAATTATGCAATAGAGGATCTCCCTCCATCAACTCCTATTATTTGACCTGTAATCCAAGAGCTATTTTGTGACAACAAAAACTTCGTAAGTTGTGCAGAATCCATTCCTTGACCAATTCTTTTTAAAGGATGGGCCTTTGCTATATTTTCTTCACTTTTTGTATTCTTTATTAAAAAATTTGATATTTTTGATTTTGTTAAGCTTGGAGCAATACAATTTACTCGAATATGTGGAGCCAACTCTGCTGCCAAAGCTACGGTTAAACCTTCGACAGCTGCTTTTGAGGATGAAATTATGCTATGGTTAATAAAACCTTTTTTTGCAGCGACGGTAGAATATAATACAACTGATCCATTATTTTTTTTAAGATTTTCTTGAAATGTTTTAATAATATTTGCTGCTGCGGCCAAATTTAAAACATAACTTGATATGAAATCTTTCGTTTCAGTCATCTTAAGAGGTTTAATATCAATTGATCCTATGCAATATGCAATGCCTAATATTTCTGTATCATTTAAATCTTTTGATAGTTGATCTAAAAAATTCATTTCTAATACATCACAAACAGAATAGGTGTATTTAGTTTTATTAGACATCTTTGTAACTTCATTTTTATTTCTTGCCACTAAATGGCATTCTATATTATCTTCATACATAAGATCTACTAAAGATGAACCGATAGAACCTGTTGCACCAAAAACAATATATTTCTTACTCATATTTTTTAAATATTAAATTATATACAATCTTAAAAAGTAGATTGAGAATGGAAAAATACTTATAAATAACACTAAAAAAAATGCCATTACTAAAGTATGGTTAAAATTAATTTGCGGTTTAATTTTACTTGTATTTCTTTTGTTTATCCACGCTAACTTTTCATCATTATACGGAAACATACTGTTGGTATAATTACTAAAAACATAAATTCTACTTACATCTTGTCGCAGATTTACCATTACATTTATGCTAATATTAGATTATGAAAAAAGTATGGATTACTGGAGCTAGCAGTGGAATTGGCAAGGCATTATCAATTAAGTTTTCTAAAGAAGGTTGGCAAGTTGCCGCATCTGCTAGAAGAGAAAATTTATTGATCGAATTAGAAAAAAATTATTCTAACATATATTCTTTTCCTTTAGACGTAACAGCTTCTGAAAATACAAGTAATGTATTTAAAAAAATATTAGAAAAATTAGGTAATATCGATTTATGTATTTTTTCAACAGGAATTTATGATCCTAAAATAGAAAAAGAAATTAATTTAGAGCAAATACATGATGTTATGAATGTGAATTTTTTTGGAAGTGTAAATTGTATTAAAGCAGTAGAAAAGTATTTTAAAGAAAAAAAAGGTGGCCATATTTCTATCGTTTCATCGGTGGCTGGTTATAGAGGTTTACCAAACTCAACGGGTTATGGTGCATCAAAAGCTGCGTTAAATAATTTAACAGAAAGTCTTTATTTTGATTTTAAAAAATACGATGTAAGAGTTTCTTTAATTTCGCCTGGATTTATAAAAACACCAATGACAGATAAAAATAATTTTAAAATGCCATTTATTAAATCTGCTGACTTTGCTGCAAATAAGATTTTTAATGGACTTACAAAAGGTAAAGCTTTTGAAATAACTTTTCCTAAACAATTAACAATAATTATGAAAATTTTAAAAATATTACCTTACTGGAAATATTTATACCTAGTTGAAAAGTTAACAAAATTGCAAAAACGTTAATCTTTAACAAATATTACTGTAAGTTCGGCAACTTTAAATCCAAACTTTGTCATTTTTGCTCTATTTATTGCAACCCGATCATCTTGCATAAAAATCCAATCATCAAAAGTAATTTTGATTTTTTTCCCTTTGACTGGCACCAATAAAACATATTCAAATTTAAACGCAGGTCCGTAGGAGTATCCTTTTGCTTTACCTACTACATCGTCTGCTATTCCTTCATAATTGTGTTCATCTAATTTAGTTATTTGCCATTTTCTTTTTTGGATTTCTCCGTCAGACCAGTTAAATTTTTCATCTAATATTAGTACTTCGCCGTCCCATTTGCCGTTTAAATCTGCAGAAAACTGTCTTGTGACTTTTCCCGATCTATTCTCTAAAATTCCCCAAGCCTTAATATTTCCTGATAAATAATCCTCTATTATCAATCTTGGCTTTTGGTTTTTAAAGTCTATTGGTTTCATGCTACTTCCTGAGCAATTAGTTAAAAAAATCGCAATAAATAAAGTTATTATAATTTTCATTTATTACTTGTTATTCATTGAAAATTGAATCAAATCTATGTTTTTGGATTTAAAACCAGCTTCACAGTAGGATAAATAAAAATCCCACATTTTTTTAAACCCTGCGTCAAAACCTTGTTTTGAAATTTTTTCCCATGAATTAAAAAAACTGTTTTTCCAAATTTGTAAAGTATCAGAATAATGTTGTCCATATGAGTTTATATTTTTTAACTGAAGACCATTTGTTTTTGCCAAATGTGATATTTGTTTTTTACTTGGTAAAAAACCTCCTGGAAAAATATACTTTTGTATAAAATCCTCTCTACTTTTATATCGACTTGCCAATTCATCTTTAATTACAATCGCTTGTATTGCTGCAATTCCATTATTATCCAAATTTTTTTTAATTATATTAAAATATTTTTTTAAATACGGTTGACCTACAGCCTCAATCATCTCTATAGATGCAATTGCGTCAAATTTATCAGAAACATCTCTGTAGTCCTTCATTTCAATTTTCACCTTGGAATTTAATCCTTTATCGTAAATTCTTTTTTTTGCAAATTCATATTGCTTTTTAGAAATGGTTATACACTCTAAATTCACATCATAGTTTTTTGCTACATGCTCAGCAAAACCACCCCATCCACATCCTATTTCTAACATTTTACTTCCAGTTTTTGGACGAAGCATATTAATTAACTTATTATATTTATTTATTTGTGCTTCCTCTAAACTGTCATTTACTGAATCAAAAATTGCACAAGAATAAGTTAATGAATTATCTAGCCATAAAGAAAAGAAATCATTGCCTAAATCGTAGTGTTTTGCAATATTAGTTTTGCTTCTTTCTTTTGTATTTTTCAAAAGAATATTTTTAAAACTGTTGAATTTTAAAATTTGCAATATTCCTGAAAAATTATGGGTTATCTGAATATTTTTGGCAGTTAATTCAATTAATGCCGACAAATTATCAGTTTCAAAATCTCCATTTATATAACTCTCGGCTAAACCAGAACTTCCATTTTTTATTAGCTCAAACATAAAGTTAGGGTTATTAATTTTTATTTTTGATTTTAAAAGACTTTTGTTATCACCAAAAAAATATTGGCTTCCTTTTGTATCAATTAGGTGCAGGTATCCGTTGGTAATTTTTTTTAAATTATTAAATACAAATTGATCTGAAAGATAGTTCAAAATTGGTTTCATTAACTCTCGGTTGAAATATTATTTTTAATTTTAATAGTTTTTTTCACATGTCTAACGCCTTTCAACCACAATCTAAATGCTTCAAAATGTATCGCTGAAATAATCTTTAGTGACATAAATGGATGTTTTAAGAACTGAATAAACAAGTTTTTACTATTAAATTGTAGTTTTTTTCCTACTTGGCAGGCGGTAAGTATAACGCCTTCAAAATCTTTTTGTTTAATAAAGATTTTTAAATCTTTTTCTGGCTTTAACAATCTAAAGTTGTAAAAAGTTTTCATTTCAATAAATGGTGAAACGTAAAATTTTTTTTCACATTTTTGCAATATTAAATTTGAATTTGATAAAACTGGGAAAACATAAGTGTGTTGTTCTCCAAAAGTATTTTTAACTTCGTAAAGAACTGCTTTAAGACTTGAATTTTCATCGTAACAGTAAAAAATACTTAAAGGATTAAAAACATAACCAAAAAAGCGAGGGTAACAAAGTAATTTTATTTTTCCAGATCCAATTTCTATATTAGATTTAGTAAGATTTTGTTTAACCCAATTAATTAAAGAACTGCCATCGCGTGCACCATGATCTTTATCATAAAAACTTAGAATATTAAATTTATTGTAAGAAAAAAAATTAATTTTTTTATCAATTTCTTTTATTTCGTATAAATTAATTAGCAATGAAAATGTTCTGTATGAAAAAAAATGTTTTTTTGGTTTAAATCTTCTATGTGTTACAAAACCAGAATATATGCATGAATCTTTTAAACTCATAATTTATTTACTAAACTTATAGCTGATTTTAAGCCATCTTCGTGAAATCCATAGCCAAAATAACTTCCGCAAAACCAAGTTTTGTTTGCTCCTTGAATTTTGTTAAGATTTTTTTGCGCTAAGATTGTTTGGATATCATAGAATGGATGAGTAAATTCAATTTTTTTAATAATTTTTTTATCATCTATATCTATAATAGGATTAAGAGTTAAAAAATAATTTTTTTCAGTTTTTAAGTTTTGTAATTTATTTAGCCAATAAGTAACACAATTTTTTTCAAAATCTTTTTTGTCTAAGATAGAGTTCCAGCTAGACCAAACAGATCTATTTTTAGGCATCAAACAATCATCTGAATGAAGATATGCTAAATTTTTTTTATATTTAAAATCATTAAATATTTTTTTTTCGTCATTAGTTGGACTATCTATTAGATCTAACACCTCATTTGCATGAACTGCAAAAACTACATGATCGTAGTCAAAATATTCATCTGATGAACCGTAATATAACCTTATTCCGTTTTTACTTCTTAATACTTTTGTAACTTTATAATTTTTAAAATATGCACCACTTATTGTTTTTAAAATTTTGTTTACATAATTTCTGCTTCTACCAGTAACTGTATACCACTGTGGTCTATTTTTAATTTTAAAAAGACCATGGTTCTTAAAAAAATTTATAAATAGAGACATTGGCATCTGATATGCCATTTTTGTGGGCACAGACCAAATTGCAGCAACCATCGGTATTATATGAAAACTTATAAAATAATTTGAAACTTTTTTTAATTTTAAAAATTCACCTAGGGTTTTATTCTCATACTCTTTATCGCTTATGCTGTTCATGTTCTTATAAAAATAAAATATTTCCATAATCATATTAATAAATTTTAAATTAATTATATTTATTTTATTTGCGAATAATCCTTTCAATCCACTGCCGGAATATTCGAGGGTCGATTTATTTACTGAAACAGCAAATGACATATTGCTTTTTTCATAAGGAACTTGAAGTTTCTCAAATAGTTTAACTAGATTAGGATAGTTAAGTTTATTAAAAACAATAAAACCTAAATCGACAGAAATTGTATCTTTGGTTTCGTTTTCTAAAATATCATAGGTATATGAATGTCCCCCAAAATGATCTTCTTTCTCGAATAAATCAACATGATATTTTTCTGATAATAAATGTGCGGCACCGAGGCCAGAAATACCTGAGCCTATAACAGCAAATTTCATAAAATTTTATTATGCGGCAGTTTCTTTATATTCATCCATAGAAGGGCATGAGCAGAAAAGATTTTTATCGCCATAAACATTATCTACTCTAGCAACAGGCGGCCAATATTTGTAAGATTTTAAAGTCGCAGATGGATACGCTGCAATTTCTCTTTCATATTTATGTTTCCATTCGTTGGCAGTAAGCTCTACATGGGTGTGTGGCGCATTCTTTAAAGGGTTGTCAATTTTATCGAATGTTCCATCTTTTACCTTATTAATTTCTTCTTTAATTTTTATCAAAGTTTCACAGAAACGATTAATCTCTGATAAACTTTCACTTTCAGTTGGTTCTATCATCATTGTACCTGGAACGGGCCAAGACATTGTTGGTGCATGGAAACCAAAATCTATCAATCTTTTAGCAATATCCTCTTCTGTAATTCCTGTTTCACTTTTAATTTTTCTAATATCTATAATACATTCGTGAGCTACATTTCCATTTTTTCCTTTATATAAAATTGGAAAGTGGTCTTTAAGTTTATGTGCAATATAATTAGCGTTTAAAATTGCATTTTGAGTTGCTAATTTTAAACCTTCAGATCCCATCATTTTAATATACATCCAAGATATAGAAAGAATACTTGAGCTTCCCCAGGGAGCTGCTGAAATTGCACCTATTCCACTCGCTGGTCCACAATCAATTATTGGATGAGTTGGTAAATAAACTTCCAAATGTTTTTTGCATGCTATTGGACCCATACCTGGTCCTCCTCCGCCATGAGGTATGCAAAAAGTTTTATGCAAATTAATATGACAAACGTCTGGTCCAAAATTCCCTGGTTTTGCAATTCCAACTAATGCATTTAAATTAGCTCCATCCATATAAACTTGGCCACCATGCTTATGGATTAAATCACAAATATCAGTTATCTTTTCTTCAAAAACACCGTGGGTTGATGGATACGTTACCATTAAAGCGGCCAAAGTATCAGAGTATTCTTCAGCTTTTTTCTTTAAATCTTCATAATCTACGTTTCCCAAAGAATCACAATTGACCACAACGACTTTCATGCCAACCATTTGTGCACTTGCTGGATTGGTACCGTGCGCTGAGCTTGGAATTAAACAAACGTTTCTATTTTTTGAACCATTTTTTTTCATGAAATTTTCTTATTACCATTAAACCTGCAAATTCTCCTTGGGCTCCCGCATTTGGTTGTAAAGAAACACCAGAAAAACCTGTTATAGACCTCAACCAATTTTTTAAATCAGTAAATAACTCTCTGTAACCATCCATTTGTTCAATAGGAGAAAATGGATGAGGTTGTGAAAACTCTTTCCAAGTCACTGGGATCATTTCAGAAACTGAATTTAATTTCATTGTGCATGATCCTAAGGCTATCATGGATCTATTTAACGCAATATCAGAGTCCTCTAATTTTTTTAAATATCTAAGCATTTCTGTTTCGGAATGATAGCTGTTAAAAACTGGATGATCTAAATATGTCGAAGTTCTTAATAATTTTTTTGGCAAATTAGATAAACTTTTATTCATTGTTTCTTTGATTGTTTCTGAGCAGTTAAAAATTTTCAATAATTGGTTCGCTCTATAAAGATTTTTTCTTTCGTCAAATGAAACTGCTAACATTTCAGAGTTTATTTTTCTTATATTAACTTGTTGATCTAAAGCATTCTTGTAAATTTTATCTGTTTTATCTAATGTTTTTACAGTAACGGTATCAAAAAAATAATCTGAATAAAGTTCATAACCAGATTGTTTTAATTTATCAGCAAAATTTTTTGTAAGCTGGGATACACTTTCTGCTATTTTTTTTATTCCTTTTGGACCGTGATAAACAGCATATGCGGCTGAAACTATAGCGAGCAAAGCTTGTGCGGTACAAATATTGCTGGTCGCTTTATCTCTTCTTATATGTTGTTCTCGCGTCTGTAAGGCTAGTCTATAAGCTTTATTGCCATGTCTATCAATTGATACTCCAACTATTCTTCCAGGCATTGCTCTTTTGTATTCATCTTTTGTAGCAAAAAATGCTGCGTGTGGTCCTCCATACCCCATTGGAATTCCAAAACGTTGAGAGCTTCCGACGGCAATGTCAGCTCCTAATTCACCAGGTGTTTTTATTTTTGCGAGGGCTAACAAATCGCAGGCTAAAATTGCCTTTCCATTTTGTTTATGTATTTTGCTTATAGCTTCACTGGGATCTTTTATATCTCCTAAAGTTCCTGGGTATTGAACAATCCCACAAACAATGTTTTCATTAATATCTTTATCTTCATCTCCAACTATTATTTTTAAACCTAGTGGTTCAGCTCTTGTTTTTACCACGTCAATTGTTTGGGGATGACAGTTTTTTGAAATAAAAACTTTTTTAGTATCACTTTTGCAAACTCTATAACTTAAACCCATGGCCTCAGCTACGGCTGTACCTTCATCTAAAAGGGATGCATTTGCAATATCCATTCCAGTAAGATCAATTACCATTTGTTGAAAATTTAATAACATTTCAAGTCTTCCTTGAGCCACCTCAGGTTGATAAGGGGTATAAGAAGTATACCATCCTGGGTTTTCTAAAATATTTCTTAGTATTACGTATGGAGTATAAGTTCCATAGTAACCCATGCCAATAAAATTTGAATAAACTTTATTTTTTTGAGATATGTCTTTTAATTTTCTGAGTGCTTTATATTCTGAATTGGATTCGCCAATGCTTAAATTTTCCTTTAAAAGAATTTTTTCTGGCACTGTTTTGGCAGTCAGCTCATCTAAATCGTTATATCCCAATTCTTTAAGCATAACTTTTTGTTCTTCTTTTGATGGTCCTATGTGCCTTTGAATAAAATCTTTTTGTGCATTTTTTAACATTTAATTTGGATTCTCCTTTGCAAACTTATCGTAATCTTCTTTGTTCATTAGATTGTCTAGTTCCGATTTGTTTTTTATTTTAATTTTAAAAAACCATGCATCACCCTCCGGATCTTTGTTAACTGCACCAGGATCATCTACGATAGATTGATTTGTATCAGTAATTTCTCCTGTAATCGGTGTATAAACATCACTAGCTGCCTTTGTTGATTCAACTACTCCAGCCTGTCCTTCTTTCTCTACACTCTTTCCTTTCTCAGGCAACTCTACAAACACAACATCTCCTAGCATTTCTGCAGCATGCGATGTGATGCCGATTGTAGCAACATCACCCTCTACAGTAACCCACTCATGTTGTTTTGAATATTTTTTTTCACTCATTTTTACCTCACATAACTTTTTTTATAAAAAGGAAGTTCAGATATATTTCCTTTATGTTTTTTTCCTCTTACTTCTAACAAAACTTCTGTTCCTGGTTTTGAAAAATTTATTTTTACATAACCCATAGCAATAGAAGCATCAACGCTTGGACCATAGGTACCACTTGTTACTGATCCAATTTCTTCACCATCTTTTGAAAAAATTTTAACTCCCTCTCTAGCAATAATTTTTCCTTCAGGTTTAACTCCAACTCTTAATCGGTTTAAGCTACCATTCATATCTGATTTAATTTTACTATAACCAACAAATCCACCTTCTTCTCTTCTTCTTTTGGCAATAGCCCATTTAAGATTTGCTTCTATTGGACTTGTTGATTCATTTATGTCGTGACCGTAAAGACACAATCCTGCTTCCAATCTTAATGTATCTCTGGCACCTAATCCGATAGGTTTTACCCCGTTGTTAATTAATTTTTTTGCAAAATTTTCAGCAAGTTCATTTGGTATTGAAATTTCAAATCCATCCTCACCTGTATAACCAGATCTAGTAACATAAACTTCTTTTCCATTATAAGAAAATTTATGTCCATTCATAAATTTAAGTGATGACACGCCTTTTATTGTCAATTCTAAAACTTCTGAAGATTTTGGACCTTGAAGAGCAATTAAAGATAAATTTTTATACAAGGTTAATTTAAACTTATTGCCAAGTGAATTTTTAATAATTTTAAAGTCATTTTTTTTGCATGCCGCATTAAGAATAATGATAAAACCTTTCTCAGCTTTGGTTATAATTAAATCATCATAAATACCTCCTTTTTCATTCATAAGAAAAGAGTATTTAGATTGGTTAAGTTTAATGTTGTGTAAATCCGTTGGCATAATTTTTTCTAACTCTATCGCTAAATCTTTATTTCCCTCTATGAGAAGCTGACCCATATGAGAAACATCAAATAAACCTGCATTGCTTCTTGTAATTTTGTGTTCCTCAATTATTCCAGCGGTATATTGAACTGGCATTTCATAACCAGCAAAAGGTACAAATTTTGCTCCTAGACTTTTATGGTAATCGTATAAAGCTGTTTTTTCTATTTCCATAATAACTCTTTTTACCCCATCTGTCGGTTTACCTGAGAGATTTGCTCCTTCGGTGAGGCTTAAGCCTTCTTTCCAGAGTTATTACATACGGTCCTTTTGCCTGAGAGTTTCCGGGGTGGTTGCTCCTTCGGCGCTACATTTAAGTAGTCTCTTCCGTAGGTAAAAAATTTAGCATAATTTTGGAGCTTAAAAAAGTTGTATTTAAGAAACTTTAGTATTTGTAAGTGAATAAAATTGAATAATTACAGCAAATATAACTATAAATCCTCCAATTAATACTATCATTGGTGGATTCTCGTTTGCAAAAAGCCAAGCCCATATTGGACCCAAAATAGCCTCTGTTAACATCAAAACTCCAACTGTAGCTGATGGAGTAGTT
>CABZZR010000002.1:0-62500 GCA_902530215.1 uncultured Pelagibacteraceae bacterium
ATATTCATATTTTATATAAACTCTTTTTCTTCTCCTGTGGATCTAGATTCAATGAGATATCATTTGGAAATTTCTAAAAAAATTTTACAAAATAATTTTTTTAATAATATTACATTAGATTATGTTTTTATAGGAGCAAATGAGTTTATAAACTATGTGGGATTATTATTTAATTTTGAAAATTTATCATCAACGCTAAGTGTCGCTTGTCTAGTATTTGCTTTTTTAGCAAATCAATATTTTTATGAAAAATTTAAAGTTGGCACCAAGGGCTTTAATATAATTTTAATACTAAGTTGTCCATATTTAATAGGTCATTTGTCATCTCAAAAGCTGTTTTTTCTACCTTCATTTTTATCTGTTTTAGCAATTATTTATATTATTAATAAAAAAGATAAGTTGGAAATTTTAGAGGTAATATTAATATCCTTAGTTTCAATATTTTGTTTGGCTATAAAATCTAACTTTATATTTTTATCTTTTTTTATTTTTATTTTATTATTTTATTACCTAAAAAACTTTAAATATAGAATTTTATTATTTTTCATAAATTTAATTTTATTTATTATTTACATATTCCCTTTATTTTATATAAAACTAAAAATATTTAATGATCCATTTTTACCTTTTTTTTCAATTAATGCAGAAAATGCCTTATGGTTTTCTAAATGGAAAAATTATGTTTTAAGTTACGGCAATCCTATAAATTTAAAAAATTTATTTATTCTACCTATAAATATTTTAATGCCATTTGAGCCTAAAGAAATATTTAAGATTTTAGGATTTGGAATGCTGGCTATTTTTTTTATAAATTATAAAAAAAAAAATATAGTTTTAATTACTGTTGCTTATCTTATATTTATTGTTTTAATTACCCAAAATATTCAGTTTAGATGGTTTGTTCCATTATTTATATTTGGCACACTATTATATAGTTATAAAAATAAGTACCATTACATTTTTAAAAAAATAATATTTATTCAGTTATTATGTTGCATTTCTGCAATGTCTATTTATATGTATTTCTCTTTTCCATCTATGCTAAGCGAAAGCAAAAAAGAAGAATATTTAAATAAATTTGCTTACGGATATCCTGCTGTTAAATTTATTGAAAAAAATTATAAAGATCATACCATTATCACTCGTGAAGAAAATTTTTATCTCTTAAAAAATAATTATATTCCTATATTTAAATATGAAATACAAAAAATGAATAAAAATCTTTTCTTTAATACTTCTAAATTAAAAAATAACAATATACTTATCGTTGTAAACTTAAAAAGTAATAAGAAATTAAAAGATGGTGGCCAGGAAGGTATTGAAATAGACCATATATTAAAAAATGATAACATTTGTCTAAGGCATAAATTTTATAAAAAATTCAATACGACAGGCAGATCTTTTTATACTTCGGTTTCCGCTCAAGACAACTACCTTTTTATTGAAGGAATTAAATCTGATAGTAAGTGTTAATGATTTAAATCTTTTATAAAAGCGAAATAATAAGAAAAAGCTAAAACTATCCAATAAAACACACCGGACCAGGTAGAAAAAAAAGCGCCCGTTGTTTGTATTGGCCAAAACATAATAAAAAATGAAATAAGCACTGTTTGAGCTTCTTTATTTTTAGTTAGAAATGCTTTTTTCAACAATCTGAATAAAACAATAAAAATTCCACTTACAAAAAATAAAAAGCCAACTAATCCAGTTTCAGACAAAATTTCAAAATAAATATTGTGCGGATGGGTGCTACATCTTGCATCTTTTTCTACTGATTGAATTTTCTCATATTTCTGATCTTTGCATTCAAATCTGTAAGATTTGATGCCAGATCCAAGGTACTTATTATTTTTAAATATCTCAGCCGCAGTTAAGTAATGTGCGCCCCAATGACTATCAAATATTGAAAAATGTTTTGGATTATCCTCAGTGTGAATAAATCCAAGTTGTTCAAGAGTCCTATCTACAAAATGTTTTTTTAAATCATCTACTGTAAAAAAAAGTCCTAGTGTAACTAAAATAATAAAAAAGCATGAAATAATTTTTTGTTTTATACTTATTAATCTATCTATTAAAAGATAAAGCAAAGATCCTGCTATAGCCATTATTGCAGCTGCTCTTTCAAAACTTAAAATAACAATCATCACTATAAAAAAAAGGTATAGGTATTTGTAATAAAATTTAATTTTGTAAAAATAAAACGTTATTAAGGATAGAAAAACTAGTTTGGTTAAAAATGACCCAACGACATATTCATTGTCAAAAGGTCCTGATAATCTTCTTCCATGACTAGCCAAAATTTCAAAACCAAAAATATCTTTTAAAAAATAAAATTGTATCAATGTATCTAATGCAACAAATATTAAAATAAACAAAATACACTTACTAAAATCTATTAGAAATTTTTCATTTTTCTCGAATAAAAAAATTAATGCAAAAAATAAAATTAAATGTTTTACAAAACCCAAATAAGCAATTGAAGAAACTTTTTGATAATCAGATATATAAATGTTTGCTAGTAAAAAAATATTAACTAAAATTATAAAGGAAAATAGAAATGAAAAGTTAAAACCATTTTTTATTTTTTTGAAAAAAAGAAAAAGAAATATTAAATCAATTAATATTATATTTACATTTAGTACAGAATTTCCGAGTATAATTGATATTGGTATAAAAAAGCATAAAATATTTATAAAAAATATATCTTTAGATTTACTAAAATACGAATCTTTTTCCATAAACTATATTTATTCTTAATCAAATATTGAGTATTTCACAATACAATACAAAGCCGAAAATGCATCTTTTAATCTAATTTTTTTACCTTCTTCATATGATCGACCATAATAAGAAACGGGTACCTCATAAAAAACAAATTTTTTTTTAGCTAATTTAATTACTATTTCAGGTTCAAACCCAAAAGATTTCTCATACAATTTTACAGACTTTATAGCTTCAGTTTTAAATAGTTTGAAGCCTGTTTCCATGTCACTAATATTTAAATTTATAAATATATTGCAAATTAATGTTAAAATTTTATTAGCTACATAATGCCAAAAAAAATGTATTCGTACTGGGCCAACGCCACCTAAAAATCTAGAACCCAAAACAACATCTGCCTTTTTTTCGAGCACTGGTCTAAGTAGGTTTGTATAATCCTTCGGATCGTATTCTAAATCAGCATCTTGTATAACTACAACTTCTCCATTTACATGGTTTAGCGCACTATTTATAGCAGCTCCTTTGCCCAAGTTTTGCTCGTGATAAATAATTTTATAAACATTTTGTTTAATCTCTTTTTCTAGAATTTCTCTGGTTCCGTCAGTTGAGCCATCATCAACAATAATAATCTCTTTTTTGTAATCATTATAATTATTGACTTTATTAACAATTTCTTTAATTGTAGCCTTCTCGTTATAACAAGGAATAATAACAGTAATAAACATTTGGTTTAATTTTTTAAATAATCTGTATTATATCTATTATCATAATGATCCAAGAAAATTTTAATATAATTTTTACTTCATTTATTTTGAGCTTATTTTGCTTGATAATATGCCTTTTGAGAAATAAATTTGCTGATTATTTAAAACTTAGTGATCCCGCGCCTAACCCACTGAACATAAGAAAAATTCATAAAGTATCCACACCTTTGATTGGCGGCGTGGCATGTTACGTGTCCTTGGTTTCAAGCGTTGGCTACTCATTTTTCTTTTTAGAAAATATTAATTTAAAATTTTATTTGTTATTAACATTTTTAATGACAATATTCTTAATTTTGGGAGTTTTAGACGATAAAAAAGACTTAACGCCACTTGTCAAAAGTACGATACTTGTTTTTTCTCTTTTTATACTCATACCATTAGATCAAGATTTAATTATAAAAAATTTAGAGTTCAAATATTTTATTGATCGTCCTATAATCCTTAATCAGGCAGGTTTGGTATTCACAATATTTTGCCTATATTTATTTTATAATACACTTAATTTCTCAGATGGGGCCAATGGAATTGCAAATTCATTGTCTATTTATTGGGTATTTATGCTTATTTATAAACAAAATGATTATGAAATATTTTTATATACATTGTTAATTTCTCTTTTAATCATTTTATTTTTTAATTTAAGAAAAAAATTATTTTTAGGAAACTCAGGGGCTAGCATGATTTCCGTAATAATAGGTATCTTATATATAAAAATTTATTCTACAAAATCTACTTTATTTTCTGATGAAATATTTATGTATTTTCTTTTTCCGGGAATAGATGTAATTAGAGTAGTAACTGAAAGAATTTTAAATAAAAAATCTCCTTTTTATGCAGACAATACTCATTTACATCACTACTTAATGAAATCTTTTAATCAAAATTACATTTGGATACCATATATAATGCTTTCTATCATTCCTGCTCTTTTAATGGAAATAATTCAATCTACTACTTATGCTTTCATTATAACGACCTTAATTTATTTTAGCATAATTTTATATTATAAAAAAAATAAAAAAGTATAGTGTATAATTTATTTTTCAACCAAGTTATATTTGTTATCAATATTTTAGGATTCGGTTTAGTTTTTTGTAATTTTTTTAGAATTAGTAAATATATAGAAAAAGTAAATATTTTTGATATTGCATTATATGGAATCGTATTTATTGGTTTTTTTGCACAATTATTAAATTTTTTTATACCATTAAATGATATTTTAATAATTTTAAGCTCTTTAGTTTCATTAATATTAATTTTATTTTTTTTTAAAGATTTTAAAAAAAGTTTTAATTTTGGTAAAATTACAATTTTATTCATATTAGCTTTTTATTTTTTAACTATCTTAACTATTTATGGCAGTGGTTATTCAGATGATCTTAATCACTATCATTATGGATATATAAATAATATAGATAATTTTAATTATATCTTTGGTTTAAACTTTTTACATCATCACTATGGATTTTCACCACTGTGGCTCTCGATTAATGCATTTTTAAATTTTGAAAATACTAAACTTCAAGATATACATTTGGTTAACTCGTTGCCTTTTTTTTTAATATTAAGCACTTTTTTTGTTAAAATATTAGATAATATAAAAAATAAAAAAATCACTTTAGTTACACTAATACAAATATTTTTTTGTTTTTTTTTGTTGCTAAAATATACGCGTTTAAAAGAATTTGGGGTTGATAGGCCAGCTTTTATTTTTTTTATTTATTTTTTTTATTTAACTAGTAAAATTATATTGGAAAATAATATCATTATAAATAATCGAGAAAATCAATACAAGCTCTATGTATTATTAATACTTTCCTTATTTATCTTTTTTACAAAGATTACTTTTATTTCACTTTTTTTAATTTTATATTCTTTACATGCCATTAGCATATGCGTGTTGACCAGTACAGAAAGCATACAAAGAGCTTTGTTGTTTTCTATAAATCCCATGCCCCCCATATTGCACGCCATGTTAATTACAGCATCCATATCTTTTGCAGAATCAAAGCAACTTTTTTTGTCAGTTAAATCCTTAGAAAAGTTTTCAGCATTTTTAAAATGTTGGAACCACTCATCAAAAGGTTTTATATCGACTGCCCTTACCCGGTGTCCTTGTGATAGAAGTTTTTTTACTATATGGCCACCAATAAAACCACCAGCTCCTGTAACTAATATCTTCATAATTTCTTTATTTTTTTAACAGCATGTTAAAGAAATAATTTTTTTTATAATAATATTTATTTTTATCTAACAATGTATTTCCAATAGGCGATCCATCAAAATTGCCCACATAGTAATCAAAGTCATTCAAACTGTTTTTTTCTGAAGGACTATATAATTTCATTTTTAATATGTGTTCCTTGGGGTTATTTACAAATTGTGCTTTTGAAATTCTATTAAAGTTTTTCGTCATTGAAAACAATATACATAATATAAAAAAAATAAAAAGAAAATTTTTTTTAATTAAAAAATTTTTATCAAAGAACTTGTATAAAGAAGAAAATATTAAAATAAAAAATAACAAAAATACGTGATGAGACATCCTTATTACAGGAGTTTTAAGAAATAAAATAAAGAAAGAAAATAAAAATAGTGATAATAAAATTATTAAAAATAAATTAATTTTATTTTTATTTGCTTTGCTTAAATTACTGTTTGTGAATTTAACTAATGAAATAGTAAGTATTAAAATTAATAATTTTAACAATAAAAAATCTTTAAGCTCGTTTTGTATACGCAAATACCATGTATCAATCCAATTAAAATTTTTTATAAATTCAATTGGACCCAATTCACCCCTATAATTGTTATAATTTTTATTAAATGCTTCGATTCCGGTTGATAAAATATTGCTTATTTCTTTGGAATTCCAAGCAAACTGTTCCAGACAGGTAAATGAAATTGGATAAATTAGGCAGCCAGATAAAATTAAATTTTTTAATAAATAAGAAATAAAAATTAAAAAAATTATTAAAAATTTAAAATTAAATAAATAATTTATGTTTATGTTCTTAATTAATAAAAAAACAAAAAACTACTGAAGCAATCGGTTTAAAAGAAAGTGATGCTTATCCAGCAAATCCAGAGGATGGATATGGGTGGGAAAAATTATTTAGCGAAAGAATGTGTAGGCATTTTTATGAAGATTATGGTTTGGACGTTAAAATAGCTAGATATCATAATGTGTTTGGTCCTAATGGAACTTATGATGGCGGAAGAGAAAAAGCACCAGCTGCATTATCTAGAAAAGTAATTGAGGCTGAAAAGGCGAAATCAGACGAAATTAAAGTATGGGGTGATGGAAAACAAACTAGAACCTTTCTTTATATTGACGACTGCGTTGAAGCAACATTAAATTTGTTCAATTCAAAATATAATGAGCCTATAAATATTGGCAGTGAAGAACTAGTTTCAATAAATGAAATGATAGAAATGCTAGAAAAAATTTCAAACAAGAAATTTAAAAAAAATTATGAATTAGATAAACCAAAAGGAGTGAGAGGTAGAAAAAGCGACAACAAATTAATAAAGAAGGTATTAAATTGGGAGCCTAAATATAAACTTTTTGATGGCTTAAAGATAACTTACCAATGGATTAAGGAAGATATAAACAAAAAACACAATCAATAAATGTCAATTATTTTAGGAATAAATGCCAATCATGCTGACTCTTCGGCATGTATACTGGTAGATGGAAAATTAGAAGTAGCGATAGAAGAAGAAAGAATTAATAGAAAAAAACATTGGGCAGGATCTCCCAATGAATCAATTAATAAATGTCTAGAAATTCTAAATCTTAAATTTGAAGATATTACAGATATAGCAATTAATACAAGACCTAATTCAAATTTAATTAAAAAGATACCTTTTTTTTTAAGAAATTATATTTTAGGTAAAAAAAAATATGAAATAATTAATAGATATAAAAGTAGAACATTTTTAAATAAATCATTATTAAAAGATTTTCAAATTACAAAAAATAAAAAATTAAAATTTCATAAAATAGAACACCATCTCGCTCATATAGCTTCCGCATATTTTCCGTCAGAATATAAAAAGGCAATAGGTTTATCTATTGACGGTTTTGGAGATTTTTGCAGTTTAGCTATTTCCGAATGTGAAAATTCAAAAATAAAGATAGTTAAAAAGATATATTTTCCGCACTCTTTAGGAGTTTTTTATGAATCGATGACACAATTTTTAGGATTTAAAAACTATGGCGATGAATACAAAATGATGGGACTATCATCTTATGGAAACCCAAAATATACTGATGAGATATTAAATAAAATTTTTTTAAAGAAAAAAGATTTTTTTGAACTAAATCTAAAGTATTTTAATCATCATAAAAAAGATTATCAGTATAAATTTTTGGGTGTTCCAAAACAAAATACTCTTTATTCAGAAAAATTTAAGGAAATTTTTGGAGATAATAAAAGTTTTAATTTAGATAGTATTTCACAAAATCAAAAAGATATAGCAGCATCATCCCAAAAAGTGTTCGAAATAATACTAAATCAAATTTTAAAAAATAATGTTAATGTTAACTTTTCAAATAATCTAGTTTATGCTGGGGGCTGTGCACTAAATTCTTTAGCTAATGGAAAGATATTAGAAAGTAAAAAATTTGATAATTTTTTTATACCTTATGCACCAGGAGATGCAGGCGGAGCTATAGGTGCCTCTTTTTGTGCATTCAAAAGTAAGTTTAAAAAAAAACCTTTAACAAATATAAAGAGTCCGTTTATTGGCCCAAAGTACAGTGCAGATTATATTGAAAAAGTTATAAGCGAAAACAAGACTGAAAGTTTTACTTACGAAAAATTTGATAACAATAAAGAGCTATACATAATCACTTCAAATCTTTTGGCAGAAAAAAAAATTATTGGATGGTTTCAAGACAGGATGGAATTTGGTGCTAGAGCACTTGGCAATAGGTCAATACTTGCTGATCCGAGAGAACCCGAAATGAAAGATATACTAAATGAAAAAATTAAAAAGAGAGAAAGTTTTAGACCTTTTGCCCCCGTAATATTAGATTATGAAAAAAAAAATTGGTTTAAGCTTGAAAATAATAATCCTTATATGTCGTTTGTAGAAACTATTATACCTGAAAAAAGAGTTAAAATTGCTGCAGTTTCACATATCGATGGAACTGGTAGAGTGCAAACAGTATCTAAGGACACAAACTTAAATCTTTTTTTATTATTAGAAAGTTTTTTTGCTAAAACAGGCGTTCCAATTTTAATAAATACATCTTTTAATGAAAATGAACCAATTGTATTAAATCCTCAACAAGCTCTAGATTGTTTTTTAAGAACTAAAATGGATTGTTTGGTGCTCAATAACTATTTAATAAAAAGAAAATAATGATTACAAATTTCTTTTTAGATAACAGAATTGGTGGACCTCACAATTATATTTTAAATATTAATAAACTTATTCCTAAAAAAAACATTCAATACATTACATGTGGAACTTCAAATATATCTAAAATAAACTTAAAAAATTTTAGATATTATTTAAAGTTTCTCTTTATATTTGAGATTATATTTAACTTTTTTGAAATTTTATACCTTAACAAACAAAAAAAAATAACTAACAAAATATTTTTTGTTCATGGAATTAATAATTACGCACCAGTTTTAGCAGGTTGTTTTTTAAATAAAAAAATTTACTGGAGTATAGTAGAGACACCTTCTTCTATAAATAAAAAAATATTTAAAGTATTAAAATTTTTTATAAATTTTGATATAATTTTAATTTCAAAAAAAATAGCTGAAAATTTAAATATTCAAGAAAAATATTATTATTTACCTCCATATATAGATTTGAAGTTTTGGAAAAAAAATAAAAAAGAAATAAATAACAGAAAATCACAAAATAAAATTGTAAATCTGTTATGTGTCGGAAATATAAATAAAGAAAAAGGCTATCATATTTTAATCGATAACCTCGCAAAAGTTAATTTCGATATTGAATTAAAAATTGTTGGGTTAAAACTTAATACTCAAAAAAAATATTATAATAATTTAATAAAAAAAATAGATTTTTATAAAAAAAATAATAAAAAATTTAATGTAAAACTTTTGGGATGGAAAAATAAAAAGGATCTAAAAAAGCTATATAAAAACTGTGATGCTTTTTTACTTTCTTCGCTTCAAGAGGGGTGTCCAATCGTTGTGTTAGAAGCTATGTCTATGGAGTGTTTTTGTATTGTATCGAATGTTGGCAATATCAGTTCGTTTATAAAAAACATGAAAAGTGGACTTATTTTTGATCATAATAAAAATAATTTCTTAAGTAGGCTAAATCAATTTAAATCTATGAAAAATAAAAATAAGGAAAAAATACGAAAATCAGCAAGAAAAAATATATTTAAAATTTTTAATAATAAAGAAATATATAAAAGTTTTTATAATAAAATCTTGCTAACTTAGTTTACCAATTTCTTTTTTAAGAAAAGACTTCATTAACAAATTAGCTTGCTGTCCCTTATAATTTTTGACTAAATCTGTTAGATCAATAATTAACTTATTAACTTGCTCAATACTATAAATAGGTTCTTTAATTTGCAAAATGTCTGGATGTTTAGTTTTATAAAACAAATCAGAAATAGAAATTTTTTCTTTTAATTTTTCCCCTGATTTTAGGCCAGTTTTAATAATTGGAACATTTTTTTCATTAATATTAAATAATTCAATTATTTTTTTAATAACATTTAATATTTTAATTGGCTTTCCCATGTTTAAAACAATTATTGAATTTTTTTTAGTTTTAATCTGACTTCCTTGAAGTACTAAATTGCAGGCTTCTTTTATTGACATAAAATATCTTTCGGCCCTGTAGTCTGAAATTGTTACTGGTTGCCCTTTACTGAGTTGCTCAGTAAAGATTTGTACTGCAGATCCCTGACTTCCAAAAACGTTGCCGAATCTTACAATAGATAAATTTTTTTTAGATAAATTTGAATTTAAAAAATAATTTTGTGAAACAATTTCTGCTATTCTTTTTGTAAAACCCAGAACATTTTTAGGATTGGCTGCTTTATCTGTTGATATTATGGTTATATTATTTACATCATTAGAAATTGATTTTAATACTGAGATTGTTCCAAAAATATTATTTTGAATAGCTTTTAATGGGTTGTTTTCTAATATTGAAACATGTTTATAAGCAGCGGCATGGTATATATCCGATATTTCATAATCTTTGACAATTTTTCTTAGAAAATTTGTATCATTTATATTTCCTAAAATAGAAACAACATTGGTGTTTGTGATAAATTTCATTTTTCTTTGAATATCAAATAATGCTGTTTCATCATGATCGAATAAAACTATTTTAGTAGGATTTAATTTAGCAACTTGAATACAAAGTTCCGAACCAATGGATCCTGCACCTCCTGTAATAAGAATATTTTTTTTCTTAAGTTTGCTTAAAAGAGAAAAATTAATCTTAGATATTTTTCTATTAAAAAGATCACTCAGTTCTATATTTCTTACATCGGAAATTGTTATATTATCTTTAATAAGTTCATCTCTATTTGGCAAAAAATTTAAGTTTAAACATATAGGTAAAAGTTTTTTAATTAATTTTATTTTCTCTTGATAATTAATTTTTGCGATTGCAACAACAATATTAGGTATAATAAAAGTTTCTTTTAAATTATTTAACCTATCGAAAGATATAATTTTTTTTCCATCGATGAATTTGTTTATTTTGTTTTTATTATCATCTACAAAACAATAAACTGATTGATTATTTCGTTTTAGAGATTCATACAAATTTTTACCAGCATAACCCGCTCCATAGATTATGGTTCCAGATACTATTTTTTCATAAGTATTTTGACTTTTGCTTTGAAATTTAGGTAAATTTATTTGTCTTTTAAGACGTAGTTGTTTATGAAGGAACCTTTCTAAAGTATAGAATTTATTTATTTTAATTATTTTTGATAATTTATTTATGTTTGCAAATGCAGAATGTTCTTCATGAACATGTTCTTTTTTAAAAGTAACTTTCTTCTTAATTATTGGAATATTATCTATAATATCCTTTATTTTTATGCCGTACCCATTGCCTATGTCTATTTCTCCGCAAAATTTACTTTTTAGCAACATTTTGAATGTTTTTGCTATGTCTTTGACGTATATAAAATCTCTTAAAGATTGGCCATTATTATTAACGATTAACCTATTTTTTTTTGCATTAATAATTTTTGAAATTATAGAAAAATTATCTCCCTCACCATACATATTAAAAATTCTTGCAATAACAAAATTCACCTTTTTTTTAGTTGCAAAATTTTGAATAAGTCTTTCGCATGTAATTTTTGTTGATGCATATAATTTTCTATTAAATTTGTCTTGATATAAAAAATTTCTATCTAAGGATCCATATATAGAAGAGCTACTACTATAAATAATTTTGCTAATTTTGTTTGAATTAATATTGTCTAGAATCTTTGTTATATTTAAAATACTTTTTTCATAAAATAAATTATAATCTTCTATACTATTTATTTTAGATGATGGGTAGAAAGTATTTATTATTAAATTAAATTTTTTCTCATTAAATTTTTTTATAAATAAATTTTTATTATGAAATTCTTGTGAAGAAACAATCTCACAGTTTTTTATTATTTTAGATAAATGCTTTGACAAATAACTTCTTTTTCCAAATATATATGTTTTCATCTTTTATATCCTTATTAATTTTTCTAAAATTTTAAGTGGCACAAAATAATACATTAATAATTTTATTTTTTTTAAACTCCATTTCATCATTAAAGTTTTTTTAAGATAATTTTTTTTTTCTTTATTTTTCAAAAGCAGTAAACAATTAATATAATCAATGTTAATCTTAAAAAACTTGAAATTTTCAAATTTTTCAAATTTTTGAAAACTTTTTAATAAACGGTTCATTTCACTTGCGTAAAGATCAAAATTGTTGTGAGTAAAATTTTTATTATGCCATCGGTAATAGGTTAACGGCTTTTCTTCAAAATAAAATTTGTATTTTGTAGATAAATTCATAAAAAGATTAAAGTCGCAGAAATAAGAATTATTTTCGAAAGGTTTGTTAGTGTCATTAATAATTTCCTTTTTAAATGTAACAGTAGATATCCCAACATCATAACTTTTAAGTAGATAGTTAGTTAAAAATCCTGAATAACTTTTTTTTTTCGAATATAAACTAATTTTTTTATTATTTCTTTGATCACAAAACCAATAGTTTGTAAAATTAAATTTAATATCGTTGTTTGATTTTAAAACTTTAACCTGATTATAAAGCTTTTCACTTGTCCACCAATCATCTACATCTAAAAAGGAGATAAAGTCACCATTACATTTTTCTAAAGCATTATTTCTAGCTTCCCCTAACATGGTATGTTTTGGTGCTTCAAAATATTTTAATCTTTTGTCTTTAAATTCAAAGAAAATCTTTTTACTTTTATCATTAGATTTATTGTCCCAAAAAATTAACTCCCAGTTTTCATATGTTTGTGACAAAACACTTTTAATACTGTCTCTAAGAAATGACTCGCCATTATAGCAGTTCATAACGATGCTAACTAAAGGATGATTATTTAGTTTTGCTTCCACTATAATAGCTAATTGTTGATAATAGTCCTCTTTCAAAGGATATTTTTGGTTGCCACTTTATAATTTTTTTTGCTTTTTTTATGCTTGGGTACAATTTTAAAATTTCATCTTTTCTTAAACTAATTTTACCAAACTTTGGTTTTCCTTTTTTTACCTTATCCTTTATTAATTTGATTATTTCTTTGATTTTTCTCGGCTTACCAGATCCTATATTGATAATGTGACCTCTGGCCCTTTTGTTTTGTAATGTCTTAAATATTCCATTTACAACATCTTTAACATGTAGAAAGTCTCTTAATTGACTGCCTTCTGAACATGGAAATGGTTTATTTCGAATACAACCAGTTATGATTATAGGAATAAAGCGATTAACATCTTGTCTTGGACCATAAGCTAAATAAAGCCTTAAAATGGTTGAGGGAAATCCTTTTTTTTTAAAAAGTTTTTTTAGATAAATAGAAGACATTAATTTTGCTTTTCCATAAACTGATTTATTAAATTTTGGATTAGAAAATTTATTTTCTGTTTGAGGAGATTTAGCTCGTCCGTATTCAATACAACTCCCTATTTGAATAAAAGCTTCTAATTGTTTATTTAGAAAAAAATCAGCTAAATTCTTACATCCATAATAGTGGCTCTTGAATGTTTTTTTTTTATTTGAATGATCAACATAACCTCCAAGATTTACCACATAATGGAAATATTCTTTAATTTTTCTATTGATTATTTTTTTGTTTGTGATGTCACAAATAATATATTTTACTTTAGGAAGAAATCTAATTTTTTTAGGTGGTTTGGTAGAAATACTAGTTACTTTCCATCCTTTTTTTAATGATGCTTTTGAAAGATGATATCCTATAAATCCTGTACCACCTACGATCAATATTTTTTTTCTAGTTTTCAAAATTTTTTTTTTTAAATATTTTATTCAGCTTATCTTTATCTCTCTTTGTATCCATACACTGCCAAAATCCTTTATGTCTAAAAGCTGCCAATTCTTTTTTTCTTGTTATTTTTTCTAATGGATCTCTTTCTAAATAAGTTTTATCGTTTTTAATAAAATTAAAAAACTCTGGCTCCATAACAAAAAAACCTCCATTAATCCAGCCCTCATCTAATTTAGATTTTTCTTTAAAATAACTAACTTGAGATCCCTTCAGTCTAATAACTCCAAATCTGGCAGGTGGCCTTACTGCTGCTAGAGTTACTAATTTTTTATTTTTTAAGTGAAATTTAAGTAATTTTTTTAAATTAATATTTGATACACCGTCTCCATAAGTCATCATAAATGTTTCTTTACCTATATATTTCTTCAATCTTTTTAATCTCCCCCCGGTCATCGTGTTTTTTCCTGTCTCAACCAAATTAATTTTCCAGTCATAAAACTTTTTATTAAAATATTTTTTTATTACTTCGCCCTTGTATCCTAGTGCAATATAAAATTCCTTAAACCCGTAATTGGCATAATGTTTCATGATATGAAAAAGTATTGGTCTTTTTCCAATTTTTATCATGGGCTTAGGTATAGTTTTGGTATATTCTGATAGCCTAGACCCGAACCCACCTGCTAATATAATTACTTTCATTATAAAATTTAATTTAAGTGTTTTTTTAAATCTTTTTCAAAATCTGTTATTTGTTTATAAGAAATTTTATACATATTTTTATTTTTCAGATAATAGTTTTTATACCATTCAGCAACCATATTTATAGTTTTGTTAAAAGTTAAAATGCTTTTCCATCCAAGGATTTTTTTTGACTTATTACAATTTAATTTTAATAGGTTTGACTCAAAGAAATTTTTTTGTCCTTTTTTTATTACCTTCCAATTAACTTTTTTCCAATGTTTTTTCATTAATTTTACTAGATGCAAAACGTTATAATCCCTTGCATTATTGGGTCCAAAATTAAACGCTTCACCGTGTAACCTTTTATTATTTTGTAATTTAGCAGCTAAATATAAATATCCAGAAGCTGCTTCTAAAACATGCTGCCATGGTCTGGTTGATTTAGGATTTCTTAATAAAACTTTTTTATTTTTAGACCAAGATTTAATGCAATCAGGTATTAAGCGATTTTCCGACCAATCTCCACCGCCTATAACGTTTCCAGCTCTTGCAACACTTATAACTACATTAGTTTTTTTTATTGGAAAAAAAGAATTTATATAAGATTGAATTGCTAATTCAGCAGATGCTTTTGATGCACTATAAGGATCTTTGCCTCCTAATATATCATTTTCTCTATACCCTCTTTTAATTTCTATATTTTTGTAGCTTTTGTCACTTGTTATAATAACGGCGACACATTTTTTTTTTATTTCTCTTAAACTCTCTAACACATTAATTGTACCAATAGTGTTGGTTTGCCAAGTATAAATAGGATTGGAATAAGATTTTTTAACTAGCGATTGTGCTGCTAAATGAAAAACATAGTCTGGTTGATATTTTTTAAAGACTTTTTTTAATGATGATAAATTTCTTATATCAATTCTTTTATCAATGATTTTTTTCTTTAATTTTATCGTTTCAAAATGAGATGGTTTGGTAGGGTTACTAATCGATACACCAACTACTTTTGCTCCTAAAATTGTAAGCCAGAGCGCTAACCAAGAACCTTTGAAGCCTGTATGTCCAGTAACTAATACTTTTTTTTTATAAAATATTTTTTTTAACATCATCAAAATATATTGTGTAAAATTAAAAAATATAAACTACTTTTTTAATTTTAATGAATCTTTTAAAAACTGTTTTACTATTTCTTTGGTGTGGGGGTGAATAATTATTTTTTCTAAAAATTGTGGAGGGCAAGTTACGATATGTGCTCCTGAGTGAAACCAATCAGTTACATTTGAAGTTTCTCTAACCGATCCTGCGATTATTTTTGATTTTAAATTCATCGTATCAATTAAAGATCTCAATTTTTTTATTTCAGCTTTGCTATCATATCCTAAATCATTCGCTCTACCTCCAAAAATAGAAACATAAGTTGCTCCAGCCATTGCGGCAACAAAACATTGTTGAGCAGTAATCATTGCTGTAACATTGACTCTAACTTTAGATTTATTTTCTAATTCATTTATTATTTTTAAATTATCCATTTCTCCTCCTGGCCCATGAATTGTAACTTTAATATTTATATTTTTGGCCCACTTAGAAAATTCTACGGCTTGTTTTTTCATCTCAGTATATTCATTTGTCATAAGCTCTATTGATAAGGGCAACGGATTTATTAAGTTTGCTATTTCAATTAGCCTCTTTTTAAAATTTAAATTTCCTTTGTTTTGTTCTCGAGACATTATTGTGGGATTTGTAGTCACCCCTCTTATAATTCCCATGCTATGGTATTTTTTGATTTGCTCAATATCCCCTGTATCTAAAAAAATTCCTGTCATTTTTTAAAACTCTTAATTAAATTTTTTGTTGCTTCCAACTCCATTTGCATTCTAGTTTCTTTTGTAAATGTGGCAATATGAGGAGTTAATATCACATTATTGTATTTTGATAAATTGCCTGAATAAGGTTCTTTATTAAAAACATCTAGCCCTAAACCAGAGATTTTTTTAGATTTTAAACCATATTCAAGAGTTTTTTCATCGATTAATTTACCTCTGCTGCAGTTTATTAAAATTACTCCCTTTTTCATTTTTTTAATATCATTTTTTTTCAATATTTCTTTGTTCATTTTATTTGACGCATGAATCAAAATTATATCTGAATTTTTAATCAAATTTTTTAAAGATACATACCTAAAATTTTTTTTTCTTGCCCATTTAATATTTTTTTTAATATCATTTAATAATAATTTAACATCAAAAGTAGATAAAATTTCAGCAACTCTTTTCCCAATTTGTCCGACACCGATAATTCCAATTTTTTTACGTGTTATGTCGTTACCATAAATTTTTTTCCATGATTTTTTTTTCATAGCGTGATTCATTATGTCTATTTTTCTAGAAAGATTTAGCAACATGCCAATGGTAAGCTGTGCGACAGGTTCCACAACAACTTCCGGAGTATTTAATATTTTGATTTTATTTTTTTTTGCATAGTTTTGATCAATATTATCTATACCTACCCCTACTCTCGATATGCTTTTAATTTTAATTAAAGATTTTAATACTTGACAATTGTATGTTTCTAAACCTGCAATTATACCATGCACATTTTTTCCCATTTTAATAATTTCATTAGTTTTTAATCTTCTTTTAAAGTTATTTTTAACAAAACTAAAATTATTTTTTTTAAGAAGTTTAAGAGGTGTTTTGCTCAATTCACAAAATGATGACGCGGCAATTAAAATATTTCTTTTTTTCATTTTAGTTGTTTAAAAATTTTTTTTTGGACTTTGCTTTTTGAAATTATATTCATTACAATTTTTTCTTCAGCTTTGGTATTGATGCCAATAAAACTATTTTTAAGATTTATTGATTTTAAAAGTATATTATTTTCAATAATTCTAGATTGATCTATTGATTGAAATAATTCTGTGTTTGTTTTTTTTAGTTTGATATAATTTAAAAGTGCTTTTTTTGTATAAGCTAGTACACCTAAGAGTTTTTTAATTTTTATACCATTTATTTTTTTAATAGGACTAAAAAATCTTGAACAAATTATGATTTGATTTGATTTGTTTACAACACATTTTACTACATCATGACTTAATAATTCTGTCTTCGATACGTTCCCAATAGCATTCCAATATTTTATTTTGGGACTTTTTTTTATCTTTTTTACCACAATTTTTAAATCATTTGGAAGAATTAAAGGCTCATCACCCTGTATATTAACAATGTGAGAGCATTTTATTTTTTTGGCAGCTTCTGCGACTCTTGTTGTTGCTAATTTGTGTTTTTTAGAAGTCATAATAACTTTTCCACCATTTTTTTTAATTTCATTTTTTATTTCAGAATCACAAGTAGCAACGTATACATCGTCAAATGCTTTGCTTGCCAATGCTCTCCTCCTTACATGCTCCACCATACTAATACCTTTTATCTTTATAAGTGGTTTACGTGGATATCTTTTAGATTTTAATCTTGCTGGAATAATTGCCACTATTCTTTTTGTCATTGAAATTTTATTTAAGTAAATAATAAATTTATTTTTTGCTTTTGAAGAAACTTAAAGTTTTTGAAATATTTCTTGTCCAATCAAGTAGTAAAAAAATATCAGATGATAAAACCATAAAATTATATCCTGATTTAATTAATTTACTTACATTTTGTTTTGATGGATTTACCTCATGTATTCCTACTGATGTTTTGCTATTCTGACATTCTTTAATTATTTTTTTTGTTAAATTTTTAAATATATTATTTTTAAAATTTCCAGGTTTTCCTAAAGATCCAGATAGATCATAAGGACCTATCATTACTGCATCTATTTCTTTGTGTAACAGAATCTTTTTAAGATTATTTACCCCTCTCAAATTCTCAATTTGAATAACTAGAATAGATTTTTTGTTCCAATTTCGCGTGTAATTATTAAAATTATTACCAAATAAACTTGCTTTCGATATTCCATATCCCCTTTTGCCCATTGGGGGATATTTCATAATTTCAATTATTTTTTTTACATCACTTTCAGTTTCAACTGATGGCACAATTATGCCTGATGCACCAGCATCTAAAACTCTTCTGATTAATGATGAATCGATACCAGGTACTCTGGGTAAACAAGGAACTTTATATTTCTCACATATTGAAATTAAGTTTTTAGTTTGATTTAGGTCAATTGTACTATGTTCTAAATCTATGCCTAAAAAATCAAATTTTGAATATAAAAACATTTCAACTACAGATTCATTGCCTGTAGATGTCCAGCAGCCAAATACTTTTTTTCTTTTTTTAAGTTTTTCTTTTAATTCCATAAAAATTACTTTCTTTTCCAAATTTCATTATACTTATACTTGTAACTTAATTTAAATCCGCTAATTTTTAAAATCTTTATAATTTTATTTCTATCTTTTTTTGAGTCCATTTCAATAAAAATAGATCTAAGTTTTTTATTCTTTAGTGTTGTTTTACCACCTCTTAGAACGTTTAATTCATTACCATCAACATCGATTTTAATTAGACTTGGAATAACCTTTGTTTCTTTCACAAACTGGTCTAGAGTAATAACAAATATTCCTTCTTTCCAAAGAATTTTTTTTCCAGTTTTCGTTTTAGGAATATTTTTTTTTTCTACTGTGTGAAGTGCAGAACCTGGCGTAAAGTCCTGTATATAAAGATTTGAAATTTCACATTTTTCACCAAAAGCAAAAGAATATAAATTTATTTTTTTATTTAAAGAGTTTATTATAACGTTATTTTTTAGTAAATTTAAATTTGCATATTCTGGTTCAAAAGAATGTACGTTAGCTCCTTTTTTTCTTAAAGCAGCATAAATTGAATAAATACCAACATTGGATCCGATATCAAAAAAATTATCTTTATTTTTTAATTCATTATCAATCCAATTTAAAAACTCTGGTTCTTTGCTTGCAAATGTTCTTGCTCTATATTTTGTAATCCAATTATCTGTAATTAAAGAAAACTTTATTTTTCTAAAACTAATAGTTTTTCTTTGCTTAAATGCCTTTATAGCACTTAAAAATTTTGGAACGTCAGAATATAATAATTTACTTATTTTCAAATTATTAAAAAATTAAACTAAAGATTCCCATTTGTTTGATTGCGATTGAATTCGTGGATCTGTAACTATTAGATGCCATATAACTGCCTGCCAAGCTTCCGCGTGGGGAGTTATTGTATCTGGACTTTGGGTTGGTATGACAATACATTTATCTGTATTTGCCGAAGTATAGCCGCCGTCACGACCAACTATTCCCACTATGCTACAACCTACTTTTTTGGCGTGTTCAATTGCAGATATTAAATTAACACTAACATTTTTTTCCTTATTACCTCCTCCGACACTTAAAATAAAAATTAAGTCTTTTTTATTAATCTTACTGCATTCAAGCCATGGTTTAAAAATTGTTTCCCAACCTTCATCGTTTGTTCTTGCTGTAATTTCTGCAACATTATCCACTGGTGTGTAAGATTCAATATTGGCTATTTTTCGAAAATCATTCACAGCGTGTGAACAGTTCGCAGCACTCCCCCCAACGCCTAAAAAAAATATTCTTCCGTTTTGTTTTTTTACCTTTAATATTTCTAAAATTACTGAGTCAATTTTTTTTTGATCAATCTTTTTAGCTATACTTTCGACTTGTTTTAAATATTTATTTATATATTCCATTATTTTCTTTTTAATACCATTCTGCAATAGGTACCTAATCTAAATAATTGTAAAAATTGTCTATAATTTTCTATAAGATTTTTGTCTTGCCTTTGATTAAAAATATAATTAAAAAATTCATTTTTTTTATCCATTTTTTCAATTACGTTAGGAATATCTAGTATTGCAGGTGTACTCAACTCTAATATTTCAAAACCACCTACTTTTTTTAACAAAGATTGTAGACCCTCTAATGACAATATGTTCATTCTTTCTGGTGGAATAAATGTTTTTGAGGATTTGCCTAAAATTTTAATTTCAAAACCAGATGAAAGAAGTGTCGTAATAAAACATAAGTCGCCCTTATTTAGTTTAGATTTCACATTCTTCATTAATTTTTCAGGTTCAATGCATCTATTAATTGACTCAAATAAAACTGCAACTTTCTGGCCATTTCTCTTAAAATCATAACTATAATTTTGATGACCTGATGGGTTTTCAATAAGACTATTTAAAAATACATATTTCGACTTTTTAAATTTTCTTTTAATTCCTTCGCTAAAATGGTTGTGGTTTGGAAAAAACTCATAAAATGTAACCTTTTTTTTATTATCTATGAATCTTTCTATCCATTCTACTAATGGATAAATTAACTTTTTATTTCTCTCTTTTCTGGTCGCTGGCCAGATTTTATTTTTCCAAAATTTTCTAGCTTCCGAATTAATATAAAATTTCCTTAATAATTTCTCATCTGGTTTTTTTTCTAAATATATGTTTTTATATTTTTTACTTATATTATATTTCATTCCAAATACTTTAAAACTACTAGAGCAATTTTTTTCTCTACTAGTAGGACAATAAGATTTTTTGAGTAGTTTAGGTTTTAAGAATTTTTTACAATCTTTTTCAATTAGTTGAATATATTTTTTTAAATATATTTTGGGATTTATTTTATTTTTTTTAAGATCTAGATTTAAAATTGAAGTTTCCATATTTATATATCAGCTAAATTTAAAATTTTTATTATCAATATAACATTTTTCTACTATTTTCATTACATTTAAAGCGTCTTTGCTGTTACTCTCGTTTACGACTTTTTTATTAAGTATAAAATTTATAAATTTATCTACCTCAATATTCCATGATAAATCTTTATCAAAATAAATAATTTCTTCTGGAGGATTTCCTAATGCACTTTTGTCGCTTTCAAACAATTTTTTTCCAATAGTTAGCTTTTCTCTTCCATAACTTCCTGTTTTAGATAATAATCCATCAATTTTTAGATAACCTTTTTCTAATATTATATTTATTTCAAACATATGTTTCCAAAAGCTGGACGAGGAATGTAACATAGCAAGTTTCCCGTTATTGTTCTTTAGCACAATCATAGCATTATCTTCTACATTAAACTTCCAGGCTTTATTTCCTAAAATTGACTTTACTAAATTAAAGTTTCCCAAAAAATAATTAAATAGATCTAGCATGTGAATACCTTGATCAATTAGTATACCTCCTCCAGATATTTTTGGATTGTTTTTCCAAGATAATCTAAAATTTTTACCTCCAGATTTTCCATACATACCTCTAATAGCAATAATTTCACCAAATTTTTTATTATCAACTAAATATTTTGCTCTCATAATACCTGGATGATATCTATGATTAAAACCAAACATTAACTTACTATCTTTTGATTTTTTTTCATGTTTTATTATGGATTCAATATCTAATAAATTTCTACCTGGTGGTTTTTCACAAAATACATGTTTGCCTAAACTTAATGAATAATTAACTATTTTTGGTATTAAGTTATTTGGAACACAAACAAAAACAATATCAATGTTTGAATGAATTGAGTCTTTAAAATTTTTTATAACTTTTATATTTTTTTTTATTTTTATTTTTCTTATATCGCAAATATTGTCTAAAATTAAATTAGGATTATCTTCAACACACCTGTGTCTTATTTCCCCCATATAGCCATAACCAATTATTGCACACCTTAGTTTATTTTTCATGATTAGTTTAAAAATTTCTTAATATTATTTTTGTTTACTTTAAAAAAAAAATTTTCTAAAAATATATTTGATTTTCTAATTAGAGATTTATATTTATTTGAATTTATAGAGTCTATTTTTTCAATAGTTTTTTCTAAATCAGACTTGTAATTTATTATCCATTTTAAATAATGAAAATTATATAGAGGATCATAGTCAAGAATTGAGTTATTCCTAAAATGCACTATTGGAATGCCCATTTTAATAGCTTCTATGGATACTGTGCTTCCCCAGTAAATACAAAGATCTGATGATTTCAGGTCATTTATAAGGCTATTAAAGGATATCGCTACGTTGTTATAATCCATTATTGGGTAATCGGTTTTAGCAAGAATGTCTGCCAACGGTAACATTGGATGGGGCCTTATAATGAAATTTAATTTTTTTAATTTTGGTGTTTGAGTTGCAATATAATTCATCAAATATTTCATTTCAGTATTTGCTTCTAATGCAACTAAAATATTTTTAATTTTTTTTCTTTTTTTAGTTTTAATTTCTTTTAGATGCTCAAATCTAAGTGCGCAAGCAGAAAAAATAAAATTTTTTTTATATTCACTAAATTTTGTGATAGTTTTCTTGTTTATAATTCCGGTTGTAAGTATTTTATCTGGCAAAGGCTTTATCATTCTTTCATCTTTATTTATAAACATACCTGCAGCTGACTTGGGAACTACAGTGTGTTGATATCCAACAATTTTAGTTGTAGGGCTATACTTTCTTATTGCTGATATATACATATTTTCCCAAGCAATATTCTCGTAAGTAAGTATTGATTTGTTAATTTTATATTTTGAAACTAAGTTTTTAATACTTTCAAACATTATCCAATGATTAAAATCAAATCTAGTTAAATTAATTTCAGTTTTTGATAATTTATTTATATTTAAAGTTTTAAAATGTAATCGATTCAATTTTAGATTATATTTTATTTTTTTTAAAAATAATTTTATAAAAGAAAAAACAATATCACTGCTACCTAAAAAATATTCGTAAGGAAATATAGCCAGTTTATAATTTTTTCTTAAATTTCTTAAATTTTTAATATAATTATTATGTATATGGGCTACATAAATTATTTTATTTTTTCTTTCTAAGTATTTTGATAAATTGCCAAAAAATAAATCTTTAAAAATTCCAGTACTATTAAACGAATTTTTATAAATATGTGTTTTTATAACATTATATTTTTCATCTTGTGCTAAATTCTTTTCACTTAAAAGTAATTTTGCAATCCATGATCTTAATAAAATTCTAAAAAAAGATTTTATTATTGATAATTGATTTCTTATCCATAAAATTTTACAACTAACCTTTAATAAAATATTATCATTAGATAAACACAATCTGGGAGCCTTATTAAGTCCTATGAACATAATTTTTTTATATTTTTTGCTTTTTATAATTTTATTACTTAAGTAGTATTGAAATACTGATTGAATAAAATTATTTGTAAATCTATTTTTTGAGGCTACTTCAGTAGACCACCAATATCTCGAATTAAATTTTTTACTAAACTTTGATATTATATTTATATAACTTTTTAAATATGTATCGCTATTTCTATAAATATAATCAATTAAATTGAATTCTTGAAATTCAGATTTCTTTAATTTTTCATCATTTACTTTTATTCCAGAAAAATTTATATAGATGCCCTTGCTGTTATTGCTAGTTGAAAGTTGATTTAAAATCTTATTTATTTGATCTTTAGAGTTGGTAAAATATAAATCAATATTTTCCATATTTATATCTTTTCAACCAATTTATTAACGAATTCCGAATAACTATTCATTTTAGATTGCCAAATATATTCTTTAAGTTCATTTTCAGTTAAAGGTTTATTTTTGTGTAATTTAATAATTTTGTAAAATTCTCTTATAAAATTTTTTTTATTTAAAACATAAACTGCATTTCTTGAACCATCTTCTGTTTTTTCTGGAATGATATGACTGTATCTATCGCTATGATGATAAATAATTACCGGTATCTTTGAATATAAAGCCTGTTCAATAGTGGTAGACGAATAGCTTACTAATAAATCTGCATTTCGTAGATCTTCGGAAAAATCTCCTCCAAATTTAATAATGCAATTGTCTGACTGCGGTAAGGTTTTTAAAATAGTTTCTTTATCGCACTCGCTTGTTGGTCTTGCCTTTATTATAAACTTAATATTTTTTTCATTTTTAAGATTTAGAATCAAACTTTTTAAATTTTCTAT
Source organism: uncultured Pelagibacteraceae bacterium (assembly GCA_902530215.1). Classification (GTDB taxonomy): domain Bacteria; phylum Pseudomonadota; class Alphaproteobacteria; order Pelagibacterales; family Pelagibacteraceae; genus CABZZR01. The sequence goes on from CABZZR010000002.1 coordinate 24,598, forward strand.
ATATTCACTGGGAGATTCATAGGTCCAGATTCTGCCGCCAAAAGCAACTTTAGGCGTACTAGCATGTAAAATTGTAAAATCATCACTGGTTTTAGTTGTTTTTAAGCCTTCATTTATAGACCACATAATTGGTCGAAACACATGTCTTTTCATGTTTGGATTATAAAAATTTAAACATTTTTCTGCTGACTTTGACTGCACAACAGTTTCGTCTGAAAAATTACTAAATAATAAGCCTTGTGCCTGTTTTTTTATTAAATACTTAGACGTCTCATCTTTGGGCAACCCAACAGATCCGTGCGAAATCAATATTTTTTTTACATTGTTTTTGTTAGCCACAGAAGAAATTAACAGTGACTCGCTCCATCGTATTCCATCAGTAATTAACAATTTTGATTTAGTTTTTTTAAACAAATTATCAGTATAATCTTGAAGAGAACCTATATAATTCAGTTTAGAATAAATTGATTTAATAAATATTTTTTGAACTAAATTTACAGACTTACAGTTAATATTTTTTATGATTGTTGTGACATCAGTTTTGAGTGAAAAATTTTTATTGTATACAGGTGTAAAACCTATCATTTTTTTTTTTTTAAATGGATTAAGCAAATTTAAAAGGCTTGAGGTTGATCTCAACAAAGATTTTTCATCAGCATTCAATAAAAAAACAAAAATTGCTTCTTTATCTTTTGCTTGAACTTTATCAATTAATTTTTTAAATGCATTTGTTTTTCCATTAATCCAAATGTATTTTTTTTTATTAGTTATTTTTAAAATAATATAATTAATTAATTTAATAATATTTTTAAATTTTTGATGCCTGGTAGTGTATAAATCAAAAAAATTATTAGGAATTTCATTATAAATCTTGTAAAAAAGTTTTATAAAAATATCATCTTGATTATCAACGTATTCCCATCCTTTAGGACCTACAATACACCATGGCCCAGTGTTATTAATAGAGTGCCATAAATTTAAAACTGACATTAACATTATATGTAAATTATTTAATAAATTTTCTTTTTCTGTTTTATTCAAAAGTTCATTTTTTTTTATATTTAACTCTAAATTTTCTTCTACACTCTTAAGCTCATTTATAATGTCTCTTTGAATTGGATCAGTAAGTATATCTAAAGGCTGAATAGTTAAAATATTTTGGAAATTATTTAACTCTGCAAAAGCATTTGGGGTCATTGCATAAACTCTTTTTGCTTTAGGCAAATTAGATTTAAAAAAAGCTGCTTCCTTCTTACTAACAACTAATGCTGTATAGTGATTGCTCATGTTTGATTTTGTTATTTATTAAAGTCGATCTACAATTTTTATCTTTTTGCTGTTTTTGAGATATTTTTTTACTATTCCCAAATGTAAATTTTTATTTATTTTTTCAATCGTATCTTTATTAAAATTTTTTTTTAAACATATTCTACTAAATTTTGATTTAATCTTTTTACCCTTAAATTTTGGTCTTCTTAAAATATACCTGATTGACCTGCTTAATAAACTGACACTAGAAACAGCATTTTTACATCCCACTGTATGTGTGTTATCTGCAAAGGTTAAATTTGATCTCTTTTGCAAAATAATATTGCCTGTATCTACACCGGAATTAACAAAATGAACTGTTATACCAACATATTCTAGTTCATTATGATAAAATGGCCATACGTTGCAACCTGAACCTCTATAGTATGGCAATATTCCTGCATGTATATTTATGATTCTATATTTAAAAAAATTTAAAAATTTTTTTGACAAGATTGACGTTGCATTTATTACTATTAGGTTTGGACTATAATCTAATATTTTTTTCAATATATTTTGGTTATTAATTTGTCCTTTCGCTACCTTAAACAGTGTTTTATTTTTTAAAAACTTATTATTTTTTTTTACATAATTTTTAAAATATTTTTTTTCGTATTTAATTACATCTTTAAAATGTCTTTTTATTTGCAGTGAATTTTTTTTCACATAATTCTCCTCAATGTTTTTTGGATATTTTTCAAAAATAATTTTCATATTTTTAAATTTTTTTAAAATTTTAATTGCTAAAAACTTATGCTTAATCAAGTCTCCAGATATAAATAAAATTTTATTATTCATATGGTATAAAATTTAAAATATTAGTTATTTAATAAATTCTTTAGGAGATGTGTTAAACAAATTAAAAGAACTCTTTTCTCTAATTTCTATGGCAGATAATTGAGATCCAGCCTTATACAGGCCCGTCTTCGGCCCTAACAACTTTCCTTGTCTAATATATTCGGGATAGGTTACGCAACATAATCCGTGTAAGCCTACTAATGATTTCTTTTTAAATTTTCTCGGAATATCGCCTTCATCAATTCTATCAAAATTACCCGCGTTGCTTTCTTTCCAAATCCATCCGGATTCTTCTTTTGCTGCCAGTAGGGAGTCATATCCAGAGTTAAGAAGTATCTCTATCATTTTATCAATCATATCTTTATCTCTGAATGGAAAAGTTTCCTCCAAATGAACAATTAGATCAGGATATTTATAATTTTTTTCTATCATTTCTAATGAATATTTTTGTACATTCTCTAAACTTATTTTTGGACTTGATAGTCTTTTGGGTCTTAAAAAAGGGCATTTGGCATCATGATTAATTGCTATTTTTTTTGTTTCTTTATTATCGGTAGATACAAAAATTTCTTTAATATATTTTGACTGTTTAGCCGATTTTATAGTTAGAGCTAATAATGGTTTTTTTTTAATAAAATTAGTTTTACCCTTGACTGGAATAATTGCAATAATATTTAATCTTTTGGGATCAATAGATCCTTCTGTAAAATTTAAATCTTGTTTCTGAATTATATTAACTACATTTTTTAGTCGTTCGAGATTACCGTCTTGATGTATGCCGTGATAGTGGTATACGCTAGCCTCAGGTTCGTAAAGAATTTTCCAGCCTTTAGAAATAATTTTTTTTGCCCATATTCTATCTTCAATATTAGTTATTTTTTCATCAAACTTATTTTTTTTCCATAAACTTTTTCTTAATATTGAATTTGCATTATGAAAAAAACTATCTTTTACTTGTATTCTTCTATCTAATCCAAATACTAAAAAAAGATCTCTTTTGTCAGCATCAGAAGAAAATTTCATTGGTTGTTGCCTTCCGTATGCTCCTGCTACATTAGGATTATTCTTTAGTGCAGATACTAAGCTTTTAAGCCAACTTGTGCTTTTAGGAATACAATGAGCAGAAAGGCAAACTATATAATCTCCTTTTGAATTTTCTATTCCAAGATTTAAAGATTTTCCCGGCAAATATTTTTTAATCTTAACTATTTTTTTTACTCCCAATTTTTTAGCTTTACTGACAGTTTTATCTTTACTTGAATTGTCTACAATTATTATTTCAAAATTTTTGTATGATTGGGAGTTAATTGCTTTTATACAAGAAGAAATCCATCTTTCTTCGTTTTTTGTTCTTATAATTATAGATACTAAAGGCATTTAAATTAATTTAACTTTATATTTTTTTGATAACTTAATTAAGTTTTTGAATAATTTTTGTTCAATAGGTATGCCTGTTTTTTTTCTTAATATAGAACAATACACTTCCTTATCATTTGGTAATAAAATTTTTTCCTTTTTTTTATTTGGTTCTTTTCTAACAGAAACTGACATTTTTTTTAGTCTTGATGCAAAACTTTTTTTACTTACACAAGCGTCAGATCTTATTGTTAGGTAAAACTGGCCTAGCTTCCTTTTTTTCTTTAAAGAATATTTATACATTGAAGGTATATCTCTTCCATAATTCATTCCTGTAAAAATAGAACAGAAAATTTCAACCATTGCGGATAAACCAAAACCTTTATAATCCCCGATCGACAATAAGCTAGTTGCTTTAAATGGATCTGTCGTAATTTTTCCAAATTTATCAGCTGCTACATTTTCTGGTAATTTCTTTTTTAAATTTTTGTAATTCATTAATTTGTTCCATGTAAACTTTGATGTAGACATATCTAAACAAAAAGGTTCTTCATTTTTTCTTGGTGCGGCAAAACAAATTGGATTAGTTCCAAAAAATGGTCTAATACCATTAAATGTTAATTGTAAGGCGTCAGCATGGGTAAAAGCTAAAACAATATAACCTTTTTTCGCAGCATCAAGTACTATAGGGGCCATCGCACCTGGATGGCTTGAATTTTTAACTGCAACAACGCTTAGCCCATATTTATTTGTTAATTGCATTGATTTATTTATTGCCTTGATTCCTGCCGCATGTCCAAAAGCATGATCCGCATCTAACAAGTAAACAGATGGAAATTTTTTTATAAATTTAAAATTAGGCTTAGGATTCTTTCTGCCTTTTATTGCTGACTCGATGTAATGAGGTAATAATTTTATTCCATGTGAATCTACTCCTCGAAGCGATGCCTCACACAATCCTTTGCTAACTGCGTTAGTTGAAAATTTATCTAAGCCTGACTTTGACAGAATTGCTTTAACAAATTTATATAACTTATTATAACCGATTCTAATTACCATAAAATTTGATAGAAATTGTTTTATTTCCACTTTTGATACTTTTCTTTACTGCATCACTTACCAAAGTCGAAATAAAAGAACTTTTAAATGAAGGTCTAGTTTTTTGTAATTTTTTTATTGAAGTTTTATTTGATTTAAAATCTTTTACATCTTTTATAAATCTTATAACACTTTTAATTCCATACCCATCAAATATATAACGTTTATTATCTTCATCTAAATAAGATGATGTAAAATATGGGTTATAATCATGCACTCCTTCATAATCACTTACATAATTAACTCCTCTATTTTTTTGATCCGCAAAAAATCTTCCTTTTGTTCCAACTATATTTATTTTTTGATCAGACATTGCTGTAGATTTATTCGGATCTATCCAGTTAGTTGTTATAGTTGAAACAAATTTTCCTCCATATTTTCTTTTCCATTCTATTACTGTTTGAATAGAGTCCCATGTATTTATTTTTTTTCTTTTTAAATAATCTTTTTGTCCCCAAGCTGTTACTTTTGCTGGATAAAATCCAGTTAAAAAATATAGTAAATCTACATAATGTACGCCTAAATATTGAAAAATATTACTTTTAGAAACCCATTTTTTAAAATGTAATTCAGGAATAATTTTTCTTTGACTATATTCTACAACAGAATATTGCAATTTACCTAGTTTATCTTCTTCTATCATTTTTTTGAAAAGCATGTTTGACTCGTCTAATCTTTTGTGAAATTCAACTTGGCATATAACATTTTTACTTTTTCTTTCTGCATTAAGCATTTTTTTTGCATCTCTTATGTTTGAAGCCATTGGCTTGACAACAAGACAATGTATGCCTCTTTTTATTAAATTTAAAGCAATCTCACAGTGCGTGTGATCAGGAGTCGCAATAATTGCTAAATCTGGACTTAGCTCTTTTGCAATTTCTAAATATGATTTTCTATTTCTTGGTGAGTTATGATAATAAAAATTTGGTTTTACTCCAATTTTTCTTGAAAGTTTTTGTCCTATTTTGATACATTTTCTTGTTGATGATAAATTCGTTGTTGAAATAAAAATTTTATCTACAAGTTTACTTTTTTGAGCTTGAAGAACTGCGGGCAAGATTGTACCAAAATTTTTATAACCATCACCCCGCACATATATACCCCCGCCAATTATTAATATATTCATAATTTTATTCCTTTCTATTTAATAACATACTACAAATTTTGTTTTACTTGGTTAAAAACATGTTCTCCAATTGCAAGACTTGCTGTCAATCCCGGAGACTCTATTCCCCAAATATCTAGCCAACCCTGATTGATGCCCCACTCGAATTTAAAATCCTCTAATTCTAAGTTCTTCGTTTTAATTTTTGGTCTAATGCCAGCAATATCAAGAGTAAGTTTTTTTTCATCTAATTCTGGAAAATATTTTTTAATTGCTGGTGCAAATCTATTAATTAAATTTTTAGATACATTAAAATCAGTCTTGCTTTTTGTGTATTGTAAAGTAGGTCCAAACCTCAAACCTCCCCATAAATCTGGGGTAGCATCTGCACGTTCCATAATTTTTCCAGGAATTAGTGCTGGGTATATAATATGACTAAATGGAGCCTTGCCTGAGTATCTAAGATATTCTCCTTTTGCAAAATTTTCCTCAGGGATTTTTATGTTGGAATTAATTTTTTTACTTATTTCAACTGAATCTAATCCCGCGGCATTAATAACAATATTGCTGGTAATCTTATAAAGCTCATTACCCTTCAATTTTACTGTCCATTTGTTTAAACTAAATTCTGCATCTAAAAATATAGAAAGTGGAGAAAAAATTGCTCCATTATCCTCACTTATTTTTAATAAACTTTGCATATATGCATGACTATCGATTATTCCAGAAGTAGGTGAAAACAGTGCATTTTTGGCATTAAGTAATGGTTCATACTTTTTAATATCATTTGAAGAATAATACTTTAAATCCTTTACTCCATTTTCTCCAGCTTGTTGCTCAATTTGTTCAAGAACTCCACGATCTTCCACTTCATTTATAATAAAAAATTTTCCTACTTGTTTGTGAGATACTTTATATTTTTTGCAATATTCGTATAAAAGACTTTTCCCTCTTATGCATAAAGAACTTTTAAGAGAATTTTTTTTGTAATAAATGCCTGCATGAATAACCTCGGTATTACGTGATGAAACCCCTGTTCCAAAATTTTTTTCCTTTTCTATTAAAACTACTCTAATATTATTTTTTGAGAGGAAATAACTTATAGCAAGACCAATAACTCCAGCACCAATTATTAAAACATCTGTATCTGTTTTTGACACTTTAAATATATTTAATTGATTTTAAAATTTTTATTAAACTATTGAAAAAATATTTCATATTTTTTTCTGAACTTCCTGAAAGACAGAAACCACGATCAAAAGGGCTTGGCCATCCACTTCTAACATAAATTTTTTTGTATTTTAATTTTTTTACAACTGTTGAATTAATTTTTCTACTTTTTAAATTTATAAAAATATAATTACCTGTTTTTCCACCATTACATTCTATATTTGTTTTATTAAGGTTATATTTTAAATACTGTAAGCCTCTTTTAACTTCATTTATATTTTTAATTATTACTTTATAATTATCAATAAAAAAACTTGCTATCTCAGATGATATTGTATTTGTTTCATAACCTGATCTTATTTTTGAAATATATTTGATATTTTGTTTGCTACCTATTAAGTAACCTAATCTTATCCCTGCTAAACCAAAAGCTTTTGAAAAAGATCTCATAATAAAAATATTTTGATATTTTTTAATTAATTTTAGTGCAGTAGGACCTCCAAAAGGATAATAAACTTCGTCTATAACTAATAAAACTTTTCTTTTTTTGCAATAACTTGCTAACTTTTTTATTTTATTTAGATCTACTATACTCTCTATAGGGACATTTGGATTTGGCAAAAAAACTAAAGCTGTATTTTTATCAATAAGATTATATATTTTATTAAATTTTAATTCGTAATTATTATCATAATCTATAGTTTTTATTTTGAGATTAAACATTTGCGCATAAACTGCATACATCGCAAATGTAGGTTTAGGAAAAATTATATTACTTTTACCTGGCACAGTCATAGTCTCTAGCAGCGATTTAATTGCACCAGATACTCCTTCGGTTAAAAAAATCTTATTTTCATCTATTCCTAACCATTTTGATAATTTTTTATAAAAATTATCAAGCTCAGGGTAATAATTTAATTTTATTTTTTTTAATCTTTTTGCTAGTTTATTTTTTATTTTTGTATCATATGGAATTAAAAGCTCGTTCCTATTTAAAAATAATGCCTTATTGTCTTTTTTTTTATTTTCTACTTTTTTTCTTATCAATTTGCTTAAATAAATTTTTTTAATATACATGGTAATTTATAAAGTTTTGTCGTACTTAATTTTTTTTTTATTTTTTCTAGATGAAATTATTGCCTCCAAAAGTTTTATATCCTCTTTTGTTTTGACTATAACCCCTGATAAAGGATCAACTTTATAATAACCTACTTTGCCATGTAAAATTGCATAACCCTTTTTTTTCATCGCTCTTAAAAAGGTTTTTTTTGACCACATCATTATAGAGTAACAAAACTCACTTACAGGTATTAACTTTTGTGTTTGTTGAAATTTTTTATTAAGTGAAAAATTTACAGGTTTTTTATTAAAGACAAAATGTACCTTTTTATCAACAACTGTAATTAAACTATTAAGTCTCTTTTTAATAAAATACTTTACAACCTTTCTTATTTCTTTCGATGACTGCAAAGGAGAAATTGGATTTACCCAAACAATAAAATCGCAATCATTTTTTTTTATAAAATCCAAAACAACATTATCTGATTTAACGCTTGATTTACCTATGTTTTTTGGTCTTAAATAGAAATCCACATTATGCTTTTTTGCTACTTTTTTAAAAATTGGCGAATCTGAATTTACAAATATCTTGTGAAAAACGCAGGATTTTTTGGCAGCATCAATTGAATATGAGATTAATGGTTTTTTGTTAAGCATTACCAAATTTTTTAATTTAAGTCTTGTGCTTCCTTTTCTCGCAGGAATCATTGCAATTATTTTTTTTCTCATTTTTTAATTAATTCTTTAATTGTTTGATCAACTACAGTTGCAAATAATTCATGCCCCTCTTTTGTAAAATGCATGTGATCCCAAAAATATTTTTTCTCGTAGGGCATGTATTTGTCTAATTCTTTCCAACTCACGTTTTCGTACTTTGTGGCAATTTCTTTTAATTTTGGATAAATTTTATTTTCAAGAGCAGATGCATATACTTCTTCTCTTAAGATTTCAGGTATGTATAAAACCTTAGAATTTAGTTTTTTGCACATTTCAAAAATTAATTCTTTTCTAAAAAGAATATTTTCAATTATATTGTCATCTAATCTTTCTAAGCCTACTTTGCTATTCTCGGGCTCTGGTTTATAAATTGAATATAAACCATCAAGAATTAATTTTCGTCTAAAGTTACCAAAATAAAAAATTAAAAATAATAAAGGAATATACTTTGTTAATTTAGGATACTTACTTAAGAGACTGGCAGAAAATTGTCCATATATATTTTGATAGTCTGGATGAATAGATTTTTCACTTAATGTGCCGTTTCTTAAGGGTGTTAAATCATTCTTATCTTGATAAAATATTAGTAAATTTGGCTTAATAACAGGCAACCAACTTTGACATCTTATTAAGCTTTGTAAACTGCCCCATGCTCCTACTGAGAAATTGAAAACTAAAAATTTATCAATTCCTAATTTTTTTTGCAATTGACCTGGCCAAGTGTCTTCAAAATGTTCCATATCTTGTCCATGCGTCGTACTTCCTCCTATACAAACAATTTTATATGTTTTGGGATATTTTTTAAGTAATTCAAATATTGAATTCTCAGGATTAGTTTTCCTAAAACCTTCCTCAGTATGTACTAGTTGATTGAACTTATTTTTATAATTAGGATTTAATGTCCAGTTTGTAAATGGATGAGGTGCGAAAACAAACGTACTACCCATTTTATATTTATTCGATTTTGAAAAAGGAGATATTTTCGAGTCTAAACTTAATAGCTCAAACATATTTCTCCTTGTATTTTTTTTTATAAATATAATTATAAATAATGGAAAAATAAATAAAATTAAAAAAATAGATAATAGTATAATAATTGATATTGGCATTTTGTTATATTAAAACAAAGGATAAATATCCTCTGGAGGTGTTTTCTTTTTTTTCTTTTTTTTAAATATATTTTTAAAAAAATATATTATTTTTGTTAATAAATTTTTCATTTGCATAATTAATTGCTTCTATAGCTTTACTACCTTTATTTAATTTTACCATTAAGTCACTTATATATTTAGATAATCTTTCATTACTTTTAAAATCTCTAAAATTATCTATTTCATCAATTATATTATCCCATGATCCTAGATCGTTTTTATTTTCACTCAGTTTCCACTTTTTAATTTCTTCCCAAAGTTTATTCCAATCATTAAACACAACATTGAGATTTTTTTTATAAAAAGTGCTTTCGAAATAATGGTAATAATCAAATAATAATGTAGGTTTGCCAACCAAAACTGCTTCTAATCCTGCTGTAGCTGATATTAAATGATCATGAACACATATATCAGAAGCGTATGCGGTTTCTGCGGGAATATTTTCAAAATTTTTTGAATGTAACTGATGGTGATCTGTATAAACGTGGCACCTACCAGTATTAATTGCTTCAAGCATAAGTTTGTGAACAGGGCCCAATTTTTCCTTTAATAGCTTAGGTTTTTTAGGTTTTATTATTAAACCCATCCATTCATTTTTAATAAGTTTTGTTAACAAAAACTTATAACCGTTTCTTGAAGGTTCGTGGCCCAAATCATGACTATTATTGTTGGATGAACCTTGGTCAAAAAAACCTATAACAAATTTAGCTCCGTTTTTTGAAATTTTATCTCTAATTTTTTTAGCATTATACTTCGCTTTATTAAATTTATAATCACCAACATAACCAGCCTTGATAATATGTTTTAAATTTGAATATTGTGGAAGTAATCTTGTCAATCCAATTGAAAAAGAGAAAAAAATATTAAAAGTATCTATACCTTGCTGAAAATCATTTTTTTCAAAAAAGGAAATAGAAAATCCTAAAGAAATTCCATCTAACTCATTAATAGCACTAGCTGCGGCAGCTGTATGTGGATGTGCAGCAATACCTGAAAGATAAATTTTTGTATTTAGTTTTCTGAACAAACTTTTCCAAAATATTTTCTCAAAATTATATTGTGCATATAAATAACTAATTAATAAATTTACGTCATAATTTATTTTAAATTTTAAGTCATATTTTTTATTTTCCAATTTTACAAAAAAAACAGGGAATTCTTTAGATTTAAATTTTTTATTTAAATGTATATAATTAATTTTTTTCTTTTTATAGTCTGATATCTCGTGCTGTGTTAACTTGTGATATTTATCAACATAATAAATATCATTATTATTTATTTCACATTTAGATAATAGTTCGCCGGGTTTATTGATTTGAAATGTGTCTTCAATCACTACGCTCCGATTAAAACTACCTTTTATTTGATTATTTTTTTTATTATATATTTGACCTCTTATTAAATTTTGAAAAAAACTGAAATGGAGAAAAAATTTTTTTAATCCTAGTATGAATTTTTCAATATAGAAAAAATTATTTGAGAATTTTATTTCAATATTTCTATCATTTCCATATTTTTTGAAAAAATCGTCATAAAAACTTTTGGGTATTAAAAATATTAATTTATTTTTTCTATTATAAAAAATTCTATCTAAAGTACTTATCGAAACTAAAATTTGCTGCGGAAGGTATTTGTTATTTATTATTTTTAAATTAGGAAGTATTAATGATAAATAAACCATAAAATATTTATCAAGATTTTGAGAATTTTCGATATTTTGCAAAACTGTATTTATAATATTTGAAGAAAATTTATATTTTTCTTTTTTTTTAATTTTTGTAAATATTTTAATTCTACTTTCATCTTCTACTTTATTATTATCCCATGTAATTTTTTTAGGAGATAAATTCATAATTTTTAAAATTTTTATTAAAATTCCTCCAAAAATTGTATAATTAATATAATAAATTTCTTTTCTTTTTATTATATTTCGTAAATAATAAAAAATTGTTTTAATAGTAAAAAGCTCTATTACAATGATATCCATCTCTTAAATTATAGTTAAATTTTATTTTGGTTTTATTGTTTTGTTATATGATTTTCCAATTACTTTTTTTGATTCATATATTGAAAGCTCTTTTGCTAATTTTAGTATTTTTTTTGAAAGAAAGATTTTTTTATATTTATACATTGAACTGTCAAACCAAGAGCCAGCGAAATGAAGAAAATAATTATTCATTAATGAAGCTTCGATACAGTTAATTATTAAACTTTTTTTATTGTTTTTTTTCTCATATAAAAAAGGATACTTCGCGCTTATTTCATACGACCAAATTGCTTGGAATCGATAGTCTAACCATTGAACTATTTTGCTTTTTTGAACGTGATAACTAAAATGGGTATTATCTCCATTATCTGTTATTGATTTTACGTTTTTTGAATATTTAAAAAACCAACTTTTCATTAGCTGAGAATGCTTTTTTACATTAAACATGATTAACCCAGCACACGCTTCATCTTTTTGTACCTTAAAATTATGATATTTATACACTTGTCTAGTAGTAAACAAGATACTTGAATCCAGGGGATATGTTTTTTTATAAAATTTTTTTCTATAGAAAGAAATTCTTTTTTGTGTCCCAAGCCATGGATAGGGCATATTAAATCTTGTAGAAGTAGTTGCAATTTTTTTTGTATTATGCTTTTTAAAAATATTAGGAGAAAATGGATTAATTAATATATCTGCATCTACCAAGCAAACATTTTTAATAAACTTAAAATTTTTTAAAAAATAATCACCCACTAAGTATTTTTGCCACGTTGCTTTTTTCCAATATAAATTTTCTTTATCTATTAAGTAATCTTTTATAATAATTAATCCAATTGAATTTTTTTTACAATATAATTTCCATGAAGGGTAAGCAAATTTTGTCCAAATTTGTTCGTATCGTTTTCCAATAACTATTGTTGCAATATAGTTGCTACAATTCTTCGGTTTATATTTAATTTCTAATTTTTTTTTCATTTAAATAGATTATATAGATTTATAAAATTCACATCTGGAGCAGGGACTAAAATTACCTTTAAAAAAATTCTTTTCCTCATTTTCATAATTTTTTTTATAAAATAATTTTTTATGCATATATATATTTTCTAAATTTTCATTGATTAAAGATCCTGAAATATACTCCAATGAGTAATCACAACAACACATGGCGAGCGATGCGTCTGGCAACATGACTCCTTGTCCCAATCTTCCCCAAGAACAATAATAAAGTTTATCATTATTTTTATTGTTTTTACTATTTCTTTCATTCATTTTAAAACTTTCCATTTTTTCAACTTGCCCCGCTCTACTAACTAAATGTTTTCTTATATCAATTTGTGAGTTGTCCAAAACTTTCTCATGTAGAAGCTGATCTATCAACTTCCTTACATTTTTATGAAAATCATTTCCTATAACCATCACATCTAAATTTTTTTTATTTAAGAAAGATGATTGAAATCTAATAGCTTTTTCTAATCCTTTAATATAATTATCATCTACTTTTAACTTCATTAAATTTTCATCATCCGGCAAGTGAAAATTAATCGATTTAAAAACTTTTGAATATGAAAGGTATTCAATACTCTTTTGTCTTCCAAACATTGTAGTTCCTAGATGTTGCTGATACCCCATGACTTTAAGATAATCTGCCATTTTTGAAAAGTCTTTGTGATGAAGAGCCTCGCTATAACCTGTCCAATGAATAGTATAATCTTTTGGAACATTGACTATTGCTTTTTTAAAAATTTCGAAATCCATTGTAACTGGTAAACTTTTGCCTTGCGTTTTGTATTGAGTCTGCGGACAATAGGAACACATCATTGCACAGCCTACAGTAGTAGTGATTTCAATTTTCTTATTTAATTTACTTTTGTGTGACCAGTTCCTTTTTGATAGCCATCTAGAAATAGAAGGATCGAATTCTTTAGAAAAAAATTTTCTAAATAAATATATAAATTTAAAAATTAAAATTTTTTTTATATTAAACATGTTTAAAGATATTTGGATAAATAAAGTCTATTTTTCTACGGTGCTCAAAAGTTTTGATATAATTAATTTTCTCTTTTTTGTATAAATTATAGTCCTCTTGTGAAATGTTATTAATAATATCTTCTTTAGGGCATAACACTAAATTTTCTATATTTTCTGAATTCTTTAATCTAATTTCAATTTTTTTATTTTTGTTAAACATTTTAATTTGGCCAAATTTGTATTTAGCTTGATTAAGCTCGGAAAATATAAATCTTTCTTTTGACGTGGGTTTAAGAAGATTTATATTATATCCATTATCTTTATATTCGCCGCGGATAATGCCTAGTGCTGTCTCAAAAAAATCAACGTGAGAGGTAAATTCATTGCAATCACCAATTAAATTTAATTTGTTGCGGATTTCGTCATCAAATGAAAATACAGATAAAGGTATATGAGTCATATCCTCACAAAGTGGGCCCTGCTCATCAATAATTCTTTGGGGAATGGTTCCTAAGTTTCCATGATCTGAGGACATAAAAATTATCGTATCTTTGGCATAATTGTTTTTAATAAAATCAAGTAATTGGTTAATTGAAAAATCTAAATATTTATGAGCATCTATCATATATCCAATAAATTCTTGACGAAGATCTTCGTTTTCCCAACAACTTTTATAAAAACCAGGATACTTTTCTGGGCTTAACAAAGGACCAAGTGGGTTTCTAACTCTTTCTTTTAAATTAACATCTGCAAATTTTTTAAATGTTTCTCTATTTCTTATTAAAGTAGAGGGCTTTAGGTGAAGTCTAGCAAATCTTCTGGGTATTTTATAAAAAATATTTTTTGGCGTGTACAAAAATTTCCAAAGTAAAGGAAATTTTTTTTTAGTTACTTTGTTATATGGGGTATCATATGGTTCGTGTGCATCAAAATTATGAAGAATCATAAAATGATTATTTTTATAATTCTTGGCAATTTTATCTTTAAAAATTTCATTACATTTTTCTCCTGGAACAAAATAATCAGCTGAAGAAGGAGAATAAAAGGTAAGATCATTAAATTGGCCTTTATAATTTGGTTTTTCATTTCTTGTAAATGGACCTGAGAGACCCACATAAGAACTTGAATAATTAAATTGATTAATAATTTTTTGCAGGTATCCGTATTTATTTACCTCCCAACTCTGTTTTCCACCCACTTTTTGAACTAGAGATGGAAAAATTCCACTTAATAATGTGGCAAAATTTCCCTCGGTGTTATGAGTCACAGAATAATGATTATGAAAGTTTAAAAACTCTTTTTTCTTTTCTGCTAAGTTTGGCATAATTTTATCACTATTTAGCCAAGAATATTTGTAGGAAACTGCATCTAATACAAGATAAATAATTTTCATTTTAATATTTTTATTTAATTTGGGTTACTTTCGAGTTTTCTAATTTGTAAATATGATCACAAAACCTCGTTAAATTTAAATTATGGGTTATTAATATAATTGTTTTTTTACCTTTTAAACTGTTAACAGATTTATTAATTTCATCTTCTAAATCATTATCTAGTGAACTAGTTGCCTCATCTAAAACCAATATATCTCTATCATGGAAAAGTGCTCTGGATAAAACTAATCTTTGTCTTTGACCTCCAGAAATTGTTACACCCCTTTCTCCAATAACTGTTTCTAAGCCATCTGGCAATTCATTAATAAATTTATCTAATCTAGAAAGTTGAATTGCATCATTTAATTTTTTGAAATTTGATTTATCGTTGCGAATATTCTTGCTTAAATTAAAATCTAATGTTATGTTATTTAATATTGTGTCATTAAAAAGAAATTTATCTTGTGGCAAGTAATAAACTTTTTTATACCAACTATTAAGATCATTATTTATTTCAAATTTATCGTTAAATAATATTTGTCCCTGATTAGACTTGATGAGTCCTAAAAATAAATCTAGTAAGGTAGTTTTTCCGGATCCAGACTTACCGATAAAAGCTACACTTTTTCCTTTTTCTATAATAAAATTCATTTCGGTTAGCACGGGCTTACTGGGATCGGAATAAGAAAATGAAACGTTTTTAAATGATAAATTTTCAAATTTTTCTTTAAAATCATTTTTATTGTTGGGGTTTAATTTTGTGTAATTATGTCTTGATATATCCTTGTAAATATTACTCGTAGCTTTTCTACCAGATAACATTACACCTAGAAGAGTATTAATAGCAGCAAACGATGGTATTAGTCTTAACGATGCAAAACCAAAAATAGCTAAATTAGAGAAAAAATATCCAGATGTAACAACGTTTGAATAGTAGTAGTAAATTGAAAAACTGATTACCAAAGTTACACATAAAAATTCGATTATATATCTTGGGGCAAAAGAAAGAGTTTCTTTTAAACTATAAACATTAATTAGGGCAAAAGCATTTTTTTTAAATTTATCATGGAAAAAATTTTTTTTTTCATTTATTGTAATTTCTTTAAAACCCTCCATACCTTCTTTAACAGCTTCAATTTGATTTTTGGTAGAGGTAATTACTGCTTCTCCTAATTTTATTATTCTTTTTTTAAAAATTGCAATATAAAGAAAAACAAAGGCAGAAAAAAACATTACTGCAGCAAATAAAGCTAGACCTTGATGAATAGATAAAAAAACAACAATTGCCAAAACTATTGTGCTCTCAACCATAATTCTAAGATAACTCATAGTTACATTTGAATAACCGGATACATTATGATGAACACTTTGGAGAAATTCAGCAGTATTTCTTCCAACATATTCTTTGTAAGGAATTGATTGAAACATTTTTAATAATTTTGTTCCTAGAGTTGCTGAAGTCTCGTACTTTATATTGATTAGTAAATAATAAATCCAAATTACTAAGATAGTTTTTAATAAAAAAATGAAGAAAATTAAAAGTGTGATAGTTAAAACTAAGTCACTTTGAATTAAAAATTGAATTTTACCAATTAAACTTTGTAAAAAAGTATTTTCTAGTAAAAGGCTACTTTCATCTTTATTTACCATTAAATTAGCAAATGGCCCTATTATTGTTAAGCCAATATAATCCATTAATGAGGATATCAAACCCAAAAAAACAAATATCAATATTTTAATTTTTTTTAGGGGAAATAAAAAAAATATCTCTCGTGTAAATTTTATCCAAAATGACATATTACTTGTAAAAATCTAAGTACCATTCTACAAATTTCTTAATACCTAAATTTATGTTAGTTGTTGGTTCGTAATTTTTTATTATTTTTTTTGTTTCTTTTAAACTAGCATAAGTTTTGATGACATCTCCCTTTTGCAAATTTAGTAATTTTTTTTTTGCTTTTAAACCTAGAATTTTTTCAATAATTTTTACATATTTTTTTAAACTTACAGGGTTTGAGCTTCCAATATTTAAGACTCTAAATGGGATTTTTTTATTAGGAATTTTTTTTATAATATCTTTTATTGCAAATACAACATGATCAACATAAGTAAAATCTCTATGATGATTTCCTTTGTTAAAAAGATAAATATTTTTTTTATTTTTAATTTTTTTTACGAATTGAAATAAAGACATATCTGGTCTACCAAAGGGGCCGTAAACTGTAAATAATCGCAAAACAGTTATTGGTAACTTATACAAACTACTATACGAATGACCCATTACTTCATTTGATTTTTTTGTAGCAGCATAAAATGATACTGGAAAATCAGATGAAAAATTTTCTTTTAGAGGAAAAGATTTATTCATGCCATAAACTGAACTTGATGATGAAAAAATTAAATGTTTAACTTTAGTATTTTTACAGCCCTCTAAAATATTATAAAAACCCACTAAATTAGACCTTACGTATTGGTCCGGATTATCGATGGAGTATCTGACGCCCGCTTGTGCCGCCAAATGAATAACATAATGATATTTTTCCTTTTTAAAATTTGTTAGTAATTTTTTTTTATTAAAAACATCTATTTTATAAAATTTGAATTTTGAATATTTTTTTAAAATTTCAAGTCTTCTTTTTTTTAAATCTACATCATAATATTTATTAAGATTGTCAATGCCATATACATTTTGGCCGCTTGATAAAAGCAATTTAGATAGATGGAATCCAATAAAACCTGCACACCCTGTTACTAAGATTTTTGTCATTTTTAATTAAATTAAAATTTGATTTGAAATAGACTCAGAGACTCCAACCATCATCAACCACTAGGTTTTGGCCGTTAATAAACTTTGAGTTATCTGATAATAAAAATAGAACTGTGCCATTTAAATCATCCGAATCTAATAAACCCTTTGAGGTACATGACTTGCGATAACTTTTTTTAAATATTGAATCCTGGTTATCTCTGATTCCTCCGGGACTTACACAATTAACTCTAATATTTTTATTTTTATAATATTTTGCAAGATAGGAAGTTATAGATATAACTCCTGACTTCACTGCACTATATTCAATAGGTGATGACATTTTTGTATTTTTATAATGTTCAAATTTTGGCGCTGCCAAGCCTTGAATTGAAGAAATATGAATTAGGTTCCCCTTTTTCCTTTTAGAAAAGTATTTCATAAATACTTGTGAAAAAATTATAGCCCCACCTAGTTGTTTTGTAATATCCTCATTGAGATGTTCAGCTTTTAAATTTTCAAATTTGGTCCCCCACTTTTTAGATCGTGGGTAAGCACAATGTATTGCAGCATCTATTTTTTTAAACTTTTTTTTACCGTTATAAATAAAGTTATCAATATTTTTTTTACTAGTTAGATCGCCATGAAAAAAGAGGCAGTTCTTTCCTAATTTTTTTGCTAATTTTTTCCCTTGTGAAATATTAGCATCACCTAAAATAACTTTTCCATTATTTTTTATTACTGATTTGGCTAATGAATAACCAATCTTTCCAGCACCACCACTAATCGCAACTACAAAATTTTTAAGCATATTTATTATACCTTTTTTTAAATAGTAACTCAGCCATTTTAAAGTCAGTTTCGCTATCAATATCTATCGATCTTGATTGAGGAATATTAACAAAATTAACTTTACCTTGAAATATGTGTTCTTTTTTTAAAATATATTTAGGCCTTGTTACATAAGCTACTGTGCAAAGATTATATATCTTGGGCAGATCTTGTCTTCTAGTAAAAATTTTTTTTGAACTAATATAAGGTTTTAAATTTCCCTTTTTATTTAATTGAACCATGTTAAATGCTGGATGCCTTGAAGTGTCTGTCTTAGTAACAACAATGTCTGTAGTCCTCTTAAGCTTTTTTATACATTTAACTATGTCTGCTCGACTCCTAAGAGGCGCTGTACATGGCAAAATTAACATTATATCAAAAAAAATTTCTTTTTTATTTAAATGCTCGATTGCATGTCGCCATGATAACCACTCTGGTGATTTATCGCCTGCTAAATTTTTTGGTCTATTAATAATTGATGCTTTGTTTTTTTTTGCAATTTTTAAAATTTTTTTATCTTCTGAAGAAACAAATACTTTATTAATAAATTTCATTTTTTTTGCAAATTTAATACTATGATACAAAAGAGGTTTCCCTGAGAACATTTTAGTATTTTTATTTTTAATTCCTTTTGAACCACCTCTGGCAAAAATAAAGGCAAAAATTTTCATTTTAAAATTAAAGTTTACTAACAGTTTTTTTGTATTCTGGCCATTCTCCAACATCAAGCCAATTTTTATCATCTATCGGAAAAACTCCGACTCTCATTTTTTTTAATTTAAGTAAAGTAATAAAATCATTCATGTTGTAGAAACTATTTAAAGGTATCAGTGAGATGACTTTAGGATTAATAACGTATAAACCTGTATTTACTAAAAAATCATATTTAGGTTTTTCTATTATTTGATCTAAATAACCCTCATTATTTAAAGTGCATAATCCATAAGGTACAGAATACTCTTTTGCGGACGCTATTAATGTTAAATCATTTTTTTCATCTTCGTGAAACTTAATTAATTCTCTATAATTTACATCAACAATTACATCGCAGTTTGTAAGTAAAATTGAATTTTTAAATTTATTTTTTAAATTTCTGAGTGCGCCGATAGTACCAAGTGGTTTTTTTTCTTCATAAAAATTTATTTTGCTTTTAGTTTTAAACTCACTGAAAAAAGCTTTGATGATTTTACTCTTGAAATTAATAGTCAAATAAAAATTTCTTATTCCATAATTACTAAATTTATCAATAATATGTTGAATTACTGGTTTGCCATTTATTGGAACTAAAGGCTTAGGAAGTATCTTTGTGAATGGTTGAAGGCGTGTACCCTTGCCTCCTGCCATAATTACAACTTCATTTTTTATTTTTTTTAATATTTTGTTTGGTTTATCACTAAATATTTCATCTTTGAATAATACATTAATTAGTTTATTTTTTGAATTTACAACAGGTATAAGATCAATTTTATTTTTTAAAAATATTTTTTTTAAATTTTTACTTAAATAGTTTCCTTGTTTAAGTATTAAAGGTTTTTTGTTATATATATATTCAATACTTTGATTTAATGCCGTTCCTTTTAGAATAGATCTTCTTAAATCTCCATCAGTCAGAGTTCCATTGAGTATTTGTCCTTGCATAACTAATAAACAACCCTTGCCCGATAAAGAAAGTGATTTAAGAGCATTTTTTATGGTAGTTTTTTTAGATATTAATATTTTTTTTGTAGCAAATTTTTTCATATATAAACTTATTAAGGACTTCTATCTATTAAAAGTTCAAATGCTTCCGCATATTTAAAACCAGATTGTGTTCCTCTTAAGACTGCAAGTGAAATAATAGCCCTTTTGCTTCTTGGAAATGGATGTTTACTTATTTCTGATGAGTAAATTTTCATTATATTTATTTTTTTATTTAAAAATTTTGAAAATAATACAGAACCAATAAAAACAATTCTCATTTTTATAATTTAGTATCAATAAATTTTTTTTTTATATCAATTTTTTTTGATAATAATTTTTCTAAAATGCTTGTAATTTTTTTACTTGTCATGCCATTTCCATAAGGATTTCTCACTAAATTAGCCAATTTTTTAAATTTTTTTGACATCCCAATTTTTATACTCTTTGTTATAATTTTAGTATTAGCAGTGCAATCTATAATATTTTTTGCTTTAATGCGTCCTTCCTGTCTTCTTCCGATATTAACACAAGGTATTGAAAAAAAAGGCGTCTCAATAATTCCACTGGAAGAATTTCCAACAACAACACTCGCTTTTTTTAAAAGTGAATAATATACAGTTTGACCCAATGATTTAAAAGATTTGCAATTAGAATTTTTTTTTTCAAATTTTTCAATTTTTTTAAAAATTTCAAAGCTAAAAGGATCAGTATTAGGCATTGTAAATATGATTGTAGATTGATTGAAATTTTTTAGAGATTTTAATAAATTGGAAATTTCCTTGTTAGAAGTTTTTTTATCTAAGGAGATGGGATGGTATGTAACTAATATTATTTCTTTTTTTAGCTGCATTTTTAACTTTTTTTCTAATTTATTTATATTCAAAAAATTAGTACTTTTAATTGAATCAATCGCTGGTGCTCCAACTAAAAATATATTTTTTTTATCTTCTCCTAGTTGAATTACTCTTTTTCTATAATTTTCATGAGATACGAAATGGAATTTCGACATTTTTGTAATGGAATGTCTTAATGTATCATCAATTACTCCATAGGTTAGTTCTCCACCGTGAATATGTCCGATCGGTATTCTATTGATCATAGCTGCAACAGCACAAGAAAAAATCTCAAACCTGTCTCCTAATATTAAAAGCATGTCAGGACGATTTCTATTTAAATAAGATGACATTTTAAATATTGCGCTAGATATTCCTGAACAAGTAGCTTCTGCAGTATCTGAATTTTTTAATATTTTTAATCTAGAGTGAATTTTAAAACCATCATTTAAAATATATTTTTCGGTGTTACCAAATTTTTTAGATAAATGAGTGCCGGTTACAACAAGTCGCAAATTTATTAATCTTGATTTTTTAATATTATGAATGATATTTTTTAACAATCCATATTCACTTCTTGAACCAGTTACTACACATAATGTTTTTTTCATAATTTATATGGATATAAGTTGATCTTTTTTAAAACTTTTTTTTGCACTTTTTCCGATTAACTTTTTAATAAACATAGGAGATATACCGAAGCCAGGTCTTTTAATTGTTGTATTTTTTTTTGTAAATTTTTCTCCTCTGTTAATATCAGTCGCTGCAACAATTGACTTTCTAACAACAAGTTTATTTGTTAGTTCATTTTTTTTAGCTATTTTTCTACCATCACCTAATGCACTTTCAATATTTCTAATTGAATTGACCATGAGTTTAAATTCTTCGGGTTCAACACTAGCCTTATGATCAGGTCCTTTCATTTTCTTATCAAGTGTAAGATGTTTTTCTATAATTTCAGCGCCAAGTATCTTTGCTGCTATGGCAACTTCAATGCCCTTTGTATGATCTGAATAACCAACTTTTAACCTGGTGGCTTTTTTTAAAGTTAATATGGCTTTAAGATTCACATCCTTCATTTCTGTTGGATAAGAAGAGGTGCAGTGTAAAATACTTATTTTGTTTAGAGATGTGCCTGACTTATTCAAAATTTTAACTGCCCTTTTTACTTCATTTAGATTGCTCATACCGGTTGATAAAATAATAAATTTTGAAAATTTTCCGATATATTCTAAATAAGGTAAGTTTGTTATTTCTCCTGATGGTATTTTTAAAGTTTTTAATTTTAAAGTTAACAACAGATCAATACTTTTTTGATCAAATGGTGATGATAAAAATTTTATACTATTTTGTTTACAACATTTAATTAATTCTTTGTGATCAAAATAACTTAGTTGAAATTTTTTAAGCATGTTAAATTGAGTTTCGTTATTTCTTGATTTATGTTTTTGATAATTTGCCTTTTTTGCAAATTTTGTTACCAAGCTTTCTGTAATATATGTTTGGAATTTAACATAATCTGCACCTGACAATGCAGCTTCTTTAATTAATTTTTTTGCTAAGTTTATTTTACCATTATGATTTACTCCAACCTCCGCAATTATGATCGTTTTTTTACTTTTCATTTTTATAAATTAAATTATTTGATAAACTTTTTTTAACAAATAAATTGCCTCCGATTACGCAGTTTTTGCCAATAATAATATTTTCTCTAATTATCGACCCACTACCAATAAATGTACCTTCCTTTATTGTAACATCACCGTTTATTACTGATCGAGGTGCTAGATGACAATTGTCAGCAACTTTAACTCCATGCTCGACAATTGCTCCTGTGTTTATTATGCAATTTTTTCCAATCTTTGATCCTGAGTTTAGAATTGCGCCATGCATAACGATTGTCCCTGAACCAATTTCTACATTTGATGAAATTATAGCTTTTTTAGATAAAAAGTATGGAAATTTAAATCCAGCTTTTGTCAGTTTATTAAATAACTTTTTTCTAATCACGCTGCTTTTTATTTGACCTATACATATAAATGCAAAATTATATTTTTTTTTTAACTTTTGAATATCTTTATCTGATCCCAAATAAATTAAATTATGTAATTTAACTTTTTTTTTATCTACAATACCAGCAATTTTAAATTTTTTATCACTTTTAATTATATCGATGCATGATACTGCATGGCCTCCACCACCAAACAAAACTACTTCTTTCATAAAATTATTTTTTTAATATTGAAACTATTTTTCTTATTTCTGAATTTTTTAAATGTGAGCTTGAGGGCAAGCACAAAGTTGAGTGAACTAACTTGGATGCATTTTCTATTTTAAAAGTTTCATACTTTTTATACGGTTTTTGTAAATGATTAGGATGCCAAACAGGTCTGACTTGAATAGCATTTTTAGAAAAAATTTTAATGAGCTGTTTTTTATTCTTTTTAAATTTGTGATTTATCCTTATTAAATTTAACCAGTTGTTGCTTTTTGAATACTTTGGAGATTTTACTAAAAAAATTCCAGAAATATTGGAAATTTTTTTAAAATATTGATTTTTTATATTTTGTTTGTTTATAAGAAATTTATTAATTTTTTCTAGTTGAGCCACTCCGATGGCGGCATGAATGTTGGTCATTCTATAATTATAACCTATATCATTATGAACAAAATTTATTGCATCATCTTTTGCTTGGGTTGCCAGGTATTTAGCTTTATCTGCTAAACTTTTTTTATTTGTTAAAATCATTCCACCTCCCCCGCAAGTAAGTATTTTGTTTCCATTAAATGATAAACAGCCTAAACTTCCTATGGTGCCTGAATGTTTAAATTTATTTGAAGTTGATTTGTAAAAAGATCCCAAACTTTCTGCTGCGTCTTCAATAATTTTGATATTTTTTTTTTTACATATTTTAACTAAAGAACTTATATCGGCAAGATTACCAAATGTATGGACTACAATTATTGCAGAAATTTTATTTTTACTTTTTTTGTTATAGGTAAATCCCTTTTTTGAAAAAGTGCACTTTTCGAGAAAATGTTTTGTTTTTTTAACATCAATATTGAAATAGTCGTCAACATCCATAAAAACTGGAATAGCTTTGTTGTAAACAATTGCATTTACCGGTGCAATAAAGGTTATGGTCGGTACTATGACTTCATCACCAGGCATTACTTTTAAGATTTTTAAACTTATTTGCAAAGCTGATGTACCGCTGTTAAGAGCTACTGCATATTTAGACTTTGTGTATTTAGTAATTTTTTTTTCAAATAAATTAATATATTTACCTGAAGTAGACACCCATGTTGAATCGATGCAGTCTTTGAGATATTTTTTTTCTTTTCCAACAATTGTTGGTTCGTGTAGTGAGATCATTTATAAAATTAACTTATAGTTTCCATACTGATATTGATTTTCAAATTTAAATTTTTTTTTCTCTATTTCCTTAATTAATTCTTTAATTCCTTCCTTAAGAGAATAACTTGCTGTAAATCCAAATTTAGATTTTACTTTTGAAAAGTTAACTCTGTAGTCTCTTGCATCAAAACCTTTGCTTAAATATTTTATTTTAGCATCAGGAAAAAATTCTAAAATTTGGTCAACAATCATCTTTTTTGTAAAATTATTTCTATTATCACCAACATTAAATATCTCAAAAGCTACATCGTCGACTTTCGCAGTTATCACTTGGTGAATAAAATTTGCGAAATCCCTTGTGTGACAATAGGGTCTCCAGGTATTAGGATCATATACTTCAAGTTCCTTTCCTAATGCTAATTGTTTTGTAAATTCACTTACTGTTAAATCAAACCGCATTCTTGGTGATAATCCAAAAGCTGTGGCAAATCTTAATATAGTGGGTTTAAGTTCTTTTTTTTTATCTAGATTAATTAAAAAATTTTCAATTTCTACTTTTGTTTTAGCATAAAGTGAAAGTGGCTTTAATTTATGATTTTCATCAGCAATTTTATTTGTATCTGTAATCCCATAATTTGAACAAGTAGAAATATAAATTAAACGCTTTATTTTTTTTTCTTCACAAATATTTATTACATTATAAGTGCCTTTTAAATTAACCTCTGTGGTTATACTTGGATATTTTTTTGATATTGGATCACCTACTATACCTGCTAACAAAACAACTGTTTCTATTCCATTAAAGTGTTCTTTAATTAAGTTTTTATCTCTTATGTCTGAATTATGAAATTCATAATTTTTATTTTTAAGAAATAACTTTAAAACACCATGTTGTTCATAAGCCAAATTATCTATACATCTTACTTTGTGTTTATTAGAAAGAAGATGTTCTGTAAGAACAGTGCCTATATAACCTGCGCCTCCAATTAATAATATTGGTTTCATTAATGTTTAAATTGAATTTTATTATTTTATATTTTTAATTGCTGCTAATTGGTGTGCTGTGCAGATTCTTTTTCTGACTGAACAATTTTTGTTTGTTTGGCTATTTTTTTTGCTTCTGCTCTTGCCGCTTTTCTTTTTAGATAAGTGTTGTAACACTCAAGGCCTTTTTTGTTATCAGATTCCTGAGAATTTCCAGAAAATCTTTCCCCATCTGAAGTTGTAGAACTCTCCCAATTTGTCATTCCGTCAAGTACTTGGTTGCCTCTATTATGCGTTTCCTTCTTTTTGTTATAATCTTGATTAAGATTTACTTCATTGCCATTTAAATCTAATATTTTTCCTTTTTCAAATTTATCGCCAGTCTGTCCTGATCCAGCATTGTGTCTAAAACCTCTAAAAGATACATCTTTCTCTTTATATAAATAATCAATTTGCGCCAAAGTACTATGTTTTTGTTTATCAAAATAATTTTTCATTAAAGTGCTATTTGCCCATCTTAAGCACTCATAATATTCATCGTCTGTAAGTTCAGTAAAGTTACAGCTAATTAAATCTGAATTTAGATGTTTGTTTTCATAAAAGTCTTCAGCCGGATTTTCTTTATCTAATAAACCCATTTCAATAGCATCGTAATATAGTGGTGAACCTGGATATGGTGTTACAGGTCTTAAAGTTCTCTTTTGAGAAAAGTCATCATATTTCAATAAAAAATCAACAGTTTTTTTAATTGTCTCTTTATTGTCTCCTTTATTTCCAAAAATAAAATTTAAACCGGGACTGATGCCAACTTTTAAAGTATCTTCTACTCCTCTAATTATCATTTCTGGTCTTAGTCCTTTTTTCATATTATTTAAAACTTTTTGATCCATAGATTCAATTCCGTAGTTAATGAACCTACATCCAGCGTCTTTCATAAGTTGTAATAATTCTTCGCTGCAGTAATTTAGTCTACCATTACAATTCCATCTTACAGGTAAATTACGTTTTAAAAATTCTTTACATACAGCCTCTGTGTGAACTACAGAAGACATTAATAGATCATCCTGGAATGCTATATATGTTATGCCATAATCTTTATGGAGCATTTCTATCTCATCAAGAAGTGACTCGGGACTTCTCATTCTATAGCCTGGATCCATTCGATAACAAAAAGTACACTTAAATGAACAACCTCTTGCTGACATCAATGGGAAAACAAAGTCAGTTGCTTTTACCTTTGGCATTCTTAACATTCTGTAATAATGCATAGGAAATTTATGATAAGGAGTCATTGGAAGTGAATCTAAATCATGAACCAGTGGTGCACGTGGATTATATTTTAGCTTTCCATTAGAATCTAACCAAGCAACTCCAGGAACTTTTTCTATTGTTTCTTTATTGTCTAAAGCTTTCATTAATTCAGATATAGTTATCTCTCCCTCGCCCATGCAAACAGCATCACATTTTGCTTTTTTTAAAAAAAATTCAGGTTCTGGAGTTGGGCCGTAACCACCCAAAATATAAAAAGGTCTATTTTTAGAGTTATTTATTTCCTTCGATAAACTTTTCATTTTTTGATATTGATAATATCCGGCTATTAAACTTAATATTACAACATCAAATTTATTTTCATCAAGATAAGTTCTTAACGAGTCATCGGAACAATGGGTCATATCTTGGTTCCATACTTCAAAAGAGTGTCCATCTCTTTCTAAGATTGCTGCAATCGCTCCAACTCCCATTGGAAATACATGATCATAAGATCCGTTATCGTAAACAACAAATAGTACTCTTTGTGACATAATCTAAATTCTATACTAACACTAAATTAAACATAAAGAAAACATTAAAGAATTTATAGTGATTCAATATCATCCGAATGTTTTCTGCTTTCTCTAACATCTAAAATAGATACTCTTCCAATAAGAGAGTATTTTTCTCCCCATTCTAACTTTTCTGTATAATGTGGATGTGTGATAACCCCAGGTATAACCATCATCTCACCTTTTTTTAAATTGCTAGTATTCCAATTTTGTCTTGGAAAAACTGTATTACAACCACCAAAATTATCATTTAATTTAATAAAGAAAGTAATTAATGAATTATCAACATGTAAATTAAGTTCACTTTGACCTTTGTTACTAAATTTTTTTGCAAATGGAACTGGATAGTATTTCCAAAGTCTTCCTTTAATAGCTGGAGTCCAGTTTTTTACAATTTCAGGTTCAATTTTTTGTTTAATAATTTCTAAAAAATCTTTACAAGCTTCTTTGCCATTTTTTATTTTATGTAAATATGTATCGTAGTTTCCTTGACCATCTATTTCCCATCCAAAATCGTCAAATAATTTAATTAAATAATCACAATACTCATTTGTAAAAAATGGAGTTATTATTGTCTCTTTGTCTATATAATTAAACTTTCCTAGATCTTTATGAATACCCTCTTTTAATCTCATTTTTTATTATATTATTAAATTTTTATTATTTTGATTTAATCAAAGTGACTTAATGAACTTTCAACCCTGAACGGATATGGTGAAATATTTTCTCCAATTTTATCAACATACCTTTTCATTAAACTTGATGGCATGTATCTAAAAAAGTGGAAACAATCTGTTCTTTTGTGTTCTTTATCTTTTTTAATTGTTTCACTAACTGTTATTGCATTTCTACATTTCAGCAAAGCTTTTTGAGGTTTATCATATTTATAATTAGTTAAATCCTTAGAATAGCCATCTCTTATCCAACTATGTACATCATATTTAGTTTCAATCTCAATATCGGGTATAAAAACTTCTTTGAAAGGGTCTATTAATAAATCTATTGAAAACTTAAATATAAAATCAGTAATTTCTTTAACCTTTTCTGTCTTTTTAATTTCATAAATAGCATCTTTTATTTCTCTAAGGTATTTTTTATTAGGATCTTTTAAAATATATTTCACTATATAAGAAAGTAAACCTCTGGCTTTACCCATTCGTATTAAAGATTCCTTGTCCTTTTTAAACTTTGACAAATTTTTATTTATAAATTCATATAATTCTTTTTCTGTATCAAACATATTGTTAGTATAGTTAGTAACATATGAACTAACCAATTCATGGTTTATTGGAAACTTTTTAGGATTATTAAGTATATAGTCAAAAAGTTGAATTGGTTTAATACCTATATTATTTGCGTAGTATAAAAGTTCTTTTCCATAACCATGATAACTGGACATCAAAATATTTACTTGATACTTCAAAAACATTTTCCATTCTTCGTAAGTATAATTCTTGGACTCCACAGCTATTTCATCTCTTTCTATTGACAAAAAATCACCATGCTGGGTAACCGCATCCTCTGCTAACATAAACTTTCCTTTGTATCCGTTTAAGTCTCTAGCATTCTTTTGATTTAAGTCTGAACCTTTTAATAACCAAAGAGGATTCATTGAAATTGAATCAAAACCATAATTTAAAGTTGTGTTTATAACTTCTTTCCAAGATTCTAAAGTTTCTCCTGGAAGACCAAAGATAAGTTCTGTTGCAGTAGACATGCCGTTTTGCCTAGCAAAACCAATTGAGTCTATCGCTTCCTTATGAGTGGCTGAAACTCTAATTGTTTCTTTTAAAACAGATTTTGTAGTAGTTTGAAAGGAAATTACGTAAGTCATTAGTGGTTTTAAAATTAAACCTACTTCTCTAGTTCTATCATTTTGCTTTTTTGCTGAATAAACTTTTAAAGCAGCCGGATATTGGTATTTATCAAAAGACTCTCTTACAAATTTTGCTACATCTACATCATGTTTTATAATCCCAAAATTATCATCTGAAAATCTTAGGAATCTATTTTTTGCATTTAATCTTAAAAAATTTATTTCTTCTTTAAGTCTTTCTAAACTAAAATGTCTTATTTTTCCAAGTTGAGTTCCTGAAACACAATACCTACATCTATATGGACATCCTCTAATATTTTGTAGTATCGGCATAAGTATTGGATTTTTTAAAAGCTCATCAAATACTCCGGTTAAATATGGAGAAGGTACATCATCTAATTCCATAACAGCGTCATAAGGTTTGCCAAAAACAAGTGTATCTTTATACAAAGTTCTGCAGCCATCTATTGGGATTTCTTTTAATTTGTCTCTCCAATCTTTGCACATGTTAAGTTTTAAATAATTTTTAACTATATTGCTAAAAGGTTTTTCTCCATCTCCATAAACTAAAAAATCAATTTCAGAATTGTCTTTTAAAAAAACTTTATTATCATCCATGTTAATTTCCGCGTTTGCTCCACCAAAAACTATTAAACAATCATTATTTAATTCTTTAACTTTTTTAATAGTAGACATAGTAAGGTTGTAATTCCAATCATAGCTACCAAAGCCCACAACATCAGGAGATTGTTTAAGGCAGTCATTCCAAAAATCTTTGAAAGTTCTAAAAACTTTAATATCAATTAGTTCTTTATGTATTTTTTTACAATAAGCACTTATAAAACCTATGCCTATTGGAATTGACTTATTATCAATACCATTTAGGTCATTTGCTAGATCACAAAGGGAAATTTTAATTTTTTTCATCTTCATTCAGTGTAATAAAAATATAACATGGATAAAAGTAAAAACATAGTTTAATTAAATTGGTATTTATTGGTTTGTTTAAGGTATTTTTAGATCTCTATTGGGAGTTGATTAATTATTGTTTTTAAAACTATATTTTGGCACGGCTCCGCACTTTGAAAAACTTGAGAGTTAATCATTTGTCATAAAAAATTAATTAGTTTTTATACTGGGTAATAAAGATTATATTTATTATTTTTTACAAGTATTTCCTTATTACCTAGTAATATTTTAATCTTACTTTTATTTTTTTCTAAAATTTCAAAAATTATATTTGAAAATGGACCGCTTAAGAATTTTGCTTTTTTTATTTTAAATTCTGAAAAAAAACTTTGTTTTAAATTTCCGTCACTTTCTTCATTTTTTTTACAAAAATTTATAAAACTTACTATCTGCGTTTGATCTTGTATATAGCCCTGCAAAAAATAACATAGACCTTTAATGTATGATAAACTAGATAATAATTTCTTTTCCTTAAAAAGTTTTGAATAACAAAAAGCATAATTATCTAGAAGATATTTTTCAAAAAATTTCATTTTATTTTTTGCTAATCTTGAATATTTTATTTTAGGATTATAAAATTTTACATCATCTCCTAGCTTTATTTTAATATTTTTTTTTAAAATATTATATTCTTTGGATTTATATTTAAATACTATCCACATTATTTCTTGCCAATTTCTGATTTAAGTTCATCATACTCTTTCATTTTGCGCTTCATAAAATTTACAGTAAGTTTAGTCTTTGCGCTTATTCCTCTCGGGGTAAGAACATAAAAATAACTTATTTTATGAGGATTTTTTTCGAAATTTTTTATCTTTATTAATCCTTTGCTCTTTAATGCATTCAAACAATAATTTAATTTTCCTAGACTAAAACCAAGCTGGGTAGCTAGTTTTCGCTGTGACGAATTAGGGTGATTATTAACAGTTCTTAAAATTTTGAGTTTTTCGTCTTCTATCATGGTGTTCAATAATTGAACTAAACTATAACATATAGTTCAATTATTGAACAGTATCATGTTCAAAATATGAACATTAAATTAAAGAAACAACTATATGTTGTACTATTTTATTAAAATAGCACTAGTGATTTATTTAGCTTTAATTTTTTTTAGAAAGAATATATCGGACATCACTTTCTTTTAGATCTATCGGGTTATTTGAGAGCCTAAGAATATTAATTCCAGATATTATTCTGTCTAAATCGCGGCTTAAATTAATTCCTAATTTATTAAAATTAGACTCTAAATTGGCTTGTTTTTTTAAATTTAAAATATATTTGTTTAAATCTTGAAAATTTTTTGTTTTTGTAAGTGAAAATAAAATATTATATCTTTTTTTTAGATCAAATTCACAACTAGCATATTTTAAATTGTTGAAGTTAAAAGACAAAAAATCATTTAATGTTAACGATACTGCATGACCATGACTTAAATTATAAATTGAAGTAAAGGGATATGATACAGCATGTGGAGCAGTTGTTTTAGATATACTTATGGCTTTACCTGAAAGATTTGCTGCAAAACCCATGGCGGAAGTATTAAATTTATTTGGATTTTTTAAAAAACTTAAATAATGTTTTAATGAAATTTCCAAAGATTTTTTTGCAAAATTTACACTGTTTATATTTGATTTCTTGGAAATGATAGACTCTATAGCTTGTGAAATTGCATCAAATCCTGATGAAGCTTTAATTTTTTTTGGTAAATCTAAAACTAAACTAGGTATTAAAAGGAAATAATCAGGTTTAATTTTTTCACCTTCTACTGAATATTTTACTTTATTTACATAAATAACTGCGTTTGTCGTAACTTCCGCGCCAGATCCTGCAGTAGTTGGTATTGCTAGCAATTTTGCAAATTTTCTTTTGATAGAGTATTTAGAATTTACTATTTCATTTTTTAAGTTAATTTTTTTTTCTAAAGCATTAGCAATTTTTGCATAATCCATAACTGTTCCTCCGCCAACAGCAATGATCAAATCTGGTGAGAAACTTTTTAAAGAATGTATAATTTTCTCTAATTCAGTAAATTCTGGAAAAGAAGAATATTTGAAATAAAATTTACATATTTTATTCTTTAATATTTTTTTTAGGACATCTTTTATACCGCTAAATTTATATGAATTTTTTCCAGTTAAAATAAATATTTTTTTAAAATTTTTATTTTGAATAAATATTTTTAAATCATTAAACGTGGATGTTTCAAATTTATTTCTCATAGGTTTACCTTTGATATTAAAGGATAAAATTTTTTTTTATTTTGATAAGATTTTTAGGTCGAGGTAAATCTTCAGCAACATTTCTGCCT
Source organism: uncultured Pelagibacteraceae bacterium (assembly GCA_902530215.1). Classification (GTDB taxonomy): domain Bacteria; phylum Pseudomonadota; class Alphaproteobacteria; order Pelagibacterales; family Pelagibacteraceae; genus CABZZR01. Next base: position 57,039 of record CABZZR010000002.1, read on the forward strand.
ACTAGAACCTCTAGTAATGACGAATTTTTGCTACTTAAAAATCTTTTTAAAGTAAATTTTATTTCTGCTTTTTTTGTAATACGAAAATAGCTTTTATACCCTAAGCTTTTAGAAAGTTTATTAAAATTTATTTGCTTGGCTCCTGTTATTTGCCCTCCAACAGACTCGTGTGAATTATTATTAATTAAAATATGCTTTAAATTTAAATTTTTATTAAAACCGCAACTATACATAGAGCCTAGATGCATTAATAATGAACCATCTCCATCTATGCAAATAATTTGTTTATTTGTTTGTAGACTCATTCCTAAAGTCACAGATAATGAATGTCCCATCCCACCAATCATATAAAAATCTTTCCCTTTTTTGATTTTTTTTTCAGTTCTTATTTTCAGCAATTCTCTTGAAGTGTAACCAGTTGTTGAAATTATTTTTGCATCCCTTTTAACTAAATTTAATAACTCAAAAATAAAACTTTTCCTGCTTATATTAGAACTGTTATACTTGTTTAAAATTTTTTTCTTTTTATTCTTTAAAATTTTGTTTTCCACAAGACAAGCAACTATTTTTTTATCCTTGTATGATTTTTTTATTAAAGTATCTAAATTTTTAAGATCCTTTGTTTTTTTAATTTTACAAAAACTTATATTTAAAAGCTTAAGTAATTTTGGAGTAATTTTTCCTTTTACCATGTGTTGTGGTTCATCTTTTGAATTAGGAGAACCTCTCCAACCAATTAAAAGCAACATGGGTATTGAATAAATTTTTTTATGAGCTATGGATATAATTGGATTAATGGCATTACCAAGTCCAGAATTTTGTAAATAAACGCAAGCCAATTTTTTAGTCGCTAAATAGTGGCCTATTGCGATTGCAACTGCAGAACCTTCGTTTACAGCCATTTTGTGATACTTATTACTATAAGTATCTAAATGAATAGATAAATTTTTTAAAACACTATCTGGCACACCAGTAAAAAAAGAGATGTCATTTTTTTTTAGTATATTAATTAAATCTTCAGAATAGATCATTTCTAAATTAAATTAATAACCTCTTTAATAGAACTAATTTTCTTTTCAACATCATATGACCTTTGATTGGCTAAAATAGTTCTAGCAGCATTCAACATCGCTGGGTAAGCTGCTCTGAGCAAATGATTTGCATAAATCACTATTTTAAAACCATTTTTTACCAAGTCTTTCTCATGCGTTTTGGAATATGTGGAGGGAACAGCGACAAGAGGTTTATAAAATTTATTTTTTTTAAATTTTTTTGCAAAATTAAAAACTTCATTAGAATTTTTACTTTTGCTGTGGATTAAAATTGCATCTGCGCCAGCACGGGAATAAGCTTCGGCTCTTTTGATTGCATCTTCCAATTTTTTTCCTAAAATTAAACTTTCAATTCTAGCTATTATTAAAAAATCTTTGGAAAGTTTGCTTTCATTAGCTTTTCTTATTTTTTTACAGAAATTTATTATACTGTCTTGTTTTACGCCTGATTGATTTTTATAAAGTGAATTCTTTTTTAAACCAACTTTATCTTCCATAACTACCGCCGAAACTCCAGCTCTTTCTAAAGATCTAATTAAATAGGATAAATGTTCAATCCTACCACCATTATCTGCATCAAATATCAGTGGTTTATTTGTAACGTCTAAAATTTCATTTAAACCACCTAATCTAGTTGAATAATCTACTGACTGATTATCTGGCTTACCCCTAGCTACTGAATCAGTTAAACTAGACGACCACATTCCATCAAATTCTCTAAAGGAATTTTTATAAGTAATTTTTAAATTTTCTATGATTAATCCTGTTAAAGGATTATGACTTTCAATAAATCTAACAATATTTTTTGATTCTATCAGTCTTTTTAAAATTGAAACTCTAGATTCTATGGTAAAAAAATTATTTTTTACTTTTTCATGTACATGAGATATCTGTGGAGATCTAGTGTAAGGAATTTCGATTAATTTTCCTCCCCATTTTTTCAATATTTGTATAACTTTAGTTCGCGTTTTTCTTTGAATCCCAATTTTCCAATCATCTCCGTGTATAAGATAATCTGGTTTAATTACTTTTAAGTTTTTTGAATAGTCCCAAGTATCTTGTTTTACAATCTGATTTACACCTCTAATATTTTTCATTATTTCATATCGTTGTTCAAAATTTATGATTGGGAAGCTTTTATACTCAGCTATAGCTGAGTCAGTAAACAGACCTATAATAATCTCACCATATTTCTTGGCCTGATTAATAATATTTAAATGGCCGCTGTGAATTACATCAGCTCCCATTGGCACATATATAGTTTTAATTTTTTTCATAAATTATATAAAAACATCATATGAAATTTTTTTAAAAATTTCGGTATCGGATTTTCCTAATTTAGCATATTTGGTGACAATATCTTTTTCTAGAGATGTAATTCCTGCTCCATGTTGTCCTCTAAGTTTTGGATTAAAAACTTGATCAAATTCCAAAAAAGATTCTTCAGAAGCAATATAACTAGACATAATTAAAGGAAATTTCCAAAATATTTTTTTTAAATCACTTTTTTCTTTTTCTGAAAATTTTTCATCAAATTTTTTTTCATCATCTAAGTAAGCAGACAACATATTTTTAATTTTATCTAATGAGGCCAATTTTTTTTTATCTATCAAATTAATTAAAATATCTGCATTATTTTTACTAAATTTTAACCAACGTTTGTCTATGCTAAGCATAAATTCACACAGTTTATGATTTAAAAACGGAAAACGTGCTTCAATAGGCCCTCTATTCATAAATATGATAGAAGCTCTTTTAAGCATGTTATTATAAATATTATTTATAAAAGCTAGCCTACTAATAGTTCTAATTTGCACATCGTGAGGTTTATTTAACTCTTTCCAGCTATCATATGCTCCTAAAAGTTCATCGACACCATGTCCACCAATCGTAACTTTAAATCCATCTTTTTTCATTTGAGGAGCTAAATACCAGTAAATTGGAAGAGGGTAAAAACTAAGTGCCTTAATATTCCTCATTTCAAATGTTTCGATTATTTTTGGGGTATCTAAAACAATATTTTCGCCTGTAGCTTCAACTTCAACTAATTTAAGATTTATTTCCTTAAATCCTGCTGCAGCAAGACGAGCTTTATGAACATCTATTGAATCAAATCCTTTAACTGAAAATACATATGAAGTAGGCTGATACCCTATTTTCCTAAAATTCAAATTTTTAAAAACATAAAATGTTGTCAAAACACTGTCTATCCCTCCTGAAAGCATTGTACAAATAGGAACGTCTCCCATGGTTCTATTTTTAGATGATTCATCTAAAATTTTATGTAAATTTAGACTGATTTTATTTATATCAGTATCTTTTTTTATTATATTGAAAGAAGGTTTAAAAAATTTTATCTTTGAGAAATTTTTCTTAACAATATCATATTCAATATAGTGACCAGGCTCGAGTTCGATTGGATCTTGTAAACTGATATTTTTTAAACCTTTAAACCCCTTAAGTTCACTAGAAAAAATAAACTTATTTTCATCATAAAAATAATAAAGTGGTATACGTCCAGGCCAATCTCTACCAATATAAATTTTCTTTTTTTCTTGGTCATAAATTGCTAATGAAAAAAGTGAGTCTATATTATTATCAAAAAGAAAATTTATTCCTTTAGATTCATATAGTTTTAAAAAAACTTCTGTATCTCCAGTTGTTGAAAATGAAATTTTTTTTTTTTTTAATTTTTGTTTGTAGCTCTCAAAATTGTAAAATTCTCCATTAAAAATCAAAGAAGTTTTTTTGTCAGCAGAATGATAGGGTTGATCAGATTTTTTATTTTTATTTTCCTTGCCTGATAATTTAACTAGATGTCTCCTGGCTGCAAAAATTACTGAATTTCCTAACTCTTCAACGCTAATGCCGTCATTTCCTCTTTCTATTAAGTTTATGCACGATAATGCATCATTCTTACTTATTCCAATTCCACCAAAAATCCCACACATAAATTATTCCTTAATTATTCCGACTTTAATTTTTTCTAAGATTTTTTGACAAATCTGTTCTGGCGTTAAATTCTCAGTATTTATTTCAAAATCACACTTATTAGGTTCTTCGAATGGTATATCTACATCTACTACATTCTTTTTCTCTCCATTTATTGCAGGTAAGTATAATTTTTTTTTATCCCTTTTTATCCTTACATCTCTTGAACTCTTTAAATAGATTTCAAAATAATTTTCGATTTTTTGTCTACAGGTAATTCTGTCTTTTTGAAAAGCGCTGATTACAGCTACTATAGAAGAGATATTATAATTCATTAGCCAGTTAACTAAATTTATATATCTGTAGGTATTTTTTGATCTAGAAATTTTATCATAACCTAGGTTATTCTCATAAAGAGCTCTTACCTGGTCTCCGTCTACTAAAACTAAATTATTTTTATTTAATTTGTCATATAAAAGTTTTGAAATAGTTGTTTTGCCTGCTGCTGAAGGACCTATTATCCAAATGCTAAATTTTTTTTTACTCAATGTCATACCCCCAATTAACTTTGTCTTTTCTTCCTCTGGACAGAGTCTTCTTCAAATTATATGTATTGGTAATATCAATTTTTTCTAAATAATTAAAATTTTGACCATCTGATATTTTGATTAATGCTCCCGAACCTGCAAATCCGTGTTGCGTGTATGATGAAACCCAAAGTGAATCTCCTTCACTCATTTTTACTTTCTTAATTTTATTATTTTCTTTTGAAAAAAAGATAAGACTACCTTTAGTTGCTAAATAGTGAGAACAGTTACTATCCAATAAATCAGTAACCTCTTTTTTAGAATTATTATCAACTTTTAAGAAATAACCTGATAAATCTGGTGATCTAGCTGAGCATGCAATGGACGCTACTTCGTAAGATTTAAAATTTCTAATTGTTTTTAATGAGTCTTTATAATCAAAATAATATTTTCCTATAGCGTCCTCTGTAAATTTTTTATCAATATAAAAAGAAGGTTCAGTATTAATTATTTTGCATATTTTTTTTAAATCTAAAAAACTAAGATTGTTTTTTTTATTAAAGTAATTTTTGATTTTTTTAAGTGAAATTTTTGTTTTTTTTGATATTGTTTCTAAGTTAAAACCTCTATTTAAAATATCTTGCAGTAAAAAAGATCTATTGGGTTTGTCTGTATATAAAATCTTACTCATGTTTTTAAATGAATTTTCGTTAAACTTGCTATCAAATAGATTTTCAATATTGGACCTGGTTGTGTAAGATAAAATTTTTCCAGGTCCATCAGTTGCTCTTGAGTAAGTATGCAAACAATAAGAAGGTTCATAATAATTTGAACCTACAACCCAATTAGTTTTTGGATCAGGGTTTATTCTAAATTTAACAAAATTGGTTTTATTGATTTTTTTTGCAAATCTTGCGTAAATATCATTAGGTCCTAAACTTACTGTTATAGC
>CABZZR010000002.1:65000-130460 GCA_902530215.1 uncultured Pelagibacteraceae bacterium
CAGTAAAGGTGCACGGGGTCTTTCCGTCTAACCACGGGAACTCCGCATCTTCACGGAGAATTCAATTTCACTGAGTTGATGTTGGAGACAGCGGAGAAATCGTTACGCCATTCATGCAGGTCGGAACTTACCCGACAAGGAATTTCGCTACCTTAGGACCGTTATAGTTACGGCCGCCGTTCACCGGGGCTTCAGAAATGGGCTTGCACCCATCGCATTGACCTTCCGGCACCGGGCAGGCGTCAGACCCTATACATCCACTTACGTGTTAGCAGAGTCCTGTGTTTTTGATAAACAGTCGCTTCTCCCTGGCTTGTGCCACCCACATTAGGTTGCCCTAAAATGGGTCCTCTTTATTCCGAAGTTACAGAGGCATTTTGCCGAGTTCCTTCAACATCATTCTCTCAAGCGCCTAATTATACTCTAATAATCCACCTGTGTCGGTTTAGGGTACGGTCTTATGATGGAGTTATTTCCTGGAACTTCTTCGCAGCCAACTCAATCCATTAAGAGTTAACAACTTATGAAATCCGTCACTACCATCAGGTCTAGGAATATTAACCTAGTTCCCATCGACTACGGCTTTCGCCCTCGCCTTAGGGGCCGACTAACCCTGCGCGGATTAACCTTGCGCAGGAACCCTGGGATTTTCGGCGACAGAGTTTTTCACTCTGTTAATCGTTACTTATGTCAGCATTCGCACTTCTGATACCTCCAGAATCCCTCACGGGTATTCCTTTGCAGGCTTACAGAACGTTCCGCTACCGCGTGCAATATTAAAAAATATTACACACCCACAGATTCGGTATATGATTTGAGCCCCGTTACATCTTAGGCGCAGAAACTCTATTAGACCGGTGAGCTGTTACGCTATCTTTAAAGGATGGCTGCTTCTAAGCCAACCTCCCGGCTGTTTAGGAATCTCCACATCCTTTCACACTTAATCATAATTTAGGGACCTTATCTGGTGATCTGGGCTGTTCCCCTCTCGACCATGGACCTTAGCACCCACAGTCTGTCTGTTGAGGAATTACTTTTGGCATTCGGAGTTTTATTAGGTTTGGTAGGGATTTCTCCCCCCTAGCCCATTTAGTGCTCTACCTCCAAAAGTATGTTTATTCAACGCACTACCTAAATAGTTTTCGCGGAAAACCAGCTATCTACGAATTTGTTTGGCCTTTCACCCCTTACCACAAATCATCCAAAGACTTTTCAACGTCAACTGGTTCGGTCCTCCGGTAGGTGTTACCCTACTTTCAACCTGCTCATGGTAAGCTCATTCGTTTTCGGGTCTAATTCGTAAAACTAATCGCCCTATTAAGACTCGCTTTCGCTGCGCCTCCACCTTATCGGCTTAAGCTTGCTATACAAATTAAGTCACTGACCCATTATACAAAAGGTACGCCGTCACTCTAAAAAGAGCTTCGACTGTTTGTAGGCATACGGTTTCAGGTTCTATTTCACTCCCCTAATAGGGGTTCTTTTCACCTTTCCCTCACGGTACTAGTTCACTATCGGTCACTAAAAAGTACTTAGGCTTAGAGGGTGGTCCCCCTATATTCAAACAAGATTTCACGTGTCTCGCTTTACTCAAGAGTTAAAAATTAACATTACTTTTACGGGACTATCACCCTCTGTGGTTAGCTTTTCCAAACTATTCAAATTATTTAATTTTAACTACTGGCCTAGTCCGCTTTCGCTCGCCACTACTCACGGAGTCTCAATTGATTTCTTTTCCTCTGGTTACTTAGATGTTTCAGTTCTCCAGGTTACCTCTTTACACCTATTAATTCAGTGTAAAGTAACTCATAAAGAGTTGGGTTACCCCATTCGGAAATTTTCGGATCAAAATTTGCATACAACTCCCCGAAACTTTTCGCAGTATACCACGTCCTTCATCGTCTTTTAGTGCCAAGGCATCCGCCATACGCCCTTAAACGCTTGATTTATGCACAGAAAAAAATTCTGTGTAAATTAAATTTTTGTTTGATTGTTAACAGATTTTATAAAAATCCGAAAACAATCGGATATAGATATTGATAATAATATTTACGATTTAAAAGAACTAAATGTCTCAATTCTGGTGGAGGATAGCGGGATCGAACCGCTGACCTCCTGAATGCAAATCAGGCGCTCTCCCAGCTGAGCTAATCCCCCTTAAAAATTGGTGGGCCGAGGACGACTCGAACGTCCGACCTCACCCTTATCAGGGGTGCGCTCTAACCACCTGAGCTACCGGCCCCTATGCACTTACAGAGACATTGAATAAAAAGAGAAATGAGGACGGTCACATTACCGTTCTTTTTTGATCAAAATAAAATTCTGATCTTCCTTAGAAAGGAGGTGATCCAGCCGCAGGTTCCCCTACGGCTACCTTGTTACGACTTCACCCCAGTTGCTGATCATACCGTAGTCAAATGTATCCCGAGGGTTTACTATTTGCCTTAAGGTGAAACCAACTTCCATGGTGTGACGGGCGGTGTGTACAAGACCCGGGAACGTATTCACCGCGGCGCGCTGATCCGCGATTACTAGTAATTCCAGCTTCATGCACTCGAGTTGCAGAGTACAATCCGAACTGAGGCACCTTTTTAGGATTTGCGTAGAGTCGCCTCTTAGCTTCCTATTGTAAGTGCCATTGTAGCACGTGTGTAGCCCAACACGTAAGGGCCATGAGGACTTGACGTCATCCCCACCTTCCTCCAGCTTATCACCGGCAGTTCTTTCAGAGTGCCCAACTAAATGATGGCAACTAAAAGTAAGGGTTGCGCTCGTTGCGGGACTTAACCCAACATCTCACGACACGAGCTGACGACAGCCATGCAGCACCTGTGTTTCGTCCGGCCGAACCGAAAACTCTAATCTCTTAGAGTCGCGACGAACATGTCAAGTGTTGGTAAGGTTCTGCGCGTATCTTCGAATTAAACCACATGCTCCACTACTTGTGCGGGTCCCCGTCAATTCATTTGAGTTTTAACCTTGCGGTCGTACTCCCCAGGCGGTGTGCTTAATGCTTTTGCTGCGACACTGAAAATAAAATTTCCAACGTCTAGCACACATCGTTTACGGCATGGACTACGAGGGTATCTAATCCTCTTCGCTACCCATGCTCTCGCACCTCAGTGTCAGTAGTGATCCAGAAAGCTGCCTTCGCAATTGGTGTTCTTTCTAATATCTACGAATTTCACCTCTACACTAGAAATTCCGCTTCCCTCTATCACACTCTAGCTAAAAAGTTTTGATGGCAGTTCCAAGGTTAAGCCTTGGGATTTCACCACCAACTTTTTTAACCACCTACGTGCTCTTTAAGCCCAGTAATTCCGAACTACGCTAGGTCCCTTCGTATTACCGCGGCTGCTGGCACGAAGTTAGCCGGACCTTCTTATTCAGGTACAGTCATTTTCTTCCCTGACGAAAGAGCTTTACAACCCAAAGGCCTTCTTCACTCACGCGGCATCGCTGCATCAGGGTTTCCCCCATTGTGCAAGATTCCCCACTGCTGCCTCCCGTAGGAGTTTGGGCCGTGTCTCAGTCCCAATGTGGCTGATCATCCTCTCAGATCAGCTATTGATCGAAGCCTTGGTAAGCTTTTACCTTACCAACTAGCTAATCAAGTGCGGGCTCATCATTCGGTGCATAAAGCTTTCCCCGTAAAGGCTTATCCGGTATTAGCACAAGTTTCCTCGTGTTGTTCCAGGCCAAATGGCAGATTCCCACATTATACTCACCCGTTTGCCACTAAGTATTGCTACTTCGTTCGACTTGCATGTGTTAGGCGTGCCGCCAGCGTACGTTCTGAGCCATGATCAAACTCTCAAGTTTAATAACGGCGCACACTAGCTTCATGTATTAATAAATTAAATTATAAATACACTTTCGTTGAAGTGTGTACGACAAATTTTGGTAACCTTAACCGTCCACACTTCTCTTTTTAAAAATCTTTACTATATAAAAGAGCTAAAGAACCAGACGTAGCTTTCCAGCCTTTGCGTCCAACCCTTGAATTTCGTATTATCCGACAAATATAATGTCGAAGAAGGACGCTTATAAGCCAAATGAGGAATAAATCAAGTTCTATATTGTAAAAAAAAGCTTAAAAAACGGTGCTTTTTTAAGTATTAAATTGCTGATGATATTAAAAAAAAACAACTTTAAATTGATGGTCAATGTTTTGAAAAAATTCAGCAAAATTTCCCATGATTTTATCAAAAAATCAAATGATGTAACCAGTTTACTTTTTTTTAAAATTAAAAAAAATGTTCGATTTAGAAGCATTAACAAAATAAAAATAGTTAATATTTTTACAGAATTTTTATCAGACATAAGCAAATTAATTTTGAAAAGTCTTTCAAAAATAAAGGTGGTTAATTACTTAGTTTTTATTTTAATAATTACTTTTACTATGTATGGTTTGAAAAAATACTCAGAGCATATAGAAATTGAAAGGGAAGAATTTTATAAAAAGTTAAATGCTCACAATGAGTATTCAAAAATTAAAAGTTTTTTATCCAAAAAAATTAATTCACCATATGTTAATATTCAGCATAAATTGAAAAGAGGTGAAACTATTGCTTCAATCCTTAAATATTATGAAATTGATAAAAAACATATTAATTTAATCTCACAAGAAATTAAAAATCTAAAAATAACAAAAAGATTGACTGAAAACCTGATTATAGATTTGGTCATCGAAAAAAATATTTCAAAAGAAAATCGTGTTTATAAAGTTGATATACCAATCTCGAAAACATCAATGGTTAAAATTAAAAGAACTGAAGAAAATAAATTTGTATCTGAAAAAATTATAACAAAATTGTTTAAAAAAATATTTTTTATAGAAAATGAAATTAAAAATAATTTATATAGTTCTGCAGTTAAAGTGGGTGTCGAACCAAATATTATAGTTGAATTTGCCAGAATTTTTGGTTTTGAAATTGATTTTCAAAGAGATATTAGAGAAGGAGATACTTTTCAAATACTATATGAAAAATTTTTTGATGAGAACGGTGAGTTTGTAAAAAATGGAAATATATTATTTACGCAAATGAGAACTCACAATAATGATTTGGCTTTATATAGATTTGGAAATAATAAAAATTATGGATACTACGATGTGTCCGGAAAAAGCATACAAAGAGCTTTGATGAAGACGCCAATAAATGGAGCAAGACTATCTTCATCATTCGGTATGCGGAAACATCCAATTTCTGGTTTTACAAAAATGCATCGAGGTACTGATTTTGCTGCTCCGTTAGGAACTCCCATAATGGCATCTGGCACAGGAACAGTTATTCTTGCAAAATGGTGTGGTGGTGGTGGCAATTGTGTAAAAATAAAACATAACTCGACTTATACGACTGTCTACGCTCACCTTTCAAAATTTGCTAGAGGAATAAAAGCAGGAGCGAAAGTAAAACAAGGAAGAATTATAGGATATGTTGGTTCCACAGGAATTTCGACAGGTCCACATTTGCACTATGAAGTTATTGTGAATGGAAAGAGAGTCAATTCTCAAACTTTAAAATTACCTTCTGGAAAGATTTTAAAAAATGAAGAGAGAGAAGCGTTTGAAATTCAAAGAATAAGAACCGATGTTTTAATTGCTGAGACAATAAATTCTAAAAGTTAGTAAACCTTTATTTGCTGTCTGTAGCCGCTTTGCTTTTTTCTAAATTTTCCTGTATTTGATTGTTTTCTTTATCAGGTATTTTGTCGGTGCTTAGTTTGTTGGATATTTCTGAATTTCTATCAGCTAAAATTCTTGAAAAATGCTCTACGTGCTGAAAATAGTTTTCTGAAAGAATCTTATCTCCAGAGGACAATGCTTCCTTTGCTAAATTAGTGTATTTTTCCAAAAGTTTAGCAGCACTCTGACTTCCTCTTACCCGGTTAAAGTTTCCTAAAGACGTTCCGGAGCTATGGTTATTAAATGCCCCGTTTCTTCTAAAATGCCTTCCGTTTGACCTAAATCTATTTCTTCTTTTGTGATCTCGCATTTGTTTATTGGTTAGAAAAATATATGTAACATAATTTTTATTTTAAATAGTAATTTAAGACTTATCTTTATTTTATTTAACCTTTGTGCCTAAAATACAACGAATGTTAGTTTTAAAATCTTTCACTTTTTCAATTATTCTAAAATTGTTCTTTACTAGTAATTGTGATGCTTTTCTATACTGGTCTATATGTATCTCTATAGCCAAAATTCCGTTTACTTTTAAAAGTTCTTCTGTCTTGTAAATAACTTTTGCGATCAGGTCAAGTCCATCAATTCCACCATTTAAAGCTTGCATAGGTTCAAAATTTCTGATTTCTGGGCTTAAATTAGCTAGTTCTCTTGATGGGATGTAAGGAGGATTAGACACAATTAAGTCAAATTTTTCATTATTGAAGTTCTCAAAATCAACACATTTTACTCTTGCTCGGTTAAATAGACGCAATTTATCAATGTTCGTTTTACAAACATTAATAGATTTGGGGCTTATATCTATACCTGTACCTTTTGAATTTTTTAGTTCTTTCAATAAAGAAAGCAAAATACATCCTGAACCAGTACCGACATCCAAGAAATTAATTGTTTTACCTTTAAATATTTTGAGTATTGCCTCGACCATTAATTCTGTTTCTGGTCTTGGTATCAATGTGTCTTTTCCCACTAAAAAATTTGTACTCCAAAATTCTTTCTTATTTATGATTTGAGCTACTGGTTTTAATTTTGATCTTAGTAAAATATTTTTTTTAAATTTTTTATATACATCCTGTGTTACATTCTTATGATCATCAAGCAAAAGTTGTTCTCTGGAAACTTTAACTAAATTTGCGAGTATAATTTCGGAGTCTAGTTGATGAGTTTCAATGTTTTTCCTCTTTAACTCATTTGATCCAATTAATAAAAGTGATCTTGTAATCATAATTTATATATTTATAGTTTTAAGTTGATTTTCTTGATCGTGAGACCTTAGATTTTCATTCATTTCACTAAAGGCATCTCCAGATAGAAACTCTTCAAGTTTATGAATAGTAAAATTTATTCTATGGTCAGTAACCCTTCCTTGAGGAAAATTGTAAGTTCTTATCCTTTCTGATCTGTCGCCGCTACCAATTTTACTTTTTCTATCTTGAGCTCTTTCCGCATCCTTTTTTTTTCTTTCTTCCTCATACACTCTGGATCTTAAGATTTTCATAGCTTTCGCTTTATTTTTATGTTGTGATTTTTCATCTTGTTGACTAACAACTATTCCTGAGGGAATGTGAGTAATCCTAACTGCGCTGTCTGTCGTATTTACTGATTGACCGCCTGGTCCACTTGACCTAAATACATCAATTCTTAAATCTTTTTCATTTATCTTTAAATCTATTTCCTCAGCCTCCGGGAGAACAGCAACTGTCGCTGCAGAAGTATGGACTCTTCCTTGAGTTTCTGTTGTTGGAACTCTTTGCACTCTATGAACTCCAGATTCGTATTTGAGAGTAGAGTATACATTTTGACCTTTAATAAGAGCTATAACTTCTTTAAAACCCCCGGCTTCACTTTTTGACAAACTTATAATTTCAATATTCCAATTTTTAATGGAACAAACTTTTTCATACATTTTAAAAATATCTGCAGCAAACAAGGAAGCCTCCAAACCACCAGTACCTGCTCTAACTTCAATTATTGCATTCTTTTTATCAGCTTCATCCTTTGGTAATAAAAATAACTTTAAATCTTTTTCATCTTTTTCGTGTTTGTTTTTAAGATCCAATAATTCTTTTTTTGCCAACAAAGACATTTCTGACTCATTTTTTTTGTCTTCTATTAATGATTCTAGTTCTTCCTTATCTTTTTCATAAGAACTATAAGATTTTGCTACCTCTATAACCTCTCCTAGAACTGAGTATTCTTTAGATTTATTTATAAAATTTTTTTTGTCTAATTGTCCTGATGCAAGTTCTTTTTCTAAATTGTTATAATCGTCAATTATTTTTTTAATTCTTAATAAGGATATCATTAAATGACTTTTTAATTCTTTTTTATATCTTGAACTTTTGCTTCTACTAATTTTACTATTTGGTTTACAATGTTTTTAGTCGCTATTTTTTTATGAGGAACGCCTGATAGGTAAAGCATATTGCTACCTTGCCCGCCGCCAGTAAGGCCTATTTGAGTTTGCGCTGCTTCGCCTGGCCCATTAACAACGCATCCAATTATAGATAATGTTAATGGTTCTTTTATATGGGCCAATTTTTCCTCTAAAATTTTAACTGTGTCAATTACAGGAAACGCTTGTCTAGCGCAAGATGGGCAAGAAATAATGTTAATCCCTCTGGCTCTTAGATGTAAAGATTTAAGTATTTCATAGCCTACTTTAACTTCTTCAACTGGATTTGCTGACAACGAAACTCTTATCGTATCCCCAATACCTTCCATTAATAAAGTCCCTATGCCTATTGAAGATTTAATGCTACCACTTTGTAATCCTCCTGCTTCTGTTATTCCAAGATGTAATGGATAATTAGTTTTTTTTGATAATAGCCTATAAGATTTTATTGATAACATTACATCTGATGATTTAACACTTACTTTTAAGTTAAAAAAATCTTCGTCTTCGATTAAGTTTATATTATTTTGTGCACTTTCAACTAATGCCTCTGGACAAGGCTCTTTATATTTCTCTAATATTTTTTTTTCTAATGAACCTGCATTTATTCCTATTCTCAAAGAACAATTATAGTCTTTCGCTGACTTAATTATTTCTCTAACTTTTTCTTTTGATCCTATATTGCCAGGATTAATCCTTAAACAATTTGCCCCCGCTTGCGCAGCCTCAATTGCACGTTTATAATGAAAATGAATATCTGCTACAATTGGTACTTTAGTTTGTTTTATAATTTTCTTTAAAGCTAAAGTTGATTCTTTGTCAGGACATGAAACTCTAACGACCTCGGCTCCAGCTTCACTGAGCTGATTTATTTGATTTACTGTAGATTTAATATCACTTGTTAGTGTGTTAGTCATTGATTGAACTACTATTGGGAAATTTCCACCAATATTAATATCACCAACTTTGATAACATTTGTTACTTTTCTTTGAATTTTTCTAAAGGGCCTAATTTCCATTAATTTAATCTAAATTAAAATTTTTGTGTAGAATTTTAATTGCCTCTGAAGTTTTTTCTTCATTTACTAGAACAGATATTTTAATTTCTGAGGTAGAAATTGCAATAATATTTATGTTTGCATCAGCTAATGATTTGAACATTTTATATGTAATTCCAGGACTGACGATCATTCCAGCTCCTATAATCGACACTTTTGCTACTTTATCATCATAAACCAATTTTTTGTAATTAATTTTAGTTTTAATATCATTCATTAATTTAATAGATTGATCCAATTGATCCCTTTTAATTGTGAATGTTACATCAGTTTCTTTTCCATCTGGTGAAATATTTTGAATAACCATATCCACATTTATATCGTTTTGACCTAATGGCTCAAAAATTTTTGCAGCTACTCCTGGTCTATCTTTAACACCAATCAAAGTAACTTTGGCATCGTTCTTTGAAAAGCTTATCCCTGTTACAGATTTTTCATAATCTAATTTTGCATCAGGCAAAATTTTTGTTCCTTCCTTTTCTGAAAAGGTAGATCGAACATGTATTGAAATATTATTAAGCATTGCTATTTGGACTGCAGAAGCTTGCATAATTTTAGTTCCCAATGAAGCCATTTCTAAAATTTCCTCATAAGAAATTTTATCAATTTTTTTGGCCTGTGAATGCATGTTTGGGTTAGTGGTATAAACACCCTCAACATCAGTATATATTTCACAAAAATCTGCATCAAAAAATTTTGCTATTGCTACAGCTGATGCATCAGATCCGCCTCTTCCAATAGTCGTTAATCTAAAAATATTTGAAACTCCTTGAAAACCAGGTATGATGGGTATTCCTCCCGATTTTAAAAATTTACTAATTTCATCTGTGTTAGATCTATATATTCTAGAGGCATTATGTGGTCCTTCGGTTATTATTGGAATTTGCCAACTTAACCAAGATCTTGACTTACATCCTTGATCAATAAGAGCTGCTGATAGCAGTGAAGATGACATTTGTTCTCCAGTTGCCAGCAAAACATCGAGTTCAGCCTTATCATAATTTTTTGAAATTTTTTTCGACTTTTCAATTAAATCGTTTGTTTGACCTGCCATAGCAGAAACAACCACGATAATTTCGTCATTATTGGTTTTTTTCTTCTTAATCAGACTTGCAACATTGGTAATTTTTTCAATACTACCAAGAGAAGTACCTCCAAATTTTATAACTACTCTAGCCATAATAGAAAATTTAATTTAAAATAAACTTAATAATTACTCTTAAATAGAGTATTGCACAAGAAAATCAAAATAAATTGAACACGATAAATATTGAAGAAATTAAAAAGTTTGAGAAATTAGCCCATGAATGGTGGAATCCTGTGGGAAAATTTAAACCATTACATAATTTTAATCCAATAAGATTAAAGTATATTAAGAAAAAGCTCATTTTCCATTTTTCAAAAAATTCAAAATTATCCAATCCTTTAAAAAAAATGAATATTTTAGATATTGGTTGCGGAGGTGGATTGATGTCTGAGCCTATGGCAAGATTAGGCGCCAATGTAACTGGCGTAGATGCTTCAAAAAAAAATATAGAAGTTGCAAAACTCCACGCTAAAAAAATGGGATTAAAAATAAAATATATCCATGGAAATTTAGAGAGTTTAAAATTTAATAAAAAATTCGATGTTATTTTAAATTTAGAGGTAGTAGAACACGTTGCGAATTTAGACGCATTTATTAACCATTGTTCCAAAGCACTAAAAAATGATGGTTTAATGTTTGTTGCTACATTAAATAGAACATTAAAATCTTATACGCATGCAATTTTAGGCGCCGAATATATTTTAAGATGGCTACCAATTGGAACCCATGAGTGGGATAAATTTATTACTCCCAACGAATTAGAAAGTTTAGTGACCAAAAATAAACTTAACTTGCTAGACACAATGGGTGTTAAATATGATTTGTTAAGTGGCTCGTGGAAATTTGACTCAGATATAAGTGTGAATTATATAACCACTATTAAAAAAAATTAGTGTTCTTTTTTTCCTGCCCACGGTATTGAAGAAACTTCAATTCCCTCTTCTGCTAATTCTTTCATTTGCTCTGAACTTGCAGTTCCGTAAATACCTCGAGATTTTTTATCATCATAGTGTATTTTGCGAGCTTCATGAGCAAAATTCTCACCAACATTATCACAATTTTTTTCAATATATTTTTGAAGTGATTTAATTTTAGTTTTCAATTCCTTGTAAAATTTGGCATTTTTTTTGTCTTTTTCTTTACTTTTATTATAACTCAAATTTGGCGACATTATTGATTTTTGTATTTTAGGCGAATTACATTCTGGGCAACTTAAAAGTTTCTTTTTTTTAAGTTTTTCATAATCTTGAGATGTCGAAAACCAACTATCAAAGTTATGGTTGTTATTACATTTAAGATTGTACTTAATCATAGAAATTAATTTAATATTAAAATTATTAAATACAAGTATTAGTTTCTGTAATCTGCATTA
The DNA here is from genome assembly GCA_902530215.1 of uncultured Pelagibacteraceae bacterium. Lineage (GTDB taxonomy): Bacteria > Pseudomonadota > Alphaproteobacteria > Pelagibacterales > Pelagibacteraceae > CABZZR01. The sequence continues at coordinate 76,599 of CABZZR010000002.1, forward strand.
ATATCTACATATTCTTTTGTGAAGTCACATGTATATACTGTGTGTGATGCGCTGCCCATTCCCAGATCAACTTCTACAACAACAGAACCCCACTTCATGTATTCTTTCACATCCTTTTCGTTATAGCTATCAGCCTGGTTTCCTTTTTCTACAACTAAAATATCTCCAAATTTTATTTTTAATCTGTTTATTAAAATATTTTCTTCTGTCTTACCTATTGCCATAATTATTCTGCCCCAGTTTGGATCTTCACCAGCTATGGCAGTTTTAAATAATGGAGAGTTTGCTATTGAAAATCCGATTCTTTTTGCTATCGATGATGATCTTGCCTGAACTACTTTAACTGTAATAAATTTTTTTGCTCCCTCTCCATCTGCAACTATTTGTTTAGATAGATTTAACATAACTTTATGTAAAGCATTTTCAAACTCTTTAAGCTTTGGATCTAAGACATTATAAATTTTTGAATTTTTAACCTTACCCGTTGAAAAAATTACTACCATATCGTTAGTCGAAGTGTCGCCATCTACCGTTATTGAGTTAAAAGTTGTTGAAACACATTTTTTTAAAATAGCTTTTAAAAATGCTGAAGGAATATCTGCATCAGTAAAAATAAAAGATAGCATTGTTGCCATATTTGGAGCAATCATTCCTGAGCCTTTTGCAATACCTGAAATTTTAATATTTTTATTTCCTATTTTACATTCTTCGTATGCTAATTTTGGTTTCGTATCAGTTGTCATGATTGCAGAAGCCGCCTTAAACCATACAAATTTATTTTGCTCAGATTTTAATTTATCTATTAAATAACCAATTCTATCTTTTACCTTTTTTGTAGGAAATTTTTCGCCTATTACTCCAGTAGAGGCAAACAATAAATCAGTTGGTTTAATAACTTCTTTTATACCTTCGGGATTTTGTGCGGCCTTTAGTGTTAGAGATTTTGCCAAATGTTTGGATATTTCTTTAATTGCTTCAGCGCCCTGTATACCGGTAAATGTGTTTGCATTTTTTGTATTGACCAGTAAAGCCTTAATAAAAAATTTTTTTATTCTTAAATTCCAATTAATACAACATGATGTAATTTTTGATTTAGTATAAATTGCAGCATATTTAGCTCCATCTTTAAAATAAAATAATGTTAGATCATCTCTTCCATCACCGTATAGATCTGCAGAAACTGATGAGATAGAAAGGCCATCGATTTGTCCTAATTCTTGAAATTCCCCCATCTTGGAGCTTTTAATATTGGGATTTAACAAATTTTTTAAATTAATTGTCATATGTGTTTAAATTTTAAACTTTAATGATTATATAAATACCATTAATTATTATAAATTATATCATGCTTAACATTAATAAATTATTAAGTAAATTTTTTAAAAATACTAATGAAAAAGAGTTAGATATTCTTAAATCTACTATTATTCAAATTAATAGTTTAGAAAATGAAATTAGTAAATTGAAAAAAGAGGATTTTCCAAAAAAAACCCAGGAATTAAAAAAAAAATTAAATAATAACCTTAGTTTGAATAAAATTTTACCCGAAGCGTTTGCCTTGGTAAGAGAGGCCTCAAAAAGAACTTTGAATGAGAGGCATTACGATGTTCAAATGATGGGAGGAATTATTTTACATCAAGGAAAAATTGCTGAAATGAAAACTGGAGAAGGAAAAACTTTGGTGTCTACTTTGCCGGTATATTTAAATTCTCTTTTAGAAAAAGGTGTCCATATAGTTACAGTAAATGACTATTTGGCAAAGAGAGATTCGGAGTGGATGGGAAAAATTTATAACTATCTAGGCACAAGCTGTGGATGTATTTTAAATGGAATGGAAGATGCAGAAAGAAAGAAAAATTACCAATGTGATGTTACTTATGGAACTAACAGTGAATTTGGATTTGATTATTTAAAAGATAATATGAAGTATTCATTGGATGAAGTCGTTCAAAGAGGACATGAGTTCTGTATTGTCGATGAAGTAGATAGTATTTTAATTGATGAAGCGAGGACTCCTCTTGTTATATCGGGAGCTGTTGAAGATAAATCTGACAAATATTTTGTTGCCAACAAAATAGTAAAATCTTTAACCAAGGATCACTATGAAATAGATGAAAAAAATAGAAATGTTTTTCTATCTGAAAATGGCATAGATAAAATTGAAAAAATGCTTAACAATCAAAAAATTTTAAAAAATAATAATTTCTATGACCCTCAAAACATGGGTTTAGTTCATCACATTAACCAAGCTCTAAGAGCAAATTCTTTATTTTCTAAAGATACTGATTACATTGTTAGAAATGGAAAAGTAGAATTAATTGATGAATTTACTGGTCGAGTTTTGGAAGGGAGAAGATATTCTGATGGTTTACATCAAGCTATTGAAGCTAAAGAAAATGTTGAAATCCAAACTGAGAACCAAACACTAGCATCAATAACATACCAAAATTATTTCAGACTTTATAAAAAACTTTCGGGTATGACTGGAACAGCTCAAACTGAAGCTGAAGAATTTTTTGATATTTATCGTTTAAATACTGTTTCAGTTCCTACAAATCAAAAAATGATAAGAAATGATATGAATGATCAAATTTTTAGAACAGCTAAAGAAAAAAATGATGCAATAATTAATCAAATTACTTCCTGTAATAAAAATGGACAACCTGTATTGGTCGGAACAACAAGTATTGAAAAATCAGAACAAGTATCTTCTTTGCTTAAAAATAAAAATATAAATCACAAAGTTTTAAACGCAAAATATCATGAGGAAGAGGCAAAAATTATTGCACAAGCTGGGAAAAAAGGTGCAGTGACAATTGCAACAAATATGGCTGGAAGAGGTACGGATATTCAATTGGGTGGAAATTTAAGTGTAATGCTTAGTGAAAAAGAAAAAATAAGCGAAGAAGAAAAAAAAGAAATAACAAAATTACATGCCGGACAAAAAAAAGAAGTAAAAAGTCTTGGCGGGTTATTCATTGTAGGAACAGAAAGGCATGAAAGCAGAAGAATTGATAATCAGCTTCGTGGAAGATCGGGCAGACAAGGAGATGAAGGAAATTCAATTTTTTTTATAAGTTTAGAAGATGATTTGATGAGAATTTTTGGCTCAGAATCAATAGACTCAATATTAAAAAAATTTGGCCTTAAAGAGAATGAGTCTATTAATCATCCGTGGATCAATAAAGCGCTGGAAAGAGCCCAGCAAAAAGTTGAGGCTAGAAATTTTGATATAAGAAAATCATTATTAAAATTTGATGATGTAACAAACGAACAAAGGCAGGCTATTTTTTCACAAAGACAAGAAATTTTGAACTCAGAAAATATTGAATCAATAACGAATAACTTTTTAAAAGAAATATCATCAGAGTTAAATTTAGAAAAAAATGAACTAAAAAAAAATAATAAAGAAAATGATATTAAATTAAAAATTAAAAATATACTTGGAAAATCAATAAAAGAGGATGAACTTAAGAACTTGAATATAAAAACAGATGGTACAATTGCCAACATAATTGAAAAAAAATTTAATGATACTAAGCATTTACGTGCTAACTCACTGGGAGATAAAAATAACAATGAATTAGAAAAACGAGTTTTTTTACAGATACTTGACTTTTCTTGGAGATCTCACTTGCAATATTTAGAAGAATTAAGGCAAGTAATTAACTTAAGGGCTTATGGTCAAAAGGATCCTTTAAATGAATACAAAAAAGAAGCCTTTGAACTTTTTGAAAATCTAATTAAAAAAATGAAATATGACTTAATATCTTTTTTAAATAATTTAACAATAATTGAAAAAGAATCTGTTGAAAAAGATGATCAAGCAAAAGAGATCTTAAAACCAAGTGTTAGTGAATTAAGCCAAAATAAACCTAACTGTTTATTAATTATTAATAAAAATAGAAAAATTTCTAGAAACGACAGATGTTTAGAAACTGGAAAAAAATTTAAAAATTGTTGTGGAGCAATTTAAAACTATTTAATTATAATAGAAAATAACACAAACGTAAAAATAATACCTGCACCTAATATTAAATATAATTTCTTTTTACTTAAATTAGAAATTTTTATATCTTGTCTAAAAATCTTTTTAATACTATCTCCAAAGCTTAATTTGTCTATATAAGGGAAAGTGGATGTGCTTAATTTTCCTGAATTCAAAAATTTCTCTTTTCTTTGATTTATAATTTCGTCTCTACTTAGCTTTTGTAATTCTTCTAGATTTTTTTTTAATGAATTAATTATTTTTTTTACTGTTAATTGTCTATCTCTATGAGCACCACCGATTGGTTCTGGAATAATTTCATCAATAATTTCCTGTTGCAACAAATCTTGTGCACTCAACTTCATAGCTTCAGCGGCATCAGCAGTTTTCGTAGGATCTCTCCATAATATAGAAGCACATCCTTCGGGAGAAATTACAGAATAAATTGAATGTTCTAACATTAAAACTTTGTTGGTAGATGCTAAAGCAATTGCTCCGCCAGATCCTCCTTCGCCTATAATTATTGATATTGTCGGAACTTTTAAAGACATACAGCATTCTATTGAACTAGATATTGCTTCCGCTTGCCCACGTTCTTCTGCTCCTACTCCAGGATATGCTCCGGGTGTATCAATAAATGATATAACCGGAATATTAAATTTATCTGCAAGCTTCATTAATCTTATGCACTTTCTATAACCCTCGGGTCTCATCATCCCAAAATTTCTTTTAATTCTTGATTCTAAATCATCTCCTTTTTCTTGTCCTATTACTAAAACTGAATTATTTAAAAATTTAGCAAAACCCACAATTACAGAATTATCTTCAGCAGAATTTCTATCTCCACTAAGATTGATAAAATCTTCAAATATATTTTCTATATAATATTTTGCTTTAGGTCTTTCCTCGTGTCTGGCAACTAGAGTTTTTTGCCATCTATTTAAATTTGCATAAATTGTACCCAGCTTTTCATCTAATTCAACTTGTAGTGAGTCTATTTTATCAGTGTTAACCTCGGAAATACCTTCTTTATCATAGGGATCTTTTAAGTTTGAAAGTTCAGTTTCCAAATTCTTTATTTCTTTTTCAAATTCTAAATAGTTTTTCATTTAAATTAATTTATTGAATTAAAAAAACATTTTATATAAAAATTAAGGTTAAATGAATACAAATATAAAAATTAGTGGCGAAATTTTGTCGAAATAACAATATGACGTACATTTCTCAAGGAAAATTATCAGTCGCAAAAGAATTAGTAGAATTTATTAATAATGAACTTCTGCCAGGTACGGGTATTGATAATAAAAAATTTTGGGAAGGTTTTGATAAATCTGTTCACGAATTAATTCCGAAAAATAAAGAGCTATTAACTATTAGAGAGCAAATACAAAAAAAAATAGATAAATGGCATAAAGATAACAAAGGTAAAGAATTTAATTTAGAATCCTATAAAAACTTCTTAAAAGAAATTGGATATTTGGTTGAAGAAGGGCCGAATTTCCTTATAGAGACAAAAAATGTTGATGATGAGATTTGTAATATTGCTGGTCCACAACTAGTAGTGCCAGTGATGAATGCAAGATACTCCTTAAATGCTGCAAATGCAAGGTGGGGTAGTTTATACGATGCATTATATGGAACGGATGTAATTTCAGAATCTAATGGAGCTGAGAGAGGAAAAAAATATAATTATATTCGAGGAGAAAAAGTAATAAAATTTGCCCGTAATATTTTAGATTCCCATGTTCCTCTTCAAAGTGGTAGCTGGAAAGATTTAAGTTCAATACCTTTGGTCGAAAATAATCAGCTTAAATTAAAACTTAAAAATCCAAAACAATTTGTAGGTTATTCAAAAAAATCAAATGATATATCTTCGTTATTATTTTTAAATAACAATCTACACATAGAAGTTAAATTTGATCCAAGCCAAAAACTTGGTGGACTTAAAGATAACGCCGCCATATGTGATGTAATTTTAGAGTCTGCCATTACCTCAATTATGGATCACGAAGACTCAGTGGCAGCAGTAGATGCTAAAGATAAAATTCTTGGATATAGAAACTGGTTAGGATTAATGAAAGGTGATTTGCAATACGAAGGAGAGAAAAATGGAAAAAAACTTGTAAGAAAACTAAATCCAGATCGAGAATATATTTCTCCCGATGGAAATAAAATTAAATTACATGGAAGAGCTTTAATGCTAAATCGAAACGTAGGACATTTAATGACCAACTCTTCAATTTTATTAGAAGATAAAACAGAAATTCCTGAAGGTATTATGGATGCATTTATTACCACTGCTGCTGCAATTCACGATTTTAAAAATAAAGGAAATTCAAAAACAAATTCGGTTTATATTGTAAAACCAAAAATGCATGGACCAGAGGAAGTTTTATTTACAAATTTAATATTTGAAAAAGTAGAAAAAGTTTTAAATCTAAAAAAATATACTATTAAAATTGGTATAATGGACGAAGAAAGAAGAACAACTGTAAATTTAAAAGAATGTATTAGAGCTGTTAAAAATAGAGTCGTTTTTATTAATACAGGATTTTTAGATCGCACTGGTGATGAAATGCATACTTCAATGGAAGCTGGCCCCATGATCAAAAAGGGAGATATGAAGTCTTCAAAATGGATCTCTGCATATGAAAATAATAACGTAGATGTAGGATTAGAATGTGGTTTTTCAGGAATCGCACAAATTGGAAAAGGTATGTGGGCCGCACCAGATAAAATGGCAGACATGATTGAACAAAAAGTCAATCATCCTAAATCTGGAGCAAACTGTGCATGGGTACCATCACCAACTGCCGCCACTCTTCATGCGTTACACTACCACCAAGTAAACGTTTTTTCTCAACAAAAAGAATTAAAAAATAGACCGCGAGCAAAAGTTTCTGATATTCTTAAAATTCCAGTTGCTGATAGACCAAATTGGTCAGTGGAAGAAATCACAAAAGAGATAGAAAATAACGCACAAGGTATTTTAGGATATGTAGTTAGGTGGATAGATCAAGGTGTGGGTTGTTCGAAAGTACCTGATATTAACAATGTAGGATTAATGGAAGATAGAGCAACTTTACGTATTTCATCACAACACATTGCAAATTGGCTTCATCACGGAATCTGTAGCAAAGAACAAGTTTTAGAAATTATGAAAAAAATGGCAAAAGTTGTAGATAATCAAAATAAAAATGATCCTGCTTATTTGCGTTCTGGAAGAACGGGCTATTTCGAAATGGCTAAAAATTTTGATCAATCAATTGCCTTCAAGGCTGCGTGTGATTTAGTGTTGAATGGAATTAACCAGCCTTCAGGATACACTGAACCTATACTTCATAAGAGAAGAATTGAAAAAAAATCAACTCGTATTAATTAAAGATCTATTTTTAAAAGCAGAAAATAACGTTCCATCGTCCAAAAATTCAATCTCACTTCCTATGGGCAATCCCTGTGCTAGTTTTGAGATTTTTACGTTTGTATCTTTTAAAACATTTTGAATATAGTGAGCGGTCGTTTGACCCTCAACAGTAGCGCTAGTTGCTAAAATCAATTCATTGATTGACTCATTTTTAACTCTATTAATCAATGAAGGTATTAGCAGTTGATCTTCCCTATTGTTATTAGACAGTGTACCTCCAAGAATATGATAGCCTCCATCAAAAATTCCTGTTTGTTCAATTACCCACATATCAGCTATGTTTTCTACTACGCAAATTTTTTTCGACTTGTTTTTAGCTAAACAAACGCATGGCTTGTCTTCATTCTTGAAATTTCCGCAAGATTTACATCTAACAACATTTTTATAAACTTGACCCAATACTTTCGCTAGTGGCTTAACCAAAGCTTCTTTATTGTTTATCAATTTTAATGCAATTCTTTTAGCTGATTTTTTTCCTAAGCCAGGAAATTTCGAAATTAAATTAATTAACTCTTCTATTTCGTTTAAATTATTTTGCATAAATTATAAAGGAAACTTAAAGCCTTCAGGTAAATTTACGCCTCCAGTTACTTTCGAGATTTCTTCATTAGTTTTAATTTTTAATTTTTGTTTAGCATCAGTGTGTGCAGCAATAATTAAATCTTCTAACATTTCTTTTTTTTCATTGAATATACTTTTATCAATATCGATTTTTTTTATTTCACTATCTCCATTTAAAGTTATTTTAACTAAATTTCCTCCAGCGTTTCCTGTTATTTCTAAATTTTTGATCATTTCTTGTGTTTGTTTCATTTTTTCTTGCATTTTTTTAGCTTGATCTAATATTTCTGAAAAATTTGCCATATCTAATCTTCTTCCTTAACATCAATTAGTTCGCCATCTGGAAAATATTTAATGAATTCTTTAAATACTTTTGAATTTTTTCCATCTTGAATTTGTTTTTCTAACTTTTCTTTTTTTTGTTCTTTAAAAGTCTTTTGACCGTTCGTTTTGGAAAGTGAAATTATCCATCTTTTTTTTGTCCATTCAAATAATTTTTCAGATAATTTTCTTATAAAATTTTTACTTAAATTTTCGTTAATACCTATTGCAATCTTGCACTCTGAAAATTTTATTAAATTTACATTATTTTCTAAATCATATTTTAATTCTATTTCTCTTTTTTTAGAAACTAACTTCAGCAATTCATCAAAGCTTCCAATAGTTTCAGTTTTATTATGTAAAGATTCCTCACTTTTATTTTTTATATTTTCTATTGGTTTTGTTTGAATGATATTTTTAATTTGGTCATTTGATTCATTATTATTTTTATCTTTTGGATTATTTGAATAATTTCTCAGATTGTCTATATTGCTTAAACTTTCGCTTTTTGAAATATCATTTTCATTATTTATAATCTCTTCCAGATTTGGCAAATCTTTCAAATGCGCTAATCTTATAATAAAAACTTTTAATGAGATAATTTGGTTTTGAACAATAGGAAGTTCTTTTATTGTGTTGAGGGTGAATTGCCATATGGTAAACAATGAAGTCAAATCTATTTGATCTGCTATTGATTTTAAAACATCAAAATCTTTTGTATTTAATGAATAGTCGCTTGCCTTTAAATTAAGTTTTTTAATTGAGCTAACTAAAAATATAATTTCTAGAAATTCATTTAAAAATAATCTTGGATCAATGCCATCGTCAATTAAACTTTGTAAATTGCTTATGCTATTTTCATAATTTCCTGATATTGCTTTCTCAAATAGTTCAATGATTTTAGTTTTATCAACTAATCCCAAGATCTTTTGTACATGAATTTCGTCAATTTCCTTGTCCTCAATTTTTTGACTTATGAGAGCTTTATCTAACAATGACAATGAATCTCTAACTGAGCCATCAGACGCTCTTGCAATTAATTCTAATGCTCTTTCTGAAATTTTTCCTTTTTCTATTTCAGATATTCTTCTTAGATTTTCAACTATTGTCTCTAAATTTATCCTCCTGAGATCAAATCTCTGGCATCTAGAAATAATTGTAATAGGTATCTTGTTTGCCTCAGTAGTAGCAAAAATAAATTTTAAATGTTTAGGTGGCTCTTCTAAAGTTTTGAGAAGTCCGTTAAAAGCTTGTTTCGACAACATATGAACTTCGTCGATAATAAAAATTTTATACTTTGCAATACTTGGGTTGTACTTGGATGTTTCAATTAATTCTCTTATATCATCAATACCAGTTCTTGAAGCTGCATCCATTTCCAATACATCTATATGATTTGATTTTGATATAGCTTCACAGTGTTCACATTTGCAGCTTTCTCCAGTTTTAGATTTTTCATTTTGCTCAAAATCGTTTTTACAATTTAATGCTTTTGCTATAATTCTTGCTGTTGTAGTTTTTCCTACGCCTCTAATACCAGTGAGCAAATATGCATTTGGTAATTTATTTAATTTTATTGAATTTGTTATGGTTTGAACCATGGTTTCTTGACCTATTAGATCGCTAAATTTTTGTGGTCTGTACTTTAAAGCCAAAACCGTGTGAAATATTTTGTCCATAATTAAAAGCAGTAGGAGGCTAAACAACAACCTGAAATATTTTCATTACGGCTGCTTCTTTTCAGATCTGACCGGATTAGTGAAATAATCACCTGCTGCCAGCCCCCTTTTTATTATATCAGTATAGAATTAATAACTACAATATATGAATAGGTTGTGAATTATTTTTTATCTCTAAATTTATCTGCTTCATATACCCCTAAAATATCTAATTTTTGTGTATGAAAGCCTAATTCTTCAAGAGCTTTTTGCACTGGAAGCGCTTCGATATGGCCTTCTATATCAACATAAAAATTTGCCTGTTGAAATGTATTTTTTACAGCAAAGCTTTCAAGCCTGCATAGATTTACCCCATTGGTTGCGAAACCACCAAGCGCTTTATAAAGGGCGGCAGGTATACTCTTAACTCGAAACATACAACTTGTGATATATTTCTTATTTTTTAATTCTGGATGTTTTTTTTCATTACCCATGATTAAAAATCTTGTTACATTGCCTACTTCATCTTCTACATTTTTTTTTAATATTTCTAATCCATAAATCTGAGCTGCAAGGTCCGAGGCCAAAGCAGAATCAGTTTTATCTTTTTTTTGTGAAATAAATTTAGCTGAACCTGCAGTGTCCGCAGAAATAATCGGTCTTAATTTGTATTGAGATATTATTTTTTGACATTGACCTATAGCCTGGGCATGACTTCTAACAGTTTTTATATCTTTTATACTTGAGCCTTTAATGCCTATTAAATTATGACTTACTTTTTGAAAATGTTCTGAATGAATCTGTAATTTATATTTTGGAAGCAAATAATGTATATCTGCTACTCTACCTGCTAAAGAATTTTCTATAGGCACAACTATACAATATTCAGAATTTTCTTTTGCTAATTTAAATGTTTCTTCAAAAGTAGCACAGAAGTTTATTTCTGCGTTAGGAAAAATATTTAAACTCGCAATATGTGAATAGGCGCCCTTTTCTCCTTGTAAAGCAACTTTAATTTTATCAGCCATAATTACTTCATCTCTTTTTTAATTTTCTCTAGATCTTCTATAGTATCAACGCCTAATGGTAAAGATTTACATAAACCCACTTTGATTGACATTTTGTTTTCTAATGCTCTCATCTGTTCAAGGTTTCTCTCTATTTCTTTTTTAGTTCTTGGAAGAACAACATACTTCGATAGTGATTGATTTGTAAATGCATAACATCCTACATGATGATATACCTTTTTATCTTTTAAAACATTATTTTTTCTAAAAAAATCTTTTGCTTCTAAAAAATTGTCATCGTTTAGTGTTTTTTCAAGTTCTACTTTAACAATATTTGTGTCATTCAGCTCATCTTGATTTTTAATTTCAGATGCCAATGTTCCAATATCGCAGTTGTTATCTTGCATAAATTTATTTAATTTTGCAATCGAGTCTGGTTTTATATTTGGCATATCACCCTGTAAGTTGATAATGATGTTTGCTTTATTTTTATATTCACTTTTAAAGACTTCAAAAATACGATCACTTCCGGTTTTATGTTCATTTGTAGTTAGAAATGCATTTCCATTATTCTCTTCAACTACTTTTAAAATTTCATTGTCAGGCGTCGCAACAATTACATCGCCAACTTTTGATTCTTTAGCTCTTTCCATAACGTGTACAATCATCGGTAAGCCATTAATTTCTGCTAAAGGCTTATTGGGAAGTCTTTCTGCATGCAGACGGCTAGGTATAATTACGACTGTTTTTAACATAAAAAATTAAAATTATGCGTCTAAAGGTCACAAATTAAATTATATTATCTCGAGTTTTTTTTTTAAACTCATGATATATCTTAAATTTAGTTTTTAGTAAATTTAAAGACTTTTATAAAATGAGCAAAATTGTTGTAAGTGTGGTTTTAACTTTGGTGCTGATCATTGGAATTAATAAACTTTCTGATGTTGTGTATTATGTAGAAAAACCTGAAAAATCGGCTTACATTGTAACTGGAACTTCAAGTGAAACATCGGTAAAAACAGTGTCCTCGGAATCTGAGGGTTTACAACCGGGAGATATAAAAACTTTATTAGCATTGGGTAGTGTTGAAAACGGTATGAAAGTTTTTAAGAAATGTGCTGCCTGCCACAGTATAGCTAAAGATGGAAAAAATAAAATTGGTCCAGCATTATGGGGTGTAATCGGAAGAAAAACTGGTTCTCTTTCTGATTACAAATATTCTAAAGCTTTACTTGCTTATGGAAAAGAATGGTCCTTTGAAGAGATGAATGGTTTTTTAATTAAACCTAAAGACTGGATTAAAGGAACTAAAATGGCTTATGCGGGTTTAAAAAAAGAAGATGAAAGAGCTTCGGTTATACTTTACTTAAATAGCATGAGTGATAATCCTTTGCCAACACCTTAAATATATTTTAAACACCACTCAATAATACTTTTTTGAACATGAATTCTGTTTAAGGCCTCAAGCCAAACAGCAGATTGTTTGCCATCCATAACTTCATCGGTAACTTCTTCTCCTCTGTTTGCTGGTAAACAATGCATAAATATTGCATCCTTTTTAGCATAGTTCATAATTTTTTTATTTACTTGATATGGTTTAAGTAATTTTCTTTTTTTATTTTTATTAACTCTATCACTCATTGAAATCCATTTATCCGTCATAACACAATCAGATAACTTAACAGCTTCCTTTGGATCCTTTGTTATTAAAATTTTAGATTTTTTACTTTTTGCCCATTTAATAATTTTGTTGTTTGGTTTTAGTTGTTTGGGACAAGCAATAGATAGTTGAAAATTAAATTGTACTGAAGCCTCAATTAAAGAATAAGCAATATTGTTTCCGTCTCCCAGCCAAGCAATTTTTTTGTTGGCTATAGGTCCCTTCAATTCCTCAAACGTCATAATATCTGACATAATTTGACAAGGATGGCTTAAATTAGTTAATCCATTAATAATAGGAATTTTTAAATGTCTTGAAAAGTTTAAAAAATTTTTATGTTTCTCGGTTCTCATTAAAACAATATTTCCATATTTAGATAAAATTTTAGCAGTATCTTCTGTACTTTCATTTCCGATTCCAAAATGACTTTCTTTGGGATTTAAAATTATAACGTCACCACCCAACTGTTTCATTGCGAGTTCAAAAGAAATTCTCGTTCTCAAAGACGGGTTTTCTAATATTATAATTAAAATTTTATCTGCAAGAGGTTTATTAAGCTTTTTGGATATATTTTTTTTCTCTAATTTTGCATGATTAATAATTTTTCTTAAATCGCTTTTAGATACTTCGCTAATATTAATAAAATTACTCATTTTAAATCATGTCCTTGCATGTTTTATCGAGTTTTTTAATAGCTTCATCTATTTCATTATTATTTATTGTGAGAGGTGGAAAAAGTCTAATAACATTCTCTTCAGCTTTTACTGTTAACATTTTATTTTTCATGAGTTTTTCCATAAATTTTGAATTGTTAACTAGAAGCTTTAAACCTTTGATTAGACCTATTCCTCTTACTTCTTCTATAATTTGAGGATATTTTTTTTGAAGTTTATGTAAATGTTTATCAAAGTAATTTCCTTTTTTACTTACTTGTTTTAAAAAACCTTTTTTAAAAATTATATCAAGTACTGCATTGCCGACGGACATTGCTAAAGGATTGCCGCCAAATGTTGTTCCATGAGATCCAGGGGTCATCCCTTTTGATACCTTTTTTGAAAGCAAAACTGCACCAAGTGGAAAACCACCTCCTATTCCTTTTGCTATAGGAACTATATCTGGTGTTATTCCTGATTTTTCAAATGCAAAAAAATTACCAGTTCTGCCTATGCCGGACTGAACTTCATCTAAAATTAAAAGCAAATTATTTTCATCGCATAATTCCTTTAGTCCTTTTAAACAAAAATCAGGCACAACTTTTATTCCACCCTCTCCCATTATAGTTTCAATCATTATTGCTGCTGTGTTTTTATTAATAGATTTTTTTAATGTTTCGTGGTCTGCAAATGGTACTTGATGAAAACCCTCTACTTTTGGACCAAAGCCCTCAATATGTTTAGGATTATTAGCGGCAAACAAAGCTGCTAAAGTTCTGCCATGAAACGCGCCTTTAAAAGTTATAATAGTATTTTTTTCTGGTTTTCCAATACTATGAAAATATTTTCTTGCAATTTTAATACTAGCCTCAGTAGCTTCAGTGCCAGAATTTTGAAAACAAACAAAATCTGCAAATGTATTATCTGTTATTTTTTTAGCTAACTTTTCCTGCTCTGGAATAATAAAAGCGTTGCTAACATGCCATAATTTTTCAGATTGAATTTTTATTGCTTTTACAAGAGACTTGTTGCAATGTCCCAAAACATTAACAGCTATTCCTTGAACAAAATCTAAATATTTATCGCCACTTTTTGTAAATAAATAACAACCTTTACCTTTTTTAAATGAAATATTTTTTCTGGCGTAGGTATTTAATAAAGAGCTCATTTTATGTTTTAATCTTGTAACCTTTCTTATATAAATAATATGCAATAAACCAAGTAACAAAAGATAGTAAAAGTAAATATATCATTCCAATTTTTAAAGAACCGTCAGATGCTCCTATAAAACCTGCTCTAAATCCATCTATAATATAAAAAAACGGATTAATTAAACATATTTTTTGCAAAATATCAGGCAATCTTTCTATTGTGTAAAATGTGCCAGAAAGAAAAGATAGAGGAACAATTAAAAAATTAGTTATAGAAGCCATATGATCAAACTTTTCTGACCAAAGTCCGGTTATAAAACCAGCTGCGCCTAAAATAAAAGAACCCAGACATGTAAAAGCAATAACATAAAAAAAATTAACAATTTCTAAATCAACAAAAAACAAATACACCGGAATTGAAATTATTGTTATAACTATACTTCTCGTACATCCGGCTAATATTATTGCCAGCGTAACTTCTGCGGGTGATAGTGGCGCATACAAAATATCAACGATATTTCCCTGAATTTTTCCAATCATCATTGAAGAGGATGTATGTGAAAAAGCTTGTTGTATAACTTGCATTGCAATTAAGCCGGGAGCTAAAAATACGATAAAGTTTTCTCCTAAAACTAATCCTCTATTACTTCCGATCGCTAAGGTTAATACAACTAAAAATAACAAAGACGTAATAAGAGGAGACAGCAAGGTTTGAATCCAAACTATAAAAAATCTTAAAACTTCTTTTTTATAGAGTGTCCACGCGCCAATCCAATTAACGTGGCCAGGCCTTATTTTTCCTATTGTGTATTCTTTGTTATTTAACTCTTTCATAAAAACCTACTTATAGGTGAAAACTATTTAAATTTGTTGAAAACTTTAAAAAAAATTGAAAAAAGCTCATATTTTGCTTTTCAAAGTATACATATTGTGTTTAATAATGTAAAAAACACTAAATACAGTACTAAATCTATAAAATGTCTTGGACTGCAGAAAAAGAGGAAAAACTTAGAGAACTTTGGGGAAAGGGCAAAACAGCTAGCCAAATTGCCCAAATAATTGGTGAGGTGTCTAGAAATGCTGTAATTGGAAAGGCACATAGACTTAATTTAGCCAGAAAAACGATAAACAGAAGCGCCGCAGTTAAAAACACAAATAATTTAAAAAGTAATAATGAAACAAAAGTTTCAAGAAGAAGTAGATTTAAATCATTATTATTGGACAAGAATTTTGAACCTGAAAATCCGAAAACTCTTGAGGAACTAAACGAAAAAACATGCAAATGGCCAATTGGGCATCCGGATGAAGAAAATTTTTATTTTTGTGGCAGACATCCAATTAAAGGATTTTCTTACTGCAAACTGCATGTACTTTATGCTTTCCAGCCTAAAAATATGAAAGATGAAGATATAGATGCAGAAGAAATTCCTAAGTTTATAGAAAAAAAAATCAAATCAGCCTAAGAATATTTTTTAAGATAGGCTTTTAATTTTATTAACTAATTCCGTATTTATATTTCTTGGACCTTTGTCTAATCTATTTTTATGTCTTCTTTGTCCAGGCAGACGGACGCCTTCCATTTCTAGCATTTTTTTAAAAAATTCTTCAGCATGTTTATCCCATCCTAGGCCAGAAATTTTTTCAGGAGATATAGCTAAAATAAACTCTCCTCCACTTGGAGGTCCGCCATCTTTATTATCTTTTTCTGCAGTTTCATAACTAAAATTATCTCCAACTAATGCACCTGCTAATAATTCTACCATCATTGCAATTGCAGAACCTTTATAACCACCGAACGGAAGAAGGACACCCCCACTTCCTTTAACAATTTCTTTTGGGTCTGTAGTTTCTTTTCCATCTTTATTAATACCCGTTCCTAAGGGAACTTTTTTCCCGTCTCTAGCTGCTACCATAACGTCTCCCATTGCCATAGCTGATGTTGCCATATCATAAACTACAGGGGTTTTTCCTGGTCGTGGCCATGCAAATGAAATGGGATTTGTTCCAAATAATGCTTTTCTTGCTCCTGCAGGAGCTACCATTGGCATGTATGATGTGCAGGCAAAACCAACTAATCCTTCTTCTGCAATCGCCTCTGTTTCAGGCCAAAGAGCTGCCATATGATGTGAATTAGTAATAGCTAAAACTGCAACACCTGTTTCTTTAGCAAGTTTAATTAATTCTGGTAAACCAACTTTTAATACCATTGGTGCAAAAGCATTATTACCTAAAACTTTAATTATACTTGGTGAGATTTTTTTTATTTCTGGTCTTGCTTTGCCATTTACTTTTTTGCTTTTTAAAGCAGCAACATAGGCGGGTAATCTGAATAAACCGTGGGAATGAGAACCATCTCTTTCGGCTCTCATTAATGTGTCTGATAAAATATTTGCGTTTTCCTCGTCGCAACCATTAGCTAATAAAGTCTTTTTAGCTAAATCAAATATTTCATTTAAAGATAAAGAAACTGTGTTCATAAATAATAATAAATATTATTTATAACAAAAGATCAATTTATTAATTAACAGCCTTTGAATGACTTGGATATATTTTTAATCAATTTAAAATATAATCCTTTACCTGGATCTAGAGTAGCTCCCAAAGGATCTAGAACTCCCGTTTTTATGTCCATATCTTTGGCAACGGCATTTATTATATCTGGATTAAATTGAGGTTCTGAAAATATGCAACTAACTTTATCATGCTCGATTATTTCTCTAATTTCTGACAATTGTTCTGCCCCAGGCATAACATCTGTGTTCACTGTGAAAGCTCCCAATACACTAACATTAAATCTATTTTCGAAATATTGGTAAGCATCATGAAATACAATAAATGAAATATCTTGATTTAGCTCAGCCTTTACATCTTTAATAAGCTTATCAACATCTTTTAGAGCTTTACCTAAATTGCTTTTATAAACAGAAGAATTCTTTTCATCATTCTCGATTAAATGTTCAGCCATTTCACTTAAAATTATTTTTGCATTAATAGGATCTAACCAAATGTGAGGATCGTATTCTCCGTGAGCATGACCTTCATGTCCGTGTTCATCATGACCTTCTTCTTCGTGTTTATGTTCATCATGTTCATCTTCCTTGTGGCCATCTTCTTCGTGTTTATGTTCATCATGTTCATCTTCCTTGTGGCCATCTTCTTCGTGTCCATGATCGTCATGTCCATCAAAGATGTTTTTTTCTCTAAATTTTAATTTTTTTAATCCTTTTATCTCCATTAATTCAATTTTTTCAGCTTTTTTTGCAATGGAGTTTAATGGTTTTATTAAAAAATTTTCTAAATCTTCACCAACCCAAAATATAAGATCTGCCTCTTGTAGCATTTTTGCATGTGATGGTTTTAGTGCAAAACCGTGAGGTGAGGAATATCCATCCACTATCAAATCAGGTTTGGTTACCCCGTCCATTAGATAGCTAGCTAATGAATGTATTGGCTTGATTGAAGTTACTACCTTTATTTCAGCATTTGCTGATGTAAATAAAGTTAAAAATGATAATATTGTTAAGATAAATGAAGCTTTTTTAAGATTTTTCATAATTCCAATGTTCGTATATTGTTATAATATAACGTTATGTAATAAAGTAACATTTAAGAGTCAAGATACAAAATGAGCATAGATAAAAATATATTGGTTAAATTAAAGGATGCAGGTTTTCGCCAAAATGATAAGTGGCTTGTAAAAGGCGTATCATTAGTGGTCGAAAAGGGAAAAATTGTAACCCTAATTGGCCCAAATGGTTCTGGGAAAAGTACTACTGCAAAAATTGCTTTAGGTATTTATAAAAAAATTGATGGTGAAGTTGAAAAGTATACTAACAAAGTTGGGTATGTTCCCCAAAAAGTTTCGATAGATTGGACATTGCCACTGAGGGTTAGTGATTTCATGGTCTTGACTGAAAATCTTAAAGATGAGGCAATAAATGAAGCTTTATCATTAACAGGTGTTGAACATCTAAAAAATAAAAATTTAGGAAATTTATCTGGTGGTGAATTCCAAAGAGTTTTACTTGCAAGAGCTATTTCAAAAAAACCAGAATTATTAGTACTTGATGAGCCTGTTCAAGGGGTAGATTTCACTGGGGAAATAGCTTTGTATGAATTAATAAAAAAAATATCAGAAGAATTAAACTGTGGAATTTTATTAATATCTCATGACTTGCATACAGTAATGAGTGCTACTGACCATGTTGTTTGTTTAAATGGCCATGTGTGTTGTTCAGGTTCACCGATTGATGTTGCAAAAAACAAAGAATATAAAGTTTTATTCGGCGAACAAGCTTCTCAAACCCTTTCGATTTACGAACACAGACATGATCATGTTCATTCCCATGAAGGAGATATAAAGAAAAATTAAAATGTTTGATGATTTTTTTATAAGAGCGTTAGTTGCTGGAATTGGAGTTGCTTTTGTAACGGGCCCACTTGGTTGTTTTGTTGTTTGGAGAAGATTGTCTTATTTTGGAGATACACTTGCACACTCAGCTTTACTCGGGGTTACTATGGCATATTCTTTTGAATTAAATATTGCTGTATCAGTATTTATCATTTCATCCGTAATCGCGTTAATTTTAATACAACTTCAAAAGAAAACTAATCTTCCAGGTGATGCTTTACTTGGTCTTTTAGCTCACTCCTCATTAGCAGTTGGTTTAGTGGTAATTGGATTTTTAACATTTATCAGATTTGATATTATGGGATTATTATTTGGAGATATATTAGCTGTAACAATTGATGATTTACTTATTATATGGATTGGCGGAGGATTAATTTTACTGGTACTTAAATTAATTTGGAAACCTTTATTTGCATCAACAGTTAATTATGAATTAGCCGAAGCTGAAGGACTCAATCCAGATAGAGCAAAAGCAATATTTACAATTTTAATGGCTGCTATTATTGCAATTTCTATAAAAATGGTTGGTTTGTTATTAATTACAGGAATGTTAATTATTCCTGCCGCAATGGCTAGAAACATCTCAGACAATCCAAAAAAAATGATAATTTTTTCAATAATTGGAGGATTATTATCAGTAATTATTGGATTATTTTCTTCACTAGAATTTAATTCTCCTTCTGGGCCTTCAATTATAACGGCTTCTTTAATTTTATTTATACTGTCATTATTAAAAATAAAACAATCGGCACATTTGAAAAACTAATGAATAATTGTTAAAATATAGAAAATGCAAAAACAACAATATCTTTCAAAAAATCAAAAAATAGTTTTAGACCATGTTGAAAAAGCCAATCAACCTCTTAAGGCTTATTCGATATTATATAATGTTCAAAAAAAAGGATTAAAAGCACCTCTACAAGTATATAGAGCTTTAGATAAATTGGTTGAAATAGGTAAAATTCATAAAATTGAAAGTAGAAATGCTTTTGTAGCGTGTAAAAACTCAAATTGCCTAGTTTCTAATGCAACAGCTTTTTCAATTTGTGAAAGTTGTGAAAAAGTAACTGAAATAAACAACTCAAAACTTTCTAAATATCTAAGTAATTTTGAAGACAACTCAGGAATGAAATATAGCAAATACAACTTAGAATTCTTTGGTTTATGCAAAAAGTGCAAAAACAAATAAAATAATAAAAATTTAATTTAAAAAGATAGTAAGGACTGTTGACTTTAGTCGAATAAAAAATAAGTTGGATCCTAACCTCAAACAATTCTAAAAATTACTTTATTTAATTCTAGACTAATCCTACTAAAAGTTTACAAGGACCTTGTATTCAAAATATGGAACTTACCTTATTATACACAATTGTAGGCTTCGGTTTAGCAGGCTGGTCTGTAATTGCTAACGACTCAATTCAAACACTAGGTACTTTTATTGCTTCAAAAAAGAAGTGGTTTAAATGGTATACGTTGGCCGCCTCTGCATCTTTTATGATGGCTGTTGTATTGATTTATGGCTGGTGGGCTTATGATGGAGATATTTCGTTTGGAAGATTAACAAGAATTCCTTACCAAGAAATTCAATGGTATCACGCCGTAGCTCCTGGAATATTATTATTGCTAACAAGAGTTGGAATACCAGTATCAACTACTTTCTTAGTTCTTTCAGCGTTTGCTTCAACGGTTGTTTTAGAGAAGATGCTTTTAAAGAGTGTTGTGGGTTATGGTCTTGCTGCAGTTGCCGCTTATATTTGTTGGATTGCTATTTCTAAATTTATTAATGAAAAATTTGATGAAATTACCACTGACTGGAAAATTTCTTTTTGGCGAAATGCGGTTTGGGTAAGTTCAGCCTATTTATGGGCAGCTTGGCTTTCTCATGATGTTGCTAACATTGCTGTTTATCTTCCAAGACAACTTGATCTTACATTATTATTAGTAGTTGTAACTTATTTTACAATTCTTCTTTTTTATATTTTCTACATACAGGGTGGACGGATACAAACAGTAGTTTTGGAGAAAACTGGAACTAGATATGCGCGATCAGCAACTATTATTAATACCATCTATGCTGCTGTCCTTTATTACTTTAAAGAATTAAACGATCTACCAATGTCAACAACATGGGTTTTTGTAGGATTGTTATGCGGAAGAGAGCTTGCAATTTCTACGATGAATAAAGAATATAAATTTAAATACGTGTTTCCGTTAATTGGTAAAGACTTTATTAAAATGGTCTTTGGGTTAAGTATTTCGGTTGGTATCGTATTAGCTATTCACTATATAATTATTCCTGGCGGCTACGGCTTGTAAATTTTACTTAAAATTTTAATTAATTATTTTTAAAATTTTAATTTCATGTATAATTTGACATCCAAATCATGGAAAAAATTCGTCAATTTATTTTACTTACAAGATTTAATAGACCTATAGGATATTTGCTACTTTTTTGGCCATGTCTTTGGGGATTAACTTTAGCTTTTTATTTCAATCCTAACTTGGTCAATTACATCTATTTTATAGTATTATTTTTTCTTGGTTCAGTTTTAATGAGAAGCGCTGGCTGTATTATAAATGATATTGTTGATAGAAAAATTGATATTAAAGTAAAAAGGACAAAATCGAGACCAATTGCTTCAGGAAAAGTTGGTATACTTGAGGCATGGGTTTATATTTCTATTCTTTGTTTGTTAGCTTTAATTATTTTATTACAATTTAATAACTTAACGATAATTCTAGGAATGCTTTCAATGACTCTGGCATTTTCTTATCCATTTATGAAAAGATATACTTACTGGCCTCAACTATTTTTAGGTCTTACCTTTAATTGGGGAATTATTATGGCTTGGACAGCATTGAATAATGAACTTAATGTAATACCTTTTGTACTATATCTATCGGCCATATTTTGGACATTGGGTTATGACACCATTTATGGCACTCAGGATATTGCGGATGACGAAATTATTGGGGTTAAATCTACTTCAATTAAGTTTAAGGAAAATATAAAAATATTTGTATCTTTATGCTATTTTGTTTCAACTTTCTTTTTGGGTGTTTTGGCATTTATTATTGATGTCAAGGTGTATGGATATTTTATTTTAATACTTGTAGCTATGCAATTTTTATATCAAATTATTAAATTTAACAAAAATAATGCTGATTCCTGCTTAAAAATGTTTAAAAGTAATAACTTGATAGGATTGTTAATTTTTATATTTTTTTTATCATTACAAGTAAATTAATATGACAAATAAAGAAGTATTTAAAAGATTATTTAACACTAAAATTAAAAAGCATTTTAAAAAATTATTTTTTGCACTAATTTTATCTGTTATTGTAGCTGCAAGTACCTCGGCTACTGCTTGGCTACTTGATCCTGCTGTAAAGAAAATTTTTATAGACAAGAGTCAAACAATGCTTTTTTTAATTCCATTAGGAATTATTTTGGCATTCGCTTCTAAAGGTATTTCCTTATATTTGGCACGTTCGACAACAATTAAAGTTGGGTATTCAATTACTAAAGAACTCCAACAAGATATGACGCAAACTATTTTAAAATCAGATACCTTTAGGTTGGAAGACAAACATTCTGCAAAATTTATTTCTAATTTTTTATTTGACACAACGTTACTAAGAGATTTGGTAAGTTTTTCGTTGCTCAACTTGATGAAAGATAGTCTTACCTTAATTGCTCTTTTAGGTTTAATGTTTTATCAAAATTGGAAGCTTGCTATTTTTGCTTTATTAATGATTCCATTTGCAGCAATAATTGCTCGAAGACTTGGCAGGAGAATGAACAAGGCATCGGCACAAGCCCAGGAAAAATCTGGAAATCTTTCTAAATTCTTGTCAGAAATTTTAAAGAACTCAAAAATAATAAAGATTTATCAAAAAGAAGATTTTGAGTTCCAAAGAACTTACAAAGCTATTTCAGAAATGATTAACAAATTAACTAAAATAGCAATTATCACAATTCAAGCCACACCTATTATGGAAGTTCTAACAGGATTTATTATAGCTGGATTTATTTATTATTCAGGAATTATGGTTAGTAGAGGAGAGATAGAAATTAATAATTTTTTTTCTTTTTTAGCTGCTATGATGCTTGCTTATCAACCTGTCAGATCTCTAGCATCAATTAATATTGGGATAAATTTAGGTTTAGCTGCAGCTAAGAGAATCTTCGAAATTTTAGATGTAGAAATAACCATTAAAGATAAGGCAAATGCAAAAAAATTAAATTTGAATGGTGGAAATATTAACTTTAAAAATGTTTATTTTTCTTACCCTGAAACAAAAGAACAAGCTGTAAAAAATATAAATTTAAATGTAAAGGGTGGCTCTTTGACTGCGCTAGTGGGGCATAGCGGTGCTGGGAAAAGTACAATCTTTAATCTTTTGCCAAGATTTTATAATTTAAATAAAGGACAAATATTTATTGATGATCAAGATATTTCAGAAGTTTCTATCAATTCATTAAGAAAAAATATCGCTCTGGTAAGTCAGGATATAATATTATTTGATGATACAATTGGTGCAAATATATCTTATGCTAATCCAAATGCATCAAGTGAAGATATAATTAATGCAGCTAAATTTGCTGCCGCTCACGAATTTATAACCGCATTACCAAGTAAATATGAAACTGTTATAGGAGAAAATGGTGTAAAATTATCTGGGGGACAAAAACAAAGAATTTCAATAGCAAGAGCTATATTAAAAGACTCGCCAATAATTTTACTTGATGAAGCAACTTCTTCTCTTGATGCTGAATCGGAAAGACAGGTGCAGAATGCAATTATGAACCTTACTAAAAATAAAACTACATTAGTAATAGCACACAGGCTATCAACCATAATGAAAGCAGACAAAATTTTTGTTCTTAAGGGAGGAGAAATAGTTGATGAGGGAAAACATGCAGAATTATTAAATTCTTCAAATATTTATAAAAATCTCTATAATAAACAAATTGAAACAGTTTAATGTTGTTTTTAATATATCGACTCATTACAAATTTAATTTTTCCTCTTTCTAGTATTTATCTTAAATTTAGAATTTTGCGTAAAAAAGAACATGCAATTAGGTACAAAGAAAAACTATGTATAACAGAAACTTTACGAAATAGTGGAAAATTAGTATGGATACACTCTGCAAGCGTTGGCGAGTCACTAAGTGTATTGCCTTTAATAGAAGAATTGGAAAATAATAAAAATATAAATACAATTCTTATTACCACAATAACTTTAAGCTCATCAGACGTTATAGAAAAAAAAATTAAAAACAAAAGTAAAATAGTTCACCAATTTCTACCCTTAGATTTTCCCATTATTGTTAAAAAGTTTATTAAGCATTGGTCTCCGAATATTGCAATATTTATTGAATCAGAGATTTGGCCAAATTTAATTGAAGAAATAAAAAAAAATAAAATACCTTTGATGTTAATGAATGCAAGAATTAGCGAGAAATCTTTTAACCGATGGAAATATATAAAAGGTCTGGCTAAAAAAATATTTGGTTCATTTGATTTATGTTTAGCATCAAATAAAGAGACCGAAAACTTTTTAATTGAGTTAGGTGCCAAAAAAATTAAAAATATTGGTAATTTAAAATTTTCTAACACCAATATTAAAGATGATATTGCTGTCGAAGATGGGAAATTTAGTAATTTTTTAAATAAAAAAACAATATGGTGCGTTGCTAGCACTCATGAAAATGAAGAGCTGATATGCGCCAAAGCACACCAAGAAATAAAGAAAACTATACCAAATATTTTTACTGTTATAATTCCAAGACATGTTTCAAGGGTTCAATCAATTAAAAATCAAATACTTAGTTTAAATCTTAAAGTTGAAAGTCTTAGCAATTTTTCTTTTACTTCCGAAGTTGATATTCTTATTGTTGATAGCTTCGGTAATAACAATAAATTTTATAGCTTATCTAATATAGTTTTCTTAGGAGGTTCATTAATTAAACATGGAGGACAAAACCCACTGGAACCTGCAAGATTAGGTTGCAATGTAATACATGGGCCATTCATAAATAACTTTTATGAAATTTATGAATATTTGAATAAATTAGAAATAAGTCAAAAAATAAATAATCAAGATGAAATTTCTAGTTATGTTCTAAAAAATATTAAAAAAGATAAAGTGTCCAATGAAAAAACAAAAAAAATCAATCTACATGGAGAAAACATATTGAAATTGCATGTTAATGAAATAAATAGTTACTTAAACTAAAATGATAAAGATATTAAAACCAAAATTTTGGGATAGAAAAAATAATATTTTTATACCTATATTATTTCTACCAATTAGTTTTATAATTCAAATACTGTTTGTATTAAAAAAAATTTTCAATACAAAGGAAAAGTTTCAAATTCCAATTATTTGTGTAGGAAATATTTATATCGGGGGTACTGGCAAAACTCCTATATCTATAGAGTTGCTAAAACTACTTAAAAAAATTTATAAAAAACCAGTATTTATCAAAAAAAATTACCCTGACCAAATTGATGAGTTTTTACTGCTTAAACAATACGGTCCAGTTTATAAGGAGGACAGTAGATCAACTGCAATTAAAAATGCTGTTAAAGATGGAGCAAAAATTGCAATATTAGATGATGGTTTCCAGGATTTATCAATACACAAAAACGTAAATATTATTTGCTTCAATGAAAAACAGTGGATAGGAAATGGTTTTACAATTCCATCTGGCCCACTAAGAGAAAAACTAACTGCTCTAAAAATGGTTAATTGTGTAGTTATTAACGGCAAAAGAGATCTTGATAGAGAAAATTACATATTAAATATTAATGATAAAATTAAAATTTTTTATGTAAATTACATAGCAGATAAAATTAACAGATATAAAAGAAAAAAAATTATATCTTTTGCAGGAATCGGTAATCCAGAAAATTTTTTTAATTTATTAAAAAAAAACAAACTTAACGTAATTGAGGAATTTAGCTTTGCTGATCATTATAAATATACAGATAGAGATTTAGATAAACTTCTTTTAAGTTGTAAGCAAAAAAATGCTATGCTTTTAACCACTGAAAAAGACCATTTGAGATTACCTAAAAAATACAAAAAAAAAATTAATTTTGTTAAATTAAAAGTAAAAATAATAAATAAAGAAAAATTTATTAAATATATTAAAAAATTAATATGAAAATTGTTAAATATTTTTTTGAATTTCTTGTTGTCATTTCTTTGTTTGCTATTTTTAAAATAATAGGTTTAAAAAGAGCTTCATTTTTAGGTGGTATCCTGGGGCAATATTTTGGTCCAATCTTCAGATCTAAAAAAATTGTGTTTAAAAATATAGAAACAGGCTTGGGGCAAATTCAGGAAGATAAGCGTAAAGAAATAGTAAATGGGATGTGGAACAATATTGGACGTACTTTTGCTGAATATATTTTTTTAAACAAACTAAATTCTCATAGCAAAAATTTTGTGAATTTAAATGGATATAAATACTTAGAGGAAATAAAAAATGATAATACACCCGTAGTATTTGTTTCGGGACATTTTGGTAATTTTGAGTTGATGGCAATGGTCTTACAAAAATCAGGTGTTAAACTTGCTGCTATTTATAGACCTTTAAATAATTTTTTCTTAAACCCTGTGATGGAGTATTTAAGATTAAAATATATTTGTTCAAATGAAATTCCTAAAGGAAGATCTGGCACTAGAGAAGTATTAAAAAAAATTAAAGATGGCTTTAGTATAGCTCTTATGGTTGACCAAAGAGTTGGCGAGGGAATTAAAGCAAACTTTTTTAATAAACCTGCTCTTACGACAACTATCCCCGCACAACTTGCGCTTAAGTATAATTGTAAAATAGTACCTGTATATTTAGAAAGAAAAGAAAATACAAATTTTGATATGACTATTTACAAACCTCTTGAAATTCAGAAAACCGAAAACTACGAGGATGACATTAAAAATATTACATTAAAAATAAATAAAAAAATTGAGGAGATGATT
This sequence comes from uncultured Pelagibacteraceae bacterium, assembly GCA_902530215.1. Taxonomy (GTDB): domain Bacteria; phylum Pseudomonadota; class Alphaproteobacteria; order Pelagibacterales; family Pelagibacteraceae; genus CABZZR01. Next base: position 103,430 of record CABZZR010000002.1, read on the forward strand.
CTTTTTAATCCCAAACAGTGGTTGTGGTCTCATAATAGGTGGAAATAATGAAAGATGTTAGTAGAACTGCATGGAATGATTTTATCCAATGCAAAAGATGTTTCTATTTATATAGAAAATTAAAAATCAGACCTATTGGTTCACCGCAGCATGTTATAAATAAAAGAGTGGATAATCTATTAAAAGAAGAATTTGATATTTATAGAGAAAAGCAAGAACCTCATCCTATTTTTAAAAAATACAACTTAAATTTTGTGCCGTATAAAATGGACAAAAAAAAATTAAGTGATTTTAGAAACAACAGAATAGGCGTAAGGGCAAAATCTAAAAAAACAAATTTTATAATTTACGGATCGATTGATGATCTTTGGTTAAACAAAGACAACGATGAAGTGGTAATTTTAGACTACAAAGCAACATCAACTAAAGAGGAAATTAACTATGCAACCTCTACAAAGAGTTATCATAAAACTAATTTGAGACAACTTGACTTTTATGCTTATTTATTAAAATTAAATAAATTCAAAGTTTTTAAAACAGGATACTGGATACTTTGTAATGCATTTAATAAAGACCAAAAAACTTTTGAAGGAAAATTAAATTTTAAAATTGATCTTCTATCTTATGATGTACATACAGATTATATAGAAGAAAGCTTAGTAGAGCTCGAAAAATGCTATAATGGTGAAAAAATCCCACCCATCAATCCATATTGTGATGTTTGTAGATGGCAGAAAGAAACTTCAAATTTAAAATAAATATTTAGCTTTTTTTTTTATTTAATTCTTCATACCTTGCTTGTGCTTCTTTGGGGGAAAAATAGGCTTCTTGTAATTCTACATTCCAATAAACAAGTTCATCTAAAGGTATTTTTTTACCTGATACAGCACAAGTTACGTGATCTCCATTTTCTAGAATTTCAAAGCTTCCAGATTTAAATTTTATTTTTGCTTTATTGTTATTCATTTATAATCAATTTTTGATATAAACATTTTATATGAATATTGCGATATTAGGAAGTGGCGGACGAGAACATGCTCTATGCTACAAGCTTAAACAATCTCCAAAAATAGAGAAAATATACTGCATTCCAGGAAACGCAGGTACGGGATTTGTTGCACTAAATTTAAATATTGATATCTCAAATTTCGAAGAAATATATAAAGCTATAACCAAATTACAAATTGATTATGTTATTGTTGGTCCAGAACAACCATTGGTTAATGGAATTGTTGATTTTTTAGAAAATAAAAATATCAAGGTTTTTGGACCAAATAAATTTGCATCTAAACTTGAGGGCTCAAAAGCTTTCATGAAAAATCTATGTAAAGAAAATAATATACCTACTGCAAGGTTTGCTACCTTTGATAGTTTAGAGGGATTAGAAGATTTTATAAATAATAGCAAAGTTCCAATAGTGGTAAAAGCTGACGGTTTAGCTGCTGGCAAAGGAGTTGCAATTTGTCAAACCAAAAATGATGCAATATTAGAGGCAAAAGAAATTCTAAATGGTAAATTTAAAAGTTCACGAACAGTTGTAATAGAAGAATTTTTAAAAGGAGAAGAATTAAGTTATTTTATTTTAGTTAACCAGGATGAATATATATTTTTTGGAAGTGCGCAAGATCATAAAAGAGTGGGTGAAGGAGAAACTGGTTTAAATACTGGGGGTATGGGAGCTTATTCACCTGCTCCAATTTTAAACGAAGCTTTAGAAAACAAAATTAAAAATAAAATTATAGAGCCAACTTTAAAAGGCCTAAAAAAATTAGGTGGAAGCTACAAAGGTATCTTATATGCTGGTTTGATAATTTGTGAAGGCGAGCCTTTATTAATAGAATATAATATAAGAATGGGTGATCCAGAATGTCAGGTTATCATGACATTGCTTGAAACAGATCTAATGGAAATTATAGAGTCAGTTGTAAATAATAAAATAAAACAATTAAAAATTAAATGGAGTTCAGAAAAAAGTATGACTATTGTATTGTGTGCTAATGGATATCCACAAAAATATATAAAAAATAGTGAAATTAAAAATTTAAATAATATTAAACTTAACGATGATGATTTTATTTTTCACGCCGGAACATATGAAAAAGATAAAATAATATTTTCACATGGAGGAAGGGTGTTAAATATAACTTCAAGATCAAAAGATTTTAAAACATCAAAAAACAGAATTCTTAATATTTTAGAAAAAATTGATTGGAAAGACGGATTTTATAGAAAAGATATTGGATGGAGACTAAAAATCTAAATGAGAATTATTGCGGGAAATTTGAAAGGACAAACTATATCAAATACACCTGATAAAGAAACACGGCCACCAAAAGATATTGTGAGACAAGGAATTTTCAATGTCCTTGAACATTCTAAGAAGCTAAACTTTAACTTAAAAGACTCTAATATTCTTGATCTTTACTCAGGAACGGGATCTTTTGGTTTTGAAGGTTTGTCTCGTGGTGCAAAAAAAGTGGTTTTTGTCGAAAAAAATTCAAATACACAAAAAATTTTATTAAATAATATAAATAAATTAGATGTTGCATCTCAAATTGAAAATTATGCTCTAACAGTTGAAAAATTTTTAAAAAAAAAAATTAACATAAAATTTGATTTAATTTTTTGCGATCCTCCGTTTAAGGATCAGAATATAGAGTTAGTAATCGAAATGTTAAATAAAGGGCTTTTTATAAATAAGAAAAACGTTTTTGTAATTCATCGTCATAAAAAAAATACAGAAAAATATCCTTTATCATTTAAAATACTTGATCAAAAAAATTATGGTAATTCAAAAATAATATTTGGAACGTGCTAGTTATAAAATAATTTTTTTTGTTTCCATTTTTATTTTTTCAACTTCAGGCTGATCAAAAGGATTTATATTCATGAGCTCTGCAAGTAACATTATCTCTAACATAAAAAAAATGAATAATTCCCCAATGACACTTTCATTTTGTCTTTTTATAATTATTGATCTTACGGGAACTCCCTCTTTAAAAAATGTTCTTTCAGTCGCTTTACTTTGAGAATTTAAAATAAAATTATAATTTTTATTTTTTAACTTTAACAGACTTTGAGGTAATAGTTTTTTATTAATTTTTATTTTAGATTTTCTATTACTAGAAAAAATTGTAAACATTTCTTTTTTTGGCCCACCCAAATACAATTGCATTAAACTATGGTGATCTTTTGGACCAATTGAAATCATTGGTAAAATACCTTTTTTTTTCTTTCCCAAACTTTCTGCCATTAATTGTTGATACCAATAACAAAAATCTAAAAAAGCACTCATATAATTAATAGCTACGTGCGTTTTATATCCAAGTTTATTAAGAGTAGATATAAAAGCAGCATTATTAACTAACAAGTTAACAAATTTTTTATTTTTTAAAAAAGTATCGTTCTTGAAAGATTTGGTCTTAAGGCCCGCCAAAACAGAGGGTAGCATTCCGACATCTGTAAGAACTGAAAATCTTCCGCCTATATTTTTGTCATGACCAACGATGGGGGCAGATAAATTATGGCCTAAATTATAAATTAAGTTGTTTTTCTTTTCACAAATTATAATTAAGTTTTTTTTAGTTATTAATCTTTTGACACAATTAAAGTTTAAAATGGTTTCTAAAGTGTTGCCTGACTTAGATATAAGAATTACACAAGTATTTTTTTTTTTTAATTTTGATAATTGTGAGAGCAATTGTTCATCTAAATTATCTAAAAAAAAAAAATTTTTATTTATATCTTGTTTTAAAAATGAAAAAATTGCTTTAAATCCAAGAATTGAACCTCCCATTCCAATTAAAACAAAGTTTTTATATTTTTTAAAATTTTTTAATGTTTTGTTTGAATAATCATATTCATAATTTTTTTTAAAAGATTGAAAAATTTTTATTTCATTTTTTTGATCTTTTTTTTTTAAATTAAAGAGTATTTTAAGTATTTTTTTTTTATTAATAGCAAAATTTTTATTGAATCTTTTCGACTTAGGATAATGAAAAGAAATATTTACTTCATTTAACATTAATTGTTACCCAAATTTTTTGAGATACTTTTTTCTATTTTTTTTTGAATTTCTGATGTATCGCTATCTTCATTTTCATTTTTTATTGACAATAAACTTTCAACAATTCTCTCGTCTTCAAATTCTTCATCATCAGTGGGTGGTTTTGGCATAGGTAATCTTTCAAACTGGGGTGGTAAAATTAAAGGATCTTTCTTTTTAACTAAAAATTCATCGGTTGTTTTTAGTTTCTCTCCTGTTAATGCCCGCTTTATAGACTGTCCGGTTTCACCGCATGAAGATACAAATAATAATAATATTAAATAATAACCAAAACGTTTAAACATTTTTAAAATAGCTAGCCTTATTTGTTAATTCAAAATAAAGTAAACTTATAATTCCGATGGTAATAAAAATATCGGCTATATTAAAAGTAAACCAGTGAAAATTATTAAAATGTAAATCTATAAAATCTGGAACTGCAAAATAAACAAATCTATCGTACAAATTGCCCAACGAACCTCCAAGAATTAATACTATCATATAAACCTGATTGTTTTTAATTATACAAACATAATAAATAAGTACTAGATTAATTATAACTATAATTGAGGTAATAATGTGATAAAAAACATTTGGCTCTAAGGACAACAAACCAAAACCAACTCCTGTATTCCATACTAGTGAAAAGTTTAAAAAAGGAAAAACATAAAAATCTACGTCTATTCCGGTAGATTGTAAATTAATTAAATATATCTTTGATATTCTGTCGATTAAAAAAAGTATTAAAATTATTAAAAATTTTTTCATAAAACTAATTGTTAGTTTTGCACCTTACACATGGTCCAGGAAAAATCTTCCAACATCTTGGACATTTTGTACCCTCAGCTTTTTTTACTAGGACATTAATATTTTCAACTTCATCTAATTTAAAATGATCTGCGCTTCCATTAGTTAATTTTTTTGCAACAGCTTTTGATGTTATAAAATTTTCTGAAAGGTCTAAGTCTTCAACTATTTTTAAATAGTCTGTTTGCAAATATACTTCCACATCAGCCTCCAAGCTTGATCCAATATCTTTGCTAGATCTCTTAACCTCAATAGCGGCATTAACCACTTTTCTTATTATTTTAATTTTTTCCCATTTTTCAAAAAGTTTATCATTTCGCCAACTAGCAGGTATATCGGGAAATGATTGAAGGTGTATGCTTGATTTTTGTCCCTGATTTACTATTTGATAAATTTCTTCTGTTGTAAAAGCCAAGATAGGTGCGAACCATTTTAACAATATATCTAAAATTAATCCGAGTAAATTAATAGATGACTTTCTCTTTGATGATGAAAAATCATCACAATAGAGTGTATCTTTCCTTATATCAAAATAAAATGCTGATAATTCTAAAGAACAAAAATTCGCTAACTCTTTATAAAGTTTATGAAAATTATATTCTTTAAAATAATTTTTAAAATTTTGGTTTAATAAAAAAACCTGATGAAGAATAACACGCTCAAGTTCAGGCCATTTTTCAACTTCTTGTGAATTAAAATCAAAGTTATTTTTTTTATCTTTTAAATTTCCTAACAAAAATCTAAATGTATTTCTAATTTTTCTATAAGATTCTGCATGCTGTTCAAGAATTGAATAATCTAACCTTAAATCTTCTGCATAGTCGGATGCAGCTACCCACGTTCTTAAAATATCAGCTCCATATTTTTTTAAAATATCCTCTGGGGCAATAATATTCCCGGTCGATTTTGACATCTTTAATCCTTTGCCATCGACTACAAATCCGTGTGTAAGAATACTTTTAAATGGTGCTTTTCCCCGTGTACCACATGACTCCAAAAGAGAAGAGTGAAACCATCCTCTATGTTGATCTGATCCTTCCAGATACATAGATGCTGGCCATATTAGGTCTTTCCTTTTTTCCAAAACATAAGAATGGGTAGCCCCGCTATCAAACCATACTTCAACTATGTCATTAGATTTAAAAAAATCATCTTTATTATATTTAGTGCCTAAAAATTTTTGTGGGTCATCAGTAAACCAGCAGTCTGCCCCTTCTTTTTCAAAAATTTTAGCAATATTTTCTATTACTTGAGGATCTTTTAATGGTTCTTTGGTTTTTTTTGAAACAAATAAAGGTAGTGGCACGCCCCATATTCTTTGACGGGAAACACACCAGTCTGGTCTGGTTTCTATCATTGATCGGATTCGATCTCTTCCTCTCTCTGGAAAAAAGTCTGTATCATTAATTGCTTGAAGTGCTTTTTTTCTTAAATCTTTTTTTTCCATAGAAATAAACCATTGGGATGTAGCTCTATGGACCAAAGGTGCTTTGGATCTCCAAGAATGAGGATAGCTGTGAGTCAACTTTCCATTTGCCAATAGCTTTTTACATTCTTTAAGTTTTTCAATTATAATCTGGTCGGCTTTGAAAATATGTATTCCTTCAAATTTTTCAATGTGCTTTGTGTATCTTCCAGTATCATCAATTGTATCTAATGATTTGATTCCGTGTTTTAAACATAAATTAAAATCGTCTGGTCCATGACTTGGAGCACAATGAACAATACCAGTACCTTGTTCAAGTGTTACAAAATTTGCCTCTAACATTGGAATATCGTATTGGTATCCTAGCTTTTCAAAAGGATGTGAACAAACTGTTCCCTCAAAGTCTTTACCTTTTATTTTTTTAATTAATTTATGACCTCCTATTTCACACTCCTTTAAAACTTGATCTAAAAGCTGTGTGGCAACTACGATTTTTTTATTATCTAAATTTCCTAGATCTGAATTTATTTCAACAATTGAGTAATCTAAATTTTTGTTAAACGCTAAAGCTTTATTGGCGGGTATTGTCCATGGAGTTGTAGTCCATATGATAATTTCACTACCTTTTAATGAATCGATTTTGGAATTTTTAACTTTAAACCCTACGTATACAGTATTGGATGTATGATCTTTATATTCTACCTCAGCGTCAGCCAAAGCAGTTTTTTCTACCGTAGACCACAAAACAGGTTTGTATCCTTGATACAAACTGCCATCTAACAAAAATTTTCCTAACTCTCTTACAATTTGAGCCTCTGCTTCAAAGCTCATAGTAGAATAATAGTTCTTCCAATCCCCTTCGACGCCTAACCTTTTAAATTCTTTTGTATGAATCTTTATCCATTTATCTGCAAACTCTCTGCATTCTGCTCGGAATTTTTTTACCGGAACCTGATCTTTATCTTTTTTATTTTTTTTGTATTGCTCTTCTATTTTCCATTCTATTGGCAAGCCATGACAATCCCATCCTGGAACATATACAGAGTCTTTGCCGTCCATTTGATGAAATCTGGTAATTATGTCTTTTAAAATTTTATTAAGTGCTGTGCCCATGTGTATGTGCCCATTTGCATAAGGCGGACCATCATGAAGAACAAATTTTTCCTTACCTTTTCCAGATTTTCTAAGCTGTGTATATAGATCTAAATTTTCCCAAATTTTCAAAATTTCAGGCTCTTTGTTTGGTAAATTTGCCTTCATAGAAAACAAGGTTTTGGGCAGATTAATATTTTCTTTACTCATAATACTAGTTTAGTTTTTAAACCTTTTTTTGCTAAAATTACATCTTTATTCATTTGTTCAACTAATTTAATAGAATTTTTGAATTTTTTGTCGCCTCGAATAAATTTAAGAAAATATACCCTTATTTTTTTCTTATATAGATTTTTTTTAATTCCGAAAATATTAATTTCAAGAAAAACTGTTTTTCCACCAAAGGTTGGTCGAGTGCCTAAATATGCAACACCATTATGTATTTTATTCATTTTATTTATTGCAATTTTAACCGCATAAATTCCTGCCTTTGGAAGAATGTAATTTTTAACTTTTACATTGCATGTTCTGTAGCCCAGTTTTCTACCTAATTTTTTTCCTCTTATAACAGTTCCATCAATAAACCATGTTCTTGATAATAATCGATTAGCTAAGACTATATAACCTTTTTGTATACATTTTCTTATTCTAGTAGAGGAAATTATTTTATTTTTATATTTTAGTGGTTTGATTTTTAGTAATTTATATTTATAAATTTTACTAAATTTATTCAATAAGTTTATATCGCCCTTCCGCTTATTACCAAATCTAAAATTATTACTAACAAATATATATTGTGGTCTAATTTTTTCTCTAATAATTTTGCTTAAAAAATTGTAAGCATTAATTTTTGAAAATTTTAAATTAAATTTTTGCTCTATTACAAAATTAATATTATTTTTTCCCAATAAACGAGACTTTTCCTTATTGTCAGTAATTCTAAAATTTTTTATTTTTTTATTAAAAAATAAAAACGGTAATGGGTCAAAGGTTAACACTCCTAATTTAATCTTCTTTTTTCTAAGAAATTTTTTAGCATCATAAAAAACTTTTTGGTGACCCTTATGGACACCATCAAAATTTCCTATTGCTAAGGCAGATTTTTGATATTTTTTAGTTATATTTAAATTTTTAAAAATTTGCATATATTACCATTTTAAATTATTTTGAAAAAAATTTGTTTTTACTGAATATTTTTGTAGCACTTTATCTAAATTATTTAACTCTAGAATTTCTTCCCTGTGTACTCCACTCGTAATAAATAAACTATCTAACATCATATTGTTAGCGCCTTTTATATCTGTCCTCAAATTATCACCAATTACTAAAACTTTATCATTTTTCTTTTTACAATACTGATAAATTTCAGGATATGGTTTGCCGAAATACACAACTTTGCCGCCTAAATTTTCAAATATTTTAGCTATAGAGCCAGCACAATACTCTTTTTTGTTACCTCTATGTACGATTAAATCGGGATTGGTACAAACCATTATTAGATTTTTTTTATTAACTAACAAAGACTTGTAATAATTTAAAGACTCATCATAATTATCAAATAATCCAGTGCACAAGATGAAGTCGCAATTATCTATTGGTCTTTTGTTATCTTTAAACTCTTTTATTAAATCTTCGTCTCTTGATGCTCCTATATGAAAAAAAAATTTTCCATATTTCTCTAATTTAAGAGCTTTTAACGCTGCATCCCCTGAAGTAAAAATATATTTAAAATATTTTTTATTTAATCCCATTGTAAGAAGAAAATTTGCAACACTTTTTCCTGGTCTTGGTGCATTAGTCATTAGTATTATTTTTTTTTTCTTAATTTCTAATTGATTTAAAACTTCAACTGATGATGGATTAAGTTTTATTCCGTTATGTACAACCCCCCACAGATCAATGAAAAAAGTATCATATGAGGTATAGATGTCTCTTAAACCTTTAATAAGTTGGGATTTATTCATAAAAGTTCTTAGAGATGTGAAAAATATAGCATTTTTGATGCTTTTACTATATTTTTTGTATCGTAGGCCTTGAAATTTTCTCTGGCCATATTTATATCAGTCTTCATAAAAACAAATTTTTAGGAGAAAAAGATGAAATTTAGACCTTTGCATGACCGTGTACTTATTAAAGTATTAGATAGCGAAGAAAAAACAGCTGGAGGAATTATTATACCTGACACTGCTAAAGAAAAACCACAAGAAGGAGAAGTTGTGGCCGTAGGACCTGGTGCTATATCAGAGAATGGAAAAATTTCTCCAATGGATGTAAAAGTCGGTGACATAGTATTATTTGGCAAATGGTCTGGAACAGATGTAAAAATTGATGGAACCGAATATAGTATAATGAAAGAATCTGACATCATGGGAATTTCAAAATCAAAAAAAAAATAATGGAGATTAAAAATGGCTAAGATAGTAAAATTTGATACGGAAGCTAGAAGCAAAATGCTAAAAGGAGTTGATATTTTAGCTAATACAGTAAAAGTTACACTTGGACCAAAAGGTCGAAACGTAGTGTTAGATAAATCTTACGGTGCACCGAGAACTACCAAAGACGGTGTAACTGTTGCAAAAGAAATAGACCTAGAAGATAAATTTGAGAACATGGGCGCTCAAATGGTTAAAGAAGTTGCAAGTAAAACTAATGATGAAGCTGGTGATGGAACTACTACAGCTACAATTCTGGCTCAAGCAATAGTTAGAGAAGGAATTAAGTATGTAACAGCGGGAATGAATCCAATGGATATCAAAAGAGGTATAGATGTTGCTGTTGCAAACGTTATTGAAAAAATTACTTCATCCTCAAAGAAAGTTAAAACTAATGATGAAATCGCTCAGGTTGGAACTATTTCAGCTAACGGAGAAAAAGAAATAGGAGACATGATTTCTAAAGCAATGCAAAAAGTTGGTAATGAAGGAGTCATAACAGTAGAAGAAGCAAAAGGTATTGATACCGAACTTGATGTTGTTGAAGGTATGCAGTTTGATAGAGGTTATTTATCACCTTATTTTATTACTAATGCAGATAAAATGATTACAGAATTAGATAATCCCTTAATACTATTGCATGAAAAAAAATTGGCCAATCTTCAATCAATAGTTCCATTATTAGAATCTGTTGTTCAAGCAGCTAGACCTCTAATGATAATTTCAGAAGATGTTGAGGGCGAAGCATTGGCTACACTGGTTGTTAATAAACTTAGAGGTGGTTTAAAAGTTGTTGCTGTTAAAGCTCCAGGTTTTGGAGATAGAAGAAAAGCAATGCTTGAGGACATAGGTATTCTTACGGGTGGACAGGTAATATCTGAAGACCTTGGTATAAAACTCGAGAACGTAAAAATTAATGACTTAGGATCATGTAAAAAAATTAAAGTAGATAAAGACAATAGTACTATCGTCGGTGGTTCAGGTAAAAAATCTGATATAGAAGCAAGATGTAACCAAATCAGACAACAAATTGATGAAACAACTTCAGATTATGATAAAGAAAAACTTCAAGAGAGATTAGCGAAACTTGCTGGCGGTGTAGCTGTAATAAAAGTCGGGGGCGCTACAGAGGTTGAAGTTAAAGAGAGAAAAGACAGAGTCGAAGATGCTCTGAATGCTACTAGAGCTGCAGTAGAAGAAGGTGTAGTTGCTGGTGGCGGATGTGCATTACTTTATGCTTCTCAAGATTTAGATAAAGTAAAAACTAAGGGTAATGATCAAAAGGCAGGGGTTGAAATTGTTAAAAAAGCCCTACAAGCACCTATTAGGCAAATAACTTCTAACGCAGGTATTGATGGTTCAGTTGTGGTAGGAAAATTATTAGAGGGTAAAAAAACTTCTCAAGGTTATGATGCACAAAATGAGGAATACTGCGATATGTTTTCAAAAGGAATAATTGATCCAACTAAAGTAGTACGAACAGCACTACAAGATGCTGCTTCAATAGCAGGACTATTAGTTACGACAGAAGCTATGGTCGCTGATAAACCTGAAGAAAAAGATTCAGCTCCAGCAATGCCTCCTGGTGGAATGGGAGGAATGGGAGGAATGGGCGGCATGGGAATGTAACCCGCTTAAATTAATGAATTCAAAAAAGGCCGCAACTTCGCGGCCTTTTTTTTTGAAATTAATAAACAAGCTTCAGAATTTAAAATACATCCATCTTTAAGAACACGAAGATTATTGTCTTTTAAAGTTTTTCCTGTTGATGTTATATCGGTAATTATTTCAGATGAACCAATAAATGGGTAAGTTTCTGTAGCCCCAAGACTAGGAACAATTTTATACTCGGTAATACCTTTTGAAACTAAAAAATTATTTGTCAAATTTGGGTACTTTGTAGCAACTCTCATCCTCGTGTTTTTTTTATCTCTAAAATCAAAAGACACTTCTTCTAGGTCAGCAACTGTTTGAACATCTATCCATTCATTTGGAATAGCAATAACAACATTAGCAATACCAAAATCTAGTTTTTTTTTAATTTCTATTTTTTTTTGCAGATTTAGCGAAGACTCTTTTAATAAATCAAGACCAGATATTCCTATATCAATGGTGCCATCACCTAATCTTTGGATTATTTCTTTTGCATGTAAAAAAATAATTTTAGAGTTGGGCAAATTCTCTATTTGTGCAAAATAATTTCTCTCTCCACCAGTAGAAGTAGGTTTTAAATTATTTTTTTTAAAAAAATTTATTGAAGCTTCTTTTAATCTTCCTTTGCTGGGCAATCCTATAGTGATTAAATTTTTCATTTATTTAAGTTATTTAAATTAATTGCGGCTCCAACTGCTGGAATATTTTTTTTGGATCCAAGACTCATCAATAAACCATCATATCTTCCGCCTCTAGCTATCTCTTTTTTTGAAGAGTTGTATATTTCAAAAACTATGCCTGTATAGTATTCAATATTTCTACCAAAATTTGTTGAAAAAACAATTTTAGGATTTATTTTTGATAAATTTTTCATAGTTGATAGATCTTTAAAAACATTTTTGTTTAAATTATTTTTTTTTACAAAACTTTTTAATGTTTTTTCCAACTTATCAAGTGAACAATTAATTTTTAAAAAATCCCTTATGATTTTTACAATTTTCTTGTTCTCTGCAAATGATCTAGGGTCTTTTATTTTTCTATCAAACCTATATAAAATTTCAGAAACTTTACGATTTGCTATTTCTCTATTTTGGTCAAGATTTTTCATTTCAAAAAATTTTTTTTTATCTAGATCGACTGCAGCAGAATCGACATCGGAATTAGTTTCAAGTCTTCTAAGCAGATCTTCAAAATATTGAGGTCTCCAAAAATGCCTCTTAAGTCTCATCTTCCACCTTTCTGGAATTTTCAAAGATCCTATTAATTGTTGAAATAAACTAACATCTCCCACCTTGATTGAGGTTTTTTTAATTTTTATTTTTTTTATTGAGTTGGTAATTGTAAGTAAAACTTTTACATCATCAGTAGTCTTATTTTTAGAGCCAAGAATCTCTATTCCCAATTGATCATTAACAACTTTATCTCTTGGATTATTTGTCCTTCTGTAAGCCTGTCCAGAGTAAAAAATTTTTGAATTTGCCTTAGAATTTTCTTTTAAATATTTTATGCAAGAAGCAACCGTTAAATCTGGTCTTAGGCACATACTTTTTCCACTTTCATCTTCAAAAGTTAACATTAATTTCCTAAAATTTTCACCAGACCTTTGAATAATATAGTCTGAGTCTAAAAGAACATCTGGTTCTGACAAAACAAAACCATCTTTTTTAAAAACTTTTATTATATTTTCAGAGTAGTTTTTTGATTTCATTTGATAGATCCTCAATTTTAACAGAACTCTCTTTGCCAGTTTTAAGATTTTTTAAAGTAGCTTTTCCTGATTTAATTTCGTCCTCACCATACAAAATAACAGCTGGAGAGCTTATTTTGTTTGCGTACTCCATTTGTTTTTTTAACTTTCCTTCTCCAGGATAAATCTCGGAACTTATATTTGAATCTCTAAGTTTGTTTAATATATCAATGTATTCTTTGATTTGGCTTTTATCAAAAACACATATAACTACAGGTCGTGAAACTTTAACCTTAAAATCTTTCTTTTGCATCAAGGCAAACACAAGTCTATCAAGACCGATGGATATACCTGTTGCGGGACAATCAAAATTTCCAAAATTACTTACTAAATTATCGTATCTACCCCCTCCTCCTATTGATCCAAATTGAATAGTTTGTCCTTTTGAGTTTTTAACTTCAAAATTCAGGTTAACCTCAAATATTGGCCCTGTATAATATTCCAGCCCTCGTATTACTGAAGGGTCAAATTTGTAGTTTGTAAAATTATAAGCCTGAAATATTTTTAAGATTTCTAAAACATCTTCGCTATTACATGTTTTGCTCTTTAAAGTACTTTCAATTAATTTAATCTGATCATTGTTAAGACTCGCACCTTTTGTATAATCTCCAGATTTATCTTTTCTGCCAACACCAAGAAGTTTTTTTGCCTCATCCCAGCCAAGTCTATCTACTTTATCTAGTGCACGTAGTATGGTTGATATTTGCTCTTTTGATTTAATTTTTAACTGTTCAAATAATTTATCAGTAAATTTTCTGGAAGATATTTTCACGGTGTAGTCATTACTATCAAGTCCACACTTTTCAAGTATCTCAGATATTAGTACACAAAGCTCTGCATCAGCTTGTAAATTTTTTGTTCCTACATAGTCTGCATCGAATTGTAAAAACTCTCTATATCTACCTGGGCCTGGTTTTTCATTTCTCCAAACCGAACCCAATTGAAAACGCTTAAATGGTTTTGGAAGCTCAAGGTAATTTTTTGCAACATATCTTGCTAGTGGAGCAGTTAAATCATATCGAAGAGATAACCAATTCTTTTCATCCTTAAAAGAAAATACTCCTTCGTCTGGTCTATCTTTATCAGGCAAAAATTTTCCAATACTATCGGTATACTCGAAACTTGGTGTTTCGAGATATTGAAAACCGTACTTAATCATAATTTCCTTAATGTTAGAAATTACAAAGTCACGGATTAATAGTTCTTTTTCTTTTCTATCTACAAAACCCAAAGGTAATTCCTTAGAGGGTTTTATTTTTTTATCTTTTACCATTTTTTGGTACAGCAGGGTGGATTTGAACCACCGACCCCTAGTTCCACAAACTAGTGCTCTAACCAACTGAGCTACTGCTGCATAACTCCTTTTTATATTAATTGTTAATAAATTTGTATTTTAAAATATGTAATGATTTAGCTAAGCAATAGCCTAGCATGCGCAAAGTGGTGTTTTGCGTTTATAATGTATGAAATTTGCAAACTTTTATTCATGGCTAATAACTAACACAATAAATTACTTTTGCAACAATTGTTTCAACCGGGACATATCTTTATTAAATAATAGATTTATGTCCCGGTTATTTATGAAATTTTGAATTTAGATTAAGATGTTTTCTGCAGATTTATAGCGGCAGGACCTTTGTCCGTGTTCTCAACTTCAAACGTTAATTCATCTCCTTCGTTTAGGTATTTTAAACCTGCAGCTCTTACTGCTGAAGAATGTACGAATACGTCTTTTTCTTTGTCTTCGCGTTCTATGAAACCATATCCTTTAGTTCCATTAAACCACTTAACTTTTCCTTTTAGACTCATTACTACGTTCCTTATTATTAGTTTTTAACTTACTATACGAAAAATTTCGTATAATTAGGACCTCATTAATAGAATTTGTATAAATGTCAAGTAAGTAGTGAAAAAAAAATAATGAATTTTAATAGTTTGCTATACTATTTTTATATATAGAGGTTAAATCAATTAATAACTGATAGCTCAAAAAATCTATTTTTTATTTGACAAAACTTCAAAAATTCTCGTGAATGTTATGATAGTTTGATCAAAAATATAGTGTAAGGTACCAATATGATAAAAATGCATTTTGATAGTGAGTTTATCAATAGATTTAAAAGTTTTTTGTCTTCAAATTTATTCACACAGCCAATCGATGCCAAATCAAGTTATTGGACTGATTATTCAAAAAAAATAAGTGTTAAAGTTGAAAATTCTTCATTATTTATAGAGGGAGAAGCGGGAAACTACATACCTCCAAAAAAATATTCTACTAAGTTCTTTTATGAATTAGCTGAACCTTTTATTAAAAAAATATTTTACTCTAATGTGCCGGGCAGAATGTCATACGAGGGTGCTTTTAATAAAATAATGAACGAAAACGAAATTCCTGCTCATCAACAACTTAAGTTTAATGATAAAAAAATTATTGCAAAAAACATCTCAGAATGTAAAAAAATATTTCCTTTTAATTACGCAATTAATAAACACTATATTAGATCATATTATTATATAAATATTTTATCTTCTTATATTGATTTAACAAAAACAAAATTTATCGCAGAAATAGGAGCTGGCAATGGAAACTTATTATCATTACTTAAATATCATTATTCGCCAAAAAGCATAGTTGACATTGATCTGCCAGAAACATTAATTTTATCTATCCCTTTTTTAAAAAATTTATTCCCCGATTCAAAAATATTATTACCAAACGAAATTGATCAAAAAATTAACCAGGAGACTTTACAAAAGTATGATTTTGTATTTTTAACACCAAATCAAATAGCAAACTTAGAAGAAAATTTAATTGATTTATTTTTAAATACAGCATCATTTCAAGAAATGCATATATCTCAAATTGAAAAATATTTAAATGTTATACAAAAAGTTGGAAAGAAAGATTCATTTTTTTTTAATTCGAATAGAGTTGAAAAAGTTCCATATGATGGAAAAAAAAATGAAAGTTATTCGAGTATCAAACCTACAAGGTTTTCTGAATATCCTTTTTTCAAAAATGATATTTTGTTAATAGAAATATGTCGTTTTCTTAGTTTAACGCAAGACCATCCTTTGTACACCAAATTGGAAAAAATTATTAAATAACCAATGGTGGCCAGGGACGGAATCGAACCGCCGACACAAGCCTTTTCAGGGCTCTGCTCTACCGACTGAGCTACCTGGCCTCAATACCTAAAGATAATTCTACCTTTGGTTAAATCGTAAGGTGTAACTTCAACTAAAACATTGTCACCAGCAAGTACTCTTATTCTATTTTTTCTTAGCTTACCTGCTGTATGTGCTAACACTTCATGTTTATTTTCTAGCGTTACTCTAAACATCGCATTTGGCAACAATTCAGTAACTTTACCTTTAAATTCTAACAAATCTTTTTTGGTCAAATGTTCACCTTTTTAGCCAATGTTATAGCGTATAAATAATTGGTTTCAATACTTTTGAATGCAAATTTATATTTATTTAAATATGTTTTGGTTGATTTTTAACGATCCAGTAACTGCCAATATCTTCAAATAAAACATCAATTTGTTCAGTAAACAAAATTATGTTTGAGTTACCAGAAAATATTAATTTTGTTTGATAAGTATCGTCATCTTTTAAGATGGTGCTCATTGTCAAAAATTCAAGGATTTTATCTTTTTTTTTTTGATTAATATTTTTAGATTTAACTTTTAAAACTCCTCCAAATTTTAATATACACTTAATTCTTTTGGGTTGCCTAAATATTCCTTTTTCTGCATCTTCCCACATAAATCTACTCGACATTAAAATAAAAATTTTATTTTTTTTTAAAAATGAAACATCTGAAACTTTAATTAGAGCGTCTTGCAAATATGCAGAAAATGTTGATAAATCTTCTAAGCTTTTTCCGATTAGTTTTAAATTGCTCTCCTCTTTCTTTTTCATTTAATACGTTTAATTTTGGCGCCACAGTTTGAAAGTTTCTTTTCTATTTTTTCATAACCACGATCTAGATGATAAACTCTATTTACTGTAGTTTCAGATTTTGTTGTTAGAGCTGCAAGTACAAGTGATACTGAGGCTCGTAAATCTGTCGCCATTACTTCAGCACCATTTAAATTTTTAATGCCTTTGATATATGCTTTATTTCCATTGATTTTAATATCGGTACCCATACGATTCATTTCAAAAACATGCATAAACCTATTTTCAAAAATATTTTCTTTAATAATTGATGTTCCATCTGCAAAAGACATTAATACCATAACTTGCGCCTGCAGGTCAGTTGGAAATCCTGGATATGGCTTTGTTTTTATATAAATAGGATAAAATTTATTAGCTCTAGAAACTATAATAAAATTTCCTTTAGATTTTATTTTTACACCAATTTTTTTTAAAAATTTAATCTCAGTTTGCATATCTTTTAAATTTATATTCATGATCTTTAAATTTCCTTTAGTTAAAGCCGCTGCTATCACGAAAGTCCCAGCTTCAATTCTATCAAACATCACTTTATGTTTAACTGATTTTAATTTTTTTGTGCCCTCAATTATTAAAGTTCTTTTTTTTTTCCATTTTATTTTAGCTCCCATTTTTTTTAAAAAAAGAACTAAATCTTTTACTTCTGGCTCAATTGCACAATTGGTAATGGTAGTAGTGCCGGATGCATAACTTGCAGCTATTAAAGTGTTCTCTGTTGCGCCCACTGAAACTTTGGGAAAATTTATTTTACAACCCTTAAGTCCTTCTTTTGCTTTTGCGTTAATATATCCATTTTGAATCTTTATTGAAGCACCCATTTTTTTTAGAGCAAATAAATGTAAATCAATCGGACGTGAGCCTATTGCACAGCCTCCAGGCAAAGAAACTTTGGCTTTTCCAAATTTCGCCAACAAAGGACCTAACACAACTATGCCTGCTCTCATCGTTCTTAGTAAATTATATGGTGCAAAAGTTTTAAGATTTTTTTCGTTTAGTATATAAATTTTTTTTTTTTTCTTATCAGTTTTAATCTTAGAACCTAAAACTTTTAACAGTTGAACCATTGTTTCCACGTCTTTAACAATAGGTATATTAGTTAAAGTAATTTTTTTATTATTCAGTATACTTGCAGCTAGAATTGGTAACGTTGCATTTTTTGAACCTGATATCTTTATTGTACCTCGTAATGGATTCCCACCACTTATGATTAGCTTCTGCATTTAATTAAATTTTTGGAAGAGTAACTCCCTTTTGATTCATATATTTACCTTTTCTATCAGAATAAGTAATCTCGGGACGTTCTATACCCTTCAAAAATATAAATTGAGCTGCTCCTTCATTAGAATAAATTTTAGCAGGAAGTGGGGTGGTGTTTGAAAACTCCAAAGTTACATTTCCCTCCCATCCAGGTTCAAGTGGAGTTACATTTACTATTATACCACATCGTGCATAAGTAGATTTTCCTAAACAAATTACTAAAATATCATCAGGAATCTTAAAATATTCGACCGTACTTGCTAGCACAAAAGAATTAGGTGGAATAATGCATTCTTTTACATTTTTTTCTATAAAGCTTTCTTTTTTAAAATTTTTTGGATCTACAATTTGTGTATGCACATCTGTAAAAACCTTAAACTGATCAGCTACTCTAACATCATAACCAAATGAAGATAATCCGTAAGAAATATTTCCCTTTCTTTCTTGCTTGTCTACAAAAGGTGAAATCATATTTTTCTCTAGAGATAATTTCTTAATCCATTTATCAGATAGTACACTCATTTTTTATTTCTCTTTTTAATTAAACTGTATTTTATCTTAAATTTCTTGCGTTTTAGTATATTTTTTTTTAAGGCCGCTGCAGTCTTTTGCTTATAAACTTCTCTCTTCTCCATGAATTAATAATAATTTAAGAATTTATTTGTTTGGATTTGTTAGATCTTCCAAAGTAATGGTTTTGCCTATGTCGTGCATTTTTTTTTCTGGCTCCTTATTTTCTTGCGATGATTTCCTTTTGAGCTTTCTTTGTTCAAGTCGCGCTTTTCTCTTCGCTTCTTTTAACATCGCTCTTTCGCCTCTTTTTGATTTATAATCGTAATGAATGCCCATAAGATATCCGCCATATATTAATTTATTTCTACTTCGTTGATTAATATTGTCAAGTTAATCAAAAAATATGGCTGTTTTTTGAATATTTATACGGGAGTTTTTGACTATTTCTATTTTAGCGTGAGAATAAATTTGCGAATATCATAGTTTATTTGATAAAAAATTTACAAATTTAAATGCCCATATAGCTCAGTTGGTAGAGCACTTCCATGGTAAGGAAGAGGTCGCGTGTTCGACTCACGCTGTGGGCACCAAAATTTACAAATTATTTGAAAAGTTTTTCCACATATCCCACAACATCTTATCGAAATGGTTGGCTAATCTTGGAGCATCACAGATTGGTGATTTAAGTAATTGATTTCTTAGCCCTTTTCTTAATTCTGATAAATAACTTATATCTTCAGTTAATTTTTTTGACTTTTCCACAAAGTCTTTTTTATTTTCTGCAATCCAATCTTTTAAACCAAGATTTGCATTGATTGCTTCACCAAAATGAAAAAGAAAACGATCACCTTTTAAAGTTAAAGTGGGTACGCCCATCCATGCTGCTTCGCAAGTCGTAGTATTTCCTTGAAATGGGAATGTATCCAAATTTATATCAATTGAATTATAAAGTTCTAATGCTTGATCTCGATGCTCAGTGCGATCTACAAAAATAATATTATTTGGATTTATGCCTGATTTTTCAAACTGATTAACTATTTTTTCTTTAATACCTTTATATTCTATTTGTAAAAATTTTATCAAGATTCTTGAGTTTTTTATAGAATTTAAAACTTGTGACCACAGCTTTAATGCTCCTGGAGAAAGTTTTGAAAATTTATTTAATGACCCAAATGTTATGTATTTATTTTTCAACGCTGGCAATTCTTTAGTTTGAAGATCATAAATTGGCGGTGTGAAACATTGTAAAACCTCTGGTAGTTTCCAGATTTTCTCTGCAAAATGATCTTTTTCTTCATCAGGTGTCAAATGTGGACTACCTAAAAAATAATCTATTTCACTAATTCCAGTAGAACCAGGTGAAAGGTAAGTTGCTTGGATAGGTGCTGGATTAAAAGGGAAAATCGATAGTTTATTTCCTTTGGTATGACCTGAGCTATCAATAAGAATATGAATACCATCATCTCTTATTTCGTTTATAACATCAATGTCTGGCTTAAAATCTATGTTTCTCCAAAAATCAAATAAGGATTTAAATTCTGATGCGACTTCATCTGAGCGTTCATAAGTAGAATAGGCATACAATTCTAAATTTTTATTTTTAAGATTTCGAATAGTATTTAATAAAAAAAAACCCCCGGGATGACGGCCAAAATCTCCAGAAACAAAACCAACTTTAAGTTTCTTGGGATGTCTATCAAATTGAAATTTTTTTATTCGATCTTTATTAATGGATAAAATCGTTGATTTGTATTTTTTTGCTTCATTTAAATATTCTTTGGGATTAAAATTTTCATCATATTGCATGTCGAAAAGATAGTTTGAGTGTACATCTGATTCATAAGGACTAATTTTAAGGGCTTCCTTTCTATAAAATATTGCTTTTTCAAATTCTCCAATATTTAACATTATATTTGATAAATTGTTGTAGGAAGCTACGTTAGGCTGGATTTCTAATGATTTTTTAAATTCAATTTCAGCTTTATCATTTTCAACTCTGCTCATGTAAACAATTCCTAAATTCGCATAAGATTTATAAAATTTAGGATCTATTTCAATCGATTTTTTAAAGTTTGTTATTGCTAATTTATAATTTTTTATTTTCATATAAGAGGAGGCTAAATTATAATATGCTGCAGACGACTTTGGATTTAAGTTAAGTGCACTCAAATATTTTTCAATAGCACTATTAAATTCTCCTTTAATATGATGTGCTCTTCCTAAATTATTTAGAACCTTGAATTGATTATGTTCTAATTTACTAACTAAGTGATAAATTTGTATAGCTTTATCAATATTTTTTATTTTAATAAAAGTTTCTGCTACATTCATTAATACCTCTTCAGTTTTTGGATTATTTTCAATTAACTGATTTAAATAAAATTCCACTTTATCCCTATCATTCTTCAAAACGTAAATTTCAGCTAAATTAATACTTGCCTGGTTAAATTTAGGATCTAACAATAATGCCTCTTTAAATCTAGTTATTGCATCATCGAGTTTTTTTAATTTCATTAAAGAAATAGCAAGATTATTATGAGCAAAAACATTACTTGGATTTTCTTTTATTAATTTTTTATAAACAGTAACCGACTCTTCAAATTTATTTTGTTGTATTAATGAAACTCCCAGTAAATTTTGTAGTTTTTCAGAATTAATTTGTTTTTTTAATAAAACTCTAATTTTATCTTCTGCTTGAGGATAATGACCTTTTTTGACTAAAGCTTCAACATTATCAATTTCTGAATGATTTGATTTCAATTTTTTTCCATTTAATATTTAATTTTTTGTAAAAAATTAATCCAATCTTGTGCTCTTATTTTCCAGGAATATAATTTATTAATTGTCTTAACTTGCAAATCAAGAGACTCTTGATTTTCATCTGACCAATAATTATCTATTGTTTTTTGTAAAGTTAACAAATAATCTTTTTCAAAATTTTTTAAGTTTTGATCAAAATGAACAAAATTTGCAAATGGAGTACAAGTTTCATAGAGAGCTCCAAGATTTGATGTAACAACCGAGCATCCGGCGGCCATTGCTTCAATTGCAGATATACAACTTGTTTCTATCCATATAGATGGAAATGCAAAAATATGACAAGTTTTAATATGTTCTATTAGCTTTTGATTTGGAAGAAATCCTAAATAATTTATTTTTTTTGACTCTTTGCACTTTTCATAAAGCTTTTGATACTTATGATCAGACTTATCATAAAATTCCTTTCCATAAATTATTGTAGAAGAACAAACGTCTAACTCAACTTGATCTGATTTTAGTTTTTCAAAAACATTTAATAAAACTGACAGACCTCGCCAAGGTGTACTGTGATAAATTAATTTTATTTTATCTTTATTTTTTTTTATCGGAATAATTTCCTCAACTGCATTTCTAATTACAATTGATTTGTGCTCAGGTACATCAAATTTATACCTAAATTTTTCATAATTCCAATTCGAATTAAAAATAAAATAGTCAATTTTATCCCAGTAGTCTTTTGATTGAATATTTTTAATTTCTGGAACCCCTACAAAATGTTGTATCCATAAAATATTAATTTTATCTTTTTCAATCTTATCAAAGCTCGAATTATTTAATATTAAATTTATATTTTTAAAATTTTCATCTGGAACATATTTCATCAGCAAACGAAATTGACTTTCGCTTCCACCAAAACAATTTGGATTAATTTTTTTTAGTAATCTTTCTTTTTCACTCATTTTTATCTTTAAAATAAATTTTTTTAATAATAAAAGCTATTATTAAAATAATAAAAAATCCTATTAGAGGTATATAAATTTCGGGGGACTTTATTACTGTTGTAAAGCTAAGTGTTGAATTTTTATCTATTACTTTCTCTATGCCACTCCCAAGAGATGCGGTAATAAACATTGAGGGAGCACTTCCTATTAAAGTCGCAATTACATAATTTTTAACAGACATGTTAAATAAAACAGGCAAAATATTTTGTATTCCATAGGGTGTTCCTCCTCCCCCAATAAATCTAAAACACATAAAATACATGAGTTCGTTTTTATTAAAAAGTATTTTTAATTTAGAAAATCTTTCAGCAAATTTTTTTTCGATAAAATTTTTAAAGAATAAATTTGCTAGTTGATATAAAAAAACTGCCCCAATAGTTGTTGATAAAAGCACTAAAACTAATCCCAACCATTTTCCAAAAACAAATCCAGCAAAAATTAATAGTGGTCCAGCAAATCCTAGAAGCAATGTCCATAAGATGCAAAAAATAAAAAAAGTAAAAATGAAAAACCAGAAGTAATCTTGTTTATAATCTAAAATTATTTGTCTATTATCTCTTATAAGGTCATAATTCGTAAGATCTTTAAAATCTATAATGGAAAATAAAAAAAATAACGCAGTAAAAAGGATTATCAAATAAATGGACGCAAGAACTAATTTAAAATTTAAAGAATTCAAGTTCATAAAGCAATTTTAAGCTGTACTTCTTAATACGATTTCCATATAAATAACAAAAAATTTCTCAAAAAACTAAACAAATTTATGAAAAGAACATATCAACCAAGCAAATTAGTGAGAAAGAGGAGACATGGATTCAGATCTCGCATGAAAACCAAAGGGGGAAGAAAAACTCTTTCAAGACGAAGATCAAAGGGGAGAACAACTCTATCTACCTAACCAAAAATGATAAAATTTGTTAGTTTAAAACGTAGCAAAGATTTTCAAACAATTTTAGGTGAAAATAGATTTAATACAAATTATTTTACAATGTTTTATGGAAAGTCTTTAAATAAATCTAGAAAAAAGATGAATGAATTAAATATTAGTTTTGTAGCAAAAAAAAAAATTGGTAGCGCTGTAAAAAGAAATAAAATTAAAAGAAGACTAAAATTTGCTGTTCAAAAATTATTAAAAAATAAAAATAAAGTAAATCTTGATTTTACATATGTAATTTTGGCTAAATCAAAAATTTTTGATGATGAGTTTTCAAAAACTTTTAGTCAGATCAAAACTGCATTTGAAAAAGCAAAATGCTAGAATTGTATATAAAATGAATATTTTAACTAATATAATTATTTTGATAATTAAATCATACAAACTAATTGTATCTCCACTCTTGGGACATAACTGCAGATATTTGCCTAGTTGCTCAGAATATTTTATTGAATCTTTAAAAATATATGGAACTATTAAAGGAAGCTATTTAGGTTTTAAAAGAATTTTAAGTTGTCACCCTTTAAAAATTTTAGGAGGAGGAGATGGGTTTGACCCAGTTCCTATTAAAAAAGGAAGTGAAAAAATAAATGGACACTAAAAACATAATTTTTGCAATTATTCTTTCAACTTTAGTTTTAGTTGTGTGGGCAACCTTTTTTGAAGTACCTCCAGTTAATCAAAATTTAAAGAACAATAATGAAAAAATAATTAAAAAAAATGATACCTCACCTTCGCCATCAATTGAAAAAACTAAACCCTCATCAAAAGTCTTGCGAGGCGAAGCTATTAAAAGTGTAGAGAGAGTAAGTTTAGAAAATCAAAATATAAAAGGATCTATATCTTTAGAGGGTGGAGTTATTGATGATATCACATTTAAAAATTATAACGTTAGCTTGAATAGCCAGGATAAGGTAATTTTTTTAAACCCCAAAAACTCAGAGGAAGGCTATTATATAGGAACAGGCTGGACAGCGGCTGATAAAGAAAATCTTGATCTCCCTTTGGAAAACACAATATGGAAAATTAAAGGTAATAAAAATTTATCACCAAACAATCCGATTTTGCTTGAGTGGAAAAATAATCAGGGTTTAATTTTTTTAAAAAAAATTGAATTAGATGATAAATTTTTATTTACCATAACTCAGACTATAAAAAACACGTCGAACAAAGCCTATCAATTTTATCCCTATGCCCAAATAACAAGAAATTATAAACCAGAAGTTACTCCTATTTATATTTTGCATGAAGGTTTCATTGGTATGTTTGATGAAGAACTTAAAGAGGAAGACTATGAAGATATAGATAAAAATAAATTTAGCAAAAGTAGTACGAAAGGATGGCTGGGGATTACAGATAAATACTGGCTAACCGCAATAGTTCCTGAGAATGGTAGTAAATTTCAATCAGAATTTATTAGCACCAACGGAAAATACAAAGCTAACTTTATAATTACAGAGCCAAAAATTCTTAATCCAAATACTTCCATAAATAATGTTGTTAGTAGCTTTGTGGCCGCTAAAGAAGTAGACGTTATAGACGACTACGCAGAAAAACTTTCAATTGAAAAATTTGATTTGGCAATAGATTGGGGATGGTTTTATTTTATAACTAAACCTCTATTTTTTGTAATACATTACTTTTTTAAGATTACTGGTAATTTTGGAGTGGCGATTATTATTCTTACTGCATTGGTACGTCTAGCTTTTTTCCCTTTAGCAAATTATTCTTTTAGATCAATGGCAAAAATGAAAATACTACAACCAGAAATGATAAGGCTAAAAGAACTTCATAAAGATGATAAAACAAAATTACAGCAAGAAATGATGGCTCTATATAAGAGAGAAAATGTTAATCCAATTTCTGGGTGTTTGCCGGTACTAATTCAAATTCCTTTTTTCTTTGCGGTATATAAAATGCTTTTTGTAACCATTGAGATGAGACAACAGCCTTTTTTTGGATGGATACAAGATCTTTCTGCTAGAGACCCTACTTCAATATTTAACTTATTTGGATTAATTCCTTGGGATCCCCCAACTTTTTTAATGATTGGAGTGTGGCCTATAATCATGGGTTTAAGTATGTACTTACAGCAGAAACTAAATCCAGCGCCAGCAGATCCAATCCAGGCAAAAATTTTTATGTTTTTTCCATTATTTTTAACAATTATATTGGCTCCATTTCCTTCAGGCTTGGTAATTTACTGGACGGTTTCAAATATATTAACCATCGCACAGCAATGGGTTATCATGCGGGGCACAAAGGTAAAGACTGTAAGATAAAATGCTACCTGCAGAAAATTTAAATATTACAATTAAAGAAGTTTGGCCGAAAAATGGTCCTTCAACAAAAGAAGTTGAAAAATATGTAAAAAAATATGCAAAAGAAAAAATTGTAATTAAATGTGGTGGACGTGTTCTCCTTGATAAATCTCTTTTAAATAGCTTGATAGAAGATGTGGTGATTTTAAAAAAATTAGGTCTAACCCCAATTTTAGTTCATGGAGGCGGATTAGGAATCAAAAAAAAATTAGATGAACAAAATATCCAAAGCAAATTTATAATGGGGCTAAGAGCTACAGATGAAAAAATAATTAAAGTAGTTGAAGATGTCATGACAAAATTTAACAAAGAAATTGTTAGCGCTTTAGAAAAAAAAACATGTAAAGCAAAGTCAATCACTGTAAAAGAAAACAATATAATTTACGTAGAACAAGAAAATAAAGAATTAGGATTTGTTGGAAAACCTAAGAGAATAGACGCAAAATTGCTTAAAGAAATTATCAAAGATGATTTTGTTCCTGTAATAACACCTATGGGTTTAGATGAAAAAGGTAATTCATATAATATAAACGGTGATACTGCTGCAGGAGCTCTGGCAACAAGTATTAAATCTAGAAGACTAATGTTGTTAACAGATATTGATGGTGTCTTAGATGATAAAGATAAGTTAATACCTGAAATAAACACGATAAATGCCAAACAATTAATTGAAAGCAAAACTATTCATGGAGGAATGATACCAAAAATGAAAACTTGTATTGATGCAATTAATAATGGGGTAAGAGCAGTTGTTATTATTGATGGAAGAAGGCCTCATTCAATTCTTTTTGAATTATTTTCAGATGAAGGTGCGGGAACTCTAATTAGAAAATGAACGAATTAAAAAATATAAAGTATTGGATTTTTGATTTAGACAATACTCTCTACTCAGGAAAAACTAAAGTATTTGATCAAGTAGATAAGAAAATGTCAAAATATATATCTGAAAAACTTAATATTAATATTGAAGAAGCAAGAAAAGTTCAAAAAAATTATTTTTATGAGTATAATACAACACTTAATGGTATGATTAAAAATCACAAAATTAATGCTGATGAATTTTTAGAGTATGTACATGAT
>CABZZR010000003.1 GCA_902530215.1 uncultured Pelagibacteraceae bacterium
ACTCTTTCAATTTCCAAATGATTTATCGGGAGGTGAACAACAAAGAGTTGCAGTAGCCAGAGCTTTAATTTCTGATCCAGAACTAATTCTTGCCGATGAACCCACTGGCAGTTTGGATACAAAAACAGCAAGAGATGTATTTAGTGAATTTATAATAAAATCAAAAACTAAAAATAGATCAATCATTTATGCAACTCACAATAGAGAATTAGTAAAAAAAGCAGACTTTGGATTAAGCATTGTTAATGGTAAAATCCAAAGATCTTAATGAAAAATTTTGCTAAAAAACAGTTTAACCACTTAAAGATTCACACGCAGTATTCAATATGCGAAGGTGCAATAAAAATTAGTAATTTCTCAAATCATTGCAAAGAAAATAAAATAAAATCAGCAGCAATCACCGACTCAAATAATTTGTTTGGAGTACTAGATTTTTCAGAATCTTTAACAAAAGTTGGGACACAACCTATTGTTGGTTTATTATTAAATATTAAGCACGATGATATATATGGAAAAGTAACATTATTTGCAAAAACATTAGAGGGCTATAAAAATTTAATATCTCTTTCTTCGAAGTCATATTTAGATATCAAAAAAGATGAAATTCCTCACTGCACGATAGATGATTTAAACAAGTACTCTTCTGGTATTATCATTTTAAGTGGATGCGTTGATGGATTTTTTGGAAATTTATTTAAAAAAAATAAAGTAAGTCATATTGAAAATATTTTTCAATCTTTACAAAAGAACTTTAAAGATAATTTTTATTTAGAGATTCAAAGGCACAACGATCAAGATGAAAAAATTTTTGAAAATTTTTTGCTTAAAACTTCTTCAGAGCTTAAAATTCCAATAATTGCTACTCACGAAGTTTTTTATATAGAGCAAAACATGCACGAAGCTCATGATGCGCTTATATGTATTGGAGAAAAAACCTATGTAAATGAAAAAAATAGAAAAAAATTTAGCAATCAACACTATTTAAAATCTTCAGAGGAAATGTTTAAAATTTTTTCTGACTTACCTGAAGCCTTAGAAAATAACATAAATTTGCCTATTAGATGTTCTTTTAAGCCAAAAAAATCACTACCAGTTCTTCCTGAAATTCACTCTATATCCAATAATAGTATTTCAGAAGAATTAAAAGAAAAAGCAACAAAGGGACTAAAACAAAAGATGAATGATTTTGTTTTAAGTGGACTTGATGAAAATGAAACAAAGAAAACTGATAAAATTTATAAAGATAGGCTATCTCACGAATTAAAAATAATTACAGATATGAATTATTCTGGCTATTTTTTGATTGTATCTGACTATGTTGACTGGGCTAAAAAGCAAGGAATACCAGTTGGACCAGGAAGAGGTTCTGGTGCTGGCTCTCTGGTCGCCTGGTGTTTATCAATTACCGACCTAGACCCAATTAAGTTTGGTTTAATTTTTGAAAGATTTTTAAATCCAGATAGAGTTTCAATGCCAGATTTTGATATCGATTTCTGCGAGGAGAAAAGAGATAAAGTATTTGAATATTTAAAACAAAAATATGGGCGTGGCGTAGCTCACATTATTACCTTTGGTAAATTAAAAGCAAGAATGGTTCTTAGAGATGTTGGACGAGTTATAGGTTTGCCCTATGGTTATGTTGATAAATTATGCAAGATGATACCCTTTGATCCATCACGACCAGTCGATTTAAAAGAGTCAATAGCGAGAGAGCCTAGATTACAATCAGAAGAAAAAAATGACGAAAGAGTAAAAAAATTAATAGAACTATCTCTTAAATTGGAAGGATTAAATAGAAACGTTGCTACTCATGCAGCGGGTGTTGTTATAGCAGAAAAAAACCTGTCACAGCTAGTTCCTCTTTATAAAGATTTGTCATTAGATCTTTTGTTACCAGCAACTCAATTTGATATGTATTCAGCTGAAAATGCTGGCTTGATCAAGTTCGATTTGCTTGGTCTGAAAACATTAACAATTATTCAAAAGACCATTAAATTTTTAAGTGAAAAAAAAATAGATATAGATATAAATAAAATAAAATTAGACGATAAGAAAGTTTTTGATTTACTAAGCTCAGGAAAAACTGTTGGTTTGTTTCAATTAGAAAGTTCTGGAATGCGAGATGCTTTAATTCAAATGAAACCAAATAAATTTGAGGATATAATTGCTTTAGTGGCTTTATTTAGGCCCGGTCCAATGGAAAATATAGCAACATACAATGCATGCAAGCATGGCAAAAAAGAACCTGAATATTTACACCCAAAACTTGAAAAAATTTTAGAACCAACCTATGGAGTCATTATATATCAAGAACAAGTAATGCAAATTGCACAAACTCTTTCTGGTTTCACTGCAGGTCAGGCAGATATTTTGAGAAGAGCTATGGGCAAGAAAAAAAGAATTGAATTAGAAAAACAAAAAGAGGCTTTTATTAATGGAGCTGTAAATAATAAAATATCAAAAGATGTAGCTAGTTTTATATTTAAAAAAATAGAACCTTTTGCAGAATATGGATTCAACAAAAGCCACGCAGCAGCTTATGCAATGATAGCTTATCAAACAGCATTCTTAAAAACTTACTATCCTAATGAATTTGTTGCAGCTTGTATGACTTATTCTATATCCAATACTGATACCTTGAGTGAGTTTTATGAAGAACTTAAGAGAATAAATATAAATATTGAAGTTCCAAATATAAACAAATGTTTTAAAGATTTTTACCCTGAAGATAATAAAATGTACTACGCCTTAGGTGCTATTAAAAGCGTAGGCAAAGAAGCAATAGGTCAAATTGTTTCCGAAAGGGAAAATGGTGGTCAATTCAAATCAATTGAGGATTTTATAAAAAGAGTAAACCCTAAAAATATGAATAAATTACAACTTGAAGGATTAGTAAAGGCAGGTGCATTTGACTGTTTGGAAAAGAATAGAAAAAGATTATTTATATCGATCCCTAAAATTTTACAACAATCAAAAGATATTTATGAAAATAAAATTTTAAATCAAAAAAGTCTATTTTCTGATGATAGTATGGAAGGTCAAAACCAATATCTTCTTAAAGAAATTGAAGATTGGCCAGTTAAGGAGAGATTATCTAAAGAATTTGAAGCTGTAGGTTTTTTTATATCAGATCACCCATTAAAAAATTATTCAAATATTATTAATTTTTATAACGTTCAAACGTTTGAAGAGTTTCAAAATTCTAAAATTTCAGAAGCAGTAATAGCAGGAACAATTATGAAATTTCAAGAAAAAAAGACATCAAAAGGAACTGCTTTTGCAATAGTTAAATTTAGTGACGAGAGAAGCACATACGAACTTTTTTTATTTTCAGAAATATTAAACACAAACAGGTCAGATCTTCAGGAAGGAACTTCTTTTTTAATCACATTAACAAAAAACGACTCGGAGTCTAACAATAGATTTAGAAGGGTAATTGTAAAAAAAGTAGTAAATTTAGAGAAAATATTAAAAGACAAATTTGAAACAATTAATATCGAGTTAAGTAGTTACAAAAATTTTGAAAAATTATCTAAAATAATTGAAAAAAAAGGTGAAACACTTGTTAAAATTAAAATTAGAGATAATAAATGTGAGTACAATTTTAAACTAAATGAGAGAAGGCACTTTGATTTTGAACTGTTTAGTAAGTTAAAAAAGTACGATAATATTAAGAAAATAACTATATAAATTCCTTGCTATTCTAATTTTAAAATTGTAAAAGAGCCGAAAAACGCACACAGCTTTTGGTTAAAAACCTCCGGTCCATTTGGCTGAGCTGTGGAGGAAATAACCGGGAAAAATATGAATTTACCAACTGTAACAATATCACAATTATTAGAAGCGGGCGTCCACCTAGGACACAAAACTTTAAGATGGAATCCAAAAATGAAAAAATTTATTTTTGGAAAAAAAAATTCAATCCACATAATAGATTTAGTTCAAACACTTGAGTTAACAAACAGCGCATTAGAAAAGATTTATAAATGTGTTAATGATGGTGGCAAAATCTTATTTGTCTCAACAAAAAAGCAAGCTTCGGAACAAATAGCTACACTTGCTAAAGATACATCGCAATTTTATGTGAATTTTAGATGGCTAGGTGGAATGCTTACTAATTGGAATACAATATCTAACTCAATAAAAAAATATAAAAACATTACTGAAGACCTAAAAGGTGAAAACAGAGGATTCACAAAAAAAGAAATTTTAAAATTAGGAACTACCAGAGATAAACTCGAAAGATCTTTAGGAGGAATAGCTGATATGAAAAAATTACCTGATCTAATTTTTGTTAT
Source organism: uncultured Pelagibacteraceae bacterium (assembly GCA_902530215.1). Lineage (GTDB taxonomy): Bacteria > Pseudomonadota > Alphaproteobacteria > Pelagibacterales > Pelagibacteraceae > CABZZR01. Next base: position 4,299 of record CABZZR010000003.1, read on the forward strand.
TGATACCAATGTAGAAAATTTAGCAATTAAAGAAGCTCTTAAACTAAATATTCCTATAATTGCAGTCGTAGATACAAATTCAGATCCTTCTGGAATAGATTTTCCTATACCTGGAAATGATGACGCTAGAAGATCAATTAATTTATATTGTGATTTGATTAAACAAACTATTTTAGAAGCTCAAAAAAACATAAAACAAGCTGTAGAAAAAATAGAAAATAAGAAAGAAGAAGAAAAAGAATCTAAAAATAAAAAAAACATTGAAAAAAAAATAGATAAAAACAAAAAATAGTTTATGGAAAATCCTGAAATTCTAAAAAAAGTTAAAGAACTTAGAGAAATTACAGGTGTTGGGTTTAAGGATTGTAAGTTAGCTATAGACGAATGTAATGGTGATATAGATCTTTCAATTGATTATTTAAGAAAAAAAGGAATATCAAAGGCTAATAAAAAAATGGAAAGAGTGGCCGCTGAAGGAATGGTGGCAATCAAAGAAAAAGACAATAAAATTTGTATTGTAGAAGTTAATTGTGAAACTGATTTTGTAGCTAAGAATTCTGAATTTATTAAGTTCTTAAATGAAATTTCATCAATCGCTTTTAAAAATAAAGGTAATTTAAACTCAATTGAAAATGATAATATTTTTGGAGAAAAAAAAGTTAAAGATTACTTAGTTGATTTAATAGCTAAAATAGGCGAAAAAATTACAATTAGAAGAGCGATGTTTTTTGAAAATAAAGATTCATTTAATTTTTTCTATATTCACAATCCAATTACTCAATATACTGGCAAAATTGGTGTAGTGGCAAATATTAAATCAGACTTAAAAAAAGACGAATTAGTAGAAATTGGTAAAAAAATATCCATGCATATTGCTGCAATGAATCCATTGTCAATAAACATAGATGATTTTGATAAAAAAATTATAGAAAATGAGGATAAAATTATTAAGGAAGAATTAAAAAATTCGGGAAAAGATGCTAAGATCACTGAAAAAATCGCTAAAGGTAAACTGAATAAATTTATAAATGATAATACTCTCTTGAATCAAATATGGATTATGGACTCTAAACAAAAAGTCAAAGATGTAATTAAAGATAAAATAACTATTAATAAATTTATTAGATTTAAAGTAGGTGAAGGACTTTAGTTCAGCATGTCCAAAAATTTTAATCCAGAAAATTATAAAGTAAAAATGCTAAAGACTCTTGAAAGTTTCAAGAATGACTTATCGTCATTGAGAACAGGAAGAGCTAACCCTAAAATGTTAGATATATTGAAAGTAGATGTTTATGGACAAAAAATGCCAATCAATCAACTTGGTACAGTTTCTGCTCCAGAACCAAGATTAATTTCTATACAGGTTTGGGATCAAAATAATGTTAACTTAATAGACTCTGCGATAAGAAAATCTGACCTCGGAATAAATCCTCAAATTGATGGTCAACTTATAAGATTACCAGTACCTTCTCTTACCGAAGAAAGACGAACTGAGCTAAAAAAAATTATAAAAACTTTGTCAGAAAAAGGTAAAGTTTCAACTAGAAATATTAGGAGAGAAGCTAACGATGAAATTAAAAAAGAGAAAAAAGATAAAGATATGGGTGAAGATGAAGCAAAAAAGTTTGAAGAAAAAATACAAGAACTTACCGACGATCAAATAAAAGAGATCGATAATATTGCAGAGAATAAAGAAAAAGAAATTATGAAAATATGAAAACCATTAAGCATGTTGCTATAATTATGGATGGCAATGGCAGATGGGGTTTAAAGAAAAGGGGTTCTAGACACTTCGGTCATTTGTCAGGTTTTAGAAATTTAGAAAATATTGTAGATTTTTCTATTAAAAAAAAAATTTCTTATTTAACTCTATTTGCTTTTTCAACTGAGAATTGGAAACGACCTGAGTCCGAGATAAAATATCTTTTTGACTTAATAAGAAAGTATTTTAAAAAAAAAATTAGCTCCCTTATGGAAAAAGGTGCAAGAATTAAAATAATAGGCAATAAAAATAAACTACCAAAAGATGTCAGAAAAATAATTAGCAATGTGGAAAAAATTACAAAAAAGAACAAAAAAATACAAATACTTTTAGCGCTTAATTATGGATCAAAAGAAGAAATTGTAAATTCATTTAAAAAGTTAATAAAGAAGAAAGTGAAAAAGGTTAGTGTAAAACAAATTAGTAATTATTTATATACCTCACGAATACCTGATCCCGAAATTCTGATTAGAACTGGTGGTTACTTCAGATTAAGTAATTTCCTGTTATGGCAATCAGCATATTCTGAGTTATTTTTCTTAAAAAAACTATGGCCAGATTTCAAAGAGAAAGATTTTTCTAAAGTAATTCAAAAATATTATAAAATAAAAAGAAATTTTGGAAGCTTATGATTACAAATGAAATTAGTAAAAGAATTTTTACATCAATAATTCTGTTTCCTTTGGTTATTTTTCTTATTACTTATAGTCAAGTTTCATCTACAATATTATTGATTTTAATTTTTTTAATATCAACTTACGAATGGATAAAAATTAATTCTAATAATAACTCATTTTTTTCTATCTTAGGTGTAGTTTTTTTATTGGTAGTATGTTTTTTGGCATTTATTTTAAGAGGCGAGGCTTTTGAGGACACGATTTTATTTATTTATATAATACTAATATCAATAAGTTCTGATATCGGCGGATATATATTTGGCAAGTTATTTAAAGGATATAAATTAACCTCAATTAGTCCTAACAAAACATATTCAGGAGTATTAGGTTCACTAACTTTTAGTTTTATACCTATAGTTGTTTATAATTTTATTGGTTTCCAAAATAATCTTTTTTTACTTAATTTTAACAATGTTTTAATTATCTTATTGCTATCTATGGTTAGTCAAGTTGGCGATATAACAGTTTCATATTTCAAAAGAAAAAATAAAATAAAAGACACTGGAAACATATTGCCCGGTCACGGTGGGTTGCTCGATAGAATCGATGGTATTTTATTCGTAATTTTTATTTTTGGGTTAATAAAATTGCTTAAACTAATTTAATTTATGAAAACGAAAATTGCAATATTTGGTTCAACAGGTTCAATTGGAACTTCTACTCTTGAAATTATTGGCAATGATTTAAATAAATTTAGCGTTGAACTTTTAAGCGCAAAAGATAATTATAAGAAGCTAATATCACAAGCAATCAAGTTTAAAGCAAAAAATGTAATAATTTATAATGATAAATATTTCTATTACGTAAATAAAAAACTAAAAAAATATAAGACCAAAGTTTTTACTGATAAAACTTTACTTCACAGAATTATTAAAAAGAAAATAGATTGCTCAGTTATTTCAATAGTTGGAATAGCAGGACTAAAACCTACTTTAGATGCTATTCCTGTTAGCGATAAATTAATTTTTGCAAATAAAGAATCGATTGTTTGTGGCTGGCAATTAATTAAAAAAAAAATACTTAAGTACAAAACAAAATTAATACCTGTTGATTCTGAACATTTTTCAATTATGAAATTAGTTGGTCAAATACCTGATAAAGAAATATCAGAAATCGTAATTACTGCTTCTGGTGGACCTTTTTTAAAATTACCAACAAACAAGTTAAAAAGCGTTAAGCCATCGCAAGCAATTAAACATCCTAAGTGGAATATGGGCAGTAAAATTTCTGTGGACTCTGCAAATTTAATGAATAAAGTTTTTGAAACTATTGAAGCATATCATTTATTTAACTTTAAACTAAAAAAATATAAAATTATGATTCATCCGCAATCACTTGTTCATGGAATAATTAAATTTAAAAATGGTTTAATAAAAATGCTTTTGCATGATACTGATATGAAAATACCTATTTCATGCGCTCTTTATGATGACCATCATAACAAAAAAAATATACAAAAGCCTTTAAATGAAAAGCAACTATCTCAATTAAGATTTTATAAAGTAGATAAAAAGAAATTCCCTGCAGTAAATTTAATAAAAAAATATTTATCTAAAGGAAAAATGGCGCCAACCATATTAAATGGTGCAAATGAAGAATTGGTTAAATTGTTCTTAAGGAAAAAAATAAAATTTACCGATATAGTTAAAATTCTAGGCGAATTAGTAAAAGTAAAAGGATTTGATAAATTCGCAAAAAAAAACCCCAAAGCACTGCGTGATATTTATATTTGCGACAGTTGGGCAAGGTTGAAAACTATATCTATAAGTGTAAGATATTTTAATGTTTAATAAAGTATACAATTTCCTAGTAGCATTTGTTCTTACACTGTTTTTAATTAAACCAGTTTCATATGCAGAAGTTATTAATAAAGTTGAAATTTCGGGAAATGAGCGAGTTTCAAAGCAAACTATTGTGATTTATGGAGATATAAAAAAAGATATAAATTATGATTCAAAAGAAGTTAACGATTTAACAAAACGACTTTATTCAACAGGTTTCTTTTCAAATATATCAGTACAAGTTGAAAACAATGTTTTGAAGATAATTGTTACGGAGAATCCAATAGTTAATTCAATTACAATAATAGGGATAAAAGCAGAAAAATTAAGAGATTTGGTTTTTAAAAATAATCAACTTAAAGAAACAGTTTCATATAACGACAACAAAGCTAAATCAGATGTTCAAAAAATTAAAAATACTTTTAGAGATATAGGTTACTATTTCGTTGAAATTGATTTATCTGTTGAAGAAATTGAGAATAACAGAGTTAATGTTGTTTATGATATTAACTTAGGTGAAAAAGCAAAAATTAAAAAAATATTTTTCGTAGGAGATAAAAAAATTAAATCAAAAAGACTAAGAGATGTAATTACATCAGAAGAAAATAGATTTTATAAGTTTCTATCAAGAAACAAATTTTTAAATAAAGGAAGAGTCAGGCTTGATGAAAGATTATTAACTAATTATTATAAAAATAAAGGATACTATGAAGTAAAAGTTTCATCTTCTACAGCAGAGTACATTGAGGATGAAGGGTTTATATTAACATTTAAAATAGATGCTGGCACAAGATATAAATTTAAAAAAATTTATATAGATGTTGATGAGGGACTTCCTAAAGAAGCTTTTTTTGATTTAGATAAAGATCTTTTTAATGTAGTGGGTGAATATTATTCTACAAAAAAAATAAAGAAAATTTTAGACAGAATAGATATTTTAACACAACAAAAAGAACTACAATTTATTGGTCATCGACTTGATGAAACATTAATTGATAATGAAATTGAAGTAAAAATCGATATTTATGAGGGACCAAAAGTTTTTGTAGAAAGAATTAATGTTACTGGAAACAATGTAACCAATGATGATGTTATTAGATCTGAGATGCTAGTTGATGAAGGTGATGCTTTTAGTTCTGTATTACTTAATAAATCTATAAATAATTTAAAAGCTAAACGTATTTTTGGTTCGGTAGATCATGATGTTATAGAAGGATCTGATACAAATTTAAGAGTCATTAAGGTAGATGTTGAAGAAAAAGCTACTGGACTTATTACTGCAGGAGCAGGCGTTGGTACAACAGGTACAACACTATCATTTGCTGTTGAAGAAAATAACTTTTTAGGCCGTGGTGTACAGCTTCATTCATCAGCAGAGATTTCAGAGGAGTCTATAAGAGGAAGATTTTCAGTGAATAATCCAAATTATAAATATTCTGGAAATTCTTTAAGCTTCACTGCAGAAAGCAGTAAAATTGATAGATTAGATAAATCTGGTTATGAGTCTACAGAAACAGGTTTTGCTATAGGAACTAGGTTTCAACAATATGAAGACGTTTATTTCGCTCCAAATATTTCTCTATATTATGATGATGTAGAAACTACTTCATCAGCATCTTCATCATTACAAAAAATGGATGGGGAATACCTTGATCTTGATTTTGCCTATTCAATTACGTCAGATAAAAGAAACCAGAGATTTATGCCAACAGCAGGTCGTATGTATCAATTCTCACAAGTTATACCTCTATATTCTGATGCTCCATCAATAACTAACGGTTTTAATAGTGCTTTCTACAATGAATTTACTGAAGATTTAATTGGATCTATAAAATTTTATGCAAAAGCAATTAATCCTATAGGTAGTGAAGATGTAAAAATTTCTGAAAGACTTCATATTCCATCAAGCATGTTAAGAGGTTTTGAAAAAAATGGCATTGGTCCAAAAGATGGGGATGATCATGTAGGGGGAAATTATGCAGCATTAGTAAGTTTTAATGCAGCTTTACCAAACTTATTTCCAGAAAGCACTAATACAGATATAGGTATATTTTTGGATACAGCTAACTTATGGGGAGTAGATTATGACAATTCTATGGATGAGAGCAGTGGTTTGAGGGCATCTACCGGTATAAATGCAAGTCTTCTTACTCCATTAGGGCCACTTACTTGGACTTTATCGCACGCTATAGTAAAACAATCAACTGATAGGGATGAGTCTTTTAGATTTAGATTGGGCACGACATTTTAATGAAATATTTTGTAAAATTTTTTGTAATTACTTTTTTTCTTATTATTGCTAACTTTAGTCATGCAACGCAAAGTGTAAAATTTATTGATATGAATATGCTGATGAACAAAAGTAAAGCTGGTGCTGAGGCACAAAAAATTTTATTAAACATGCAGAAAAAAGATATTGAAAGTTTTAAAAAAATAGAAAATGAACTTAAAGAAGAGGAGAGCAAGTTAGTTAGTCAAAAAAAAGTTTTAAGTAAGGAAGAATATGAAAAACTTTCAAAAAAATTAAGAAAAAAGGCCATTAATTATCAAAAAAATAGAAGAGAAAAATTAGAAAAAATCCAAAAATTGAGATCTGATGCAAGAATTAAACTTTTAAAAAATATTCAGCCTTTACTAGAGAATTATGCATCTGAAAATGGGGTAAATATTATACTCGATAAAAAAGATCTTGTTTTAGGTAAAAATCAACACGATATAACAAAAGAAATCATTAAGTTACTTAATGAAAAGCTAACTACACTAAATTTGCAATAACATAAATGAGTTTTTTTAAAAAAAAAGGACCTTTCCTTATAAAGGATATTGCTAATCTTATAAAGGCATCATCAGATAAAAAAATTTTTAAAGTCACAGGTATAAATGATTTACAAAACGCAAGTTCTAATGAAATAACTTTTTTAAATTCTAATAAATACAAAAATATTTCACTAAAAACAAAAGCTTGTGCTTGCATTACTACTAAAACTTTAAAACAATATTTGCCCGACAAATGTATAAAATTAGAAGTAATAAATGTGCTATTTGCTGTATCTTTAGTGGCAAAAAAATTTTTTCCTTTTGCTGATGTTGACTACCCTGATTTAAATTTAAAAGATTCAAGTTTATTAAAAAAAAAATATAAAAATGTTTTTTTTGGAAAAAATGTTTTAATTGGTAAAAATGTTAAAATTGGTGCAAATTCATTCATTGGAAGCAACAGCATTATTGAAAGCAATGTAAGTATAGGAAAGAAGTGTGTTATTGGTTCATTTGTTACTATTAAAAATTCTTTAATTGATGATGAAGTCGTAATCCAAGATGGTTCAAACATTGGAGTTAAAGGTTTTGGCTTTATACCTTCAAAGATAAAAAATATTAAGATGCCACACGTAGGAAGAGTTTTGTTAAAAAAAGGCGTTGAAATTGGATCAGAATGCACCATTGATAGAGGTTCAATGAGCGATACAATTATTGGCGAAAATACCTTCTTAGATAATCAAGTACATGTTGCACATAATGTTCAAATTGGTAAAAATTGTATGATTGCTGGTCAAGTTGGCTTTGCCGGCAGTGCAAAATTGGCTGATAATGTAATAATTGGAGGTCAAGCTGGGATATCTGGACATTTGAATATTGGAAAAAATGTAAGTATAGGTGGAGGTAGCGGAGTAATAAAAGATATTCCTGATAATTCTAAAGTTATGGGCTATCCGGCAATTGAGTTTAAAAAATTTGTTAAAAATTTAAAAAACAATGAATAAAGATTCTATAGATAAAGAAACAATTAAAAATTTATTACCACATAGAGAACCTATGCTTTTAATAGATAGATTAATTAATATAGTTCCACTTAAATCTGCAACTGCTATAGTTAAAGTTGAAAAATCATCTTTTTTTGTTCAAGGACATTTTCCTGGTCAACCAGTTATGCCAGGTGTATTGATCGTTGAAGCATTTGGCCAAGCAGCCGCAGCTTTAACAGCTCATGGAATAGACCCAAATGAGTACAAAAATAAGTTAGTATATTTAATGGGTATTGATAAAGCACGTTTTAGAAATCCAGTTATGCCCGAATGCGAATTACATCTCGATATAGAAGCTATAAGATCACATGGTCGAGTCTGGAAGTATAAAGGTGTCGCCAAAGTAAATGATAAAAGAATGGCTGATGCTGAATGGTCAGCAACAATAGTAGATAGAAATGATAAAAAATGATTCATAAGACTAGTATAATTGATCCAAAAGCAAAAATTTCAAAAGATGTAATAATTGGACCTTATGTAGTCATCGGGCCTTATGTAGAAATAAATGAAAAAGTAGAAATATTTTCACATGCAAATATTCAAGGAAATACAAAAATTGATTCAGGCACAAAAATTTTTCCTTTTGCAAGCTTAGGAACTCAACCACAAGATTTAAAATATAAGGGAGAAAAAAATAGTCTAGTTATAGGAAAAAATAATCAAATTAGAGAATACGTAACCATAAACCCTGGAACTGAAGGTGGAGGTGGAGTTACCAAAATAGGTGATAACTGTTTGTTTATGATTTCATCACATATTGCGCACGACTGTAATATTGGTGACAATGTTATTATAGCAAATAACGTACCTTTAGGCGGACATGTTACAATTGAAGATAATGTTATTATTGGAGGAAATTCTGCAGTACAGCAATATACTAGAATAGGAAGACTTGCAATGATAGGTGGTATGACTGGAGTATTAAAAGATGTAATTCCTTTTGGCATGTCCTTTGGAAATAGAAATTTTTTAAAAGGTATAAATATAATTGGTTTGAGACGAAAAAAATATGAGAATAAACTGATAATGCAATTAAACGATGCTTATGAAAAAATATTTCAGTCTGAAAACTTACATGAAAATTTAGGTAAAATTAATGGTGAGTACAAAGAAAATGAACTAGTTAAAGAAGTGACAAACTTTATATCAAAGGATAAAAAAAGACCAATTTGCACGCCAAACCAAAAATCATAAAATGATCGGGCTAATTTTTGGAGAAACAAATTTTCCAAACGAAATATTAAAGAAAATAAAAAAAAGAAAAGTTAAATATTTAATTATAGATTTAACTAAGAAAAAAATTTTTAGGAAAAATAAATATTCGTATAGTGTTAGCATAGGTCAATTTGGTAAAATTATAAAAATATTAAAAGAAAATAAATGCAAAAAAGTTCTTTTTGCTGGTAGAGTTGAAAAACCAAATTTTTCTAAATTACGTTTAGATTTTAAAGGGCTTTATTATATGCCAAAAATTATAAAAAGCTCTTCACTTGGCGATGCAGCTATATTAAAAGAAATTATAAAAATATTTAAAAGTGAGAAAATTAAAACTATCAGCTCATTAACTTTTAACCCTGAGTTGACTTTAAAAAAAGGGAACTACACCAAAATAAAACCTAAACTAAAAGATAAAGCGGATATAAAAAAAGGAATAAAAATATTAAATAAATTAGGAAAATATAATTTTAGTCAAGCACTAGTAGTTAGAAATAATAAAGTTGTTGCTATTGAGGCGAGAGGAGGAACTGAAGTTTTGCTTAAGAAATGTAAAAGTAAAAGATTTAGAAATACAGGTGTTTTAGTTAAATTTCCTAAAAAAAAACAAGATTTGAGAATTGATTTGCCGACTGTAGGACTTAAAACTTTAGTCCAATGTAAAATTTCTGGTTTAAAAGGAATTGTATTAAAGGAAAAACAAAATATTTTTTTAGATAAAAGAAAATGTATAAGCTTTGCAAATAAACACAAAATGTTTGTGGTGGTTAAATGAAAAGGATTCTCATTTTACTTTTATATTTTTTTATTAATTCTAATTTATTTGCATCAGAAATAAAATTAGAGAAAATAATTGGGGGTTTAGATGAGCCTTGGGGTTTATCTTTTGTTAATGATCAAAAAATAATTTTTACTGAAAAATCTGGAAAATTGTTTTTTCTAAATCTAAAAGATAAAACAAAAAATGAAATAGTTCATAATTTAGATATTTTGGAGGTTGGTCAAGGTGGTTTACTTGATGTTTTATACAAAGACCCAGATGTATATGTTTCTTATTCTGAAAACAGGGGTAATTGGACCGCAAGCACCTCAGTTGCTAAAGGTAAATTAAATAAAACTAATATTGTATTTAATAATATTTTTAGAGCAGAACCACCAATAGAATCCGGATACCATTTTGGATCAAGATTAGTTATTAAGGATAAATATCTATTTATAACTGCTGGTGAAAGAGGAAAGGGTATGATTGCACAGGACGCATCAAAACATCCAGGAAGTATAATAAGGATATACTTAGATGGCTCTATACCAAAAAATAATCCAAAATTTATAAATCAAAAAGATTGGCTACCCGAGATTTTTCAAATAGGCGTAAGAAATCCTCAGGGAATTACTATATCTCCATTTAATAACAAAATTTATTTAAGCAATCACGGAGCAAAAGGTGGCGATTGGTTCGGTTTATCCAATTATGGAGAAAATTATGGTTGGAAAATTTTAGGTTGGGGAGGAAAAAATTATAATGGAACAAAAATTGGACCAAAATGGAAACCTGGTTTCACTAAAGCAATTAAATATTGGGTACCATCAATAGCTGTAAGCGCAATTTTGATTTATAAAGGAGAGGAATTTAAAGAATGGAACGGCGATGCTTTAATTGCCTCACTCAAAGACCAATCTTTGAGAAAAATTAAATTTACAGATAATAAATTAATAAATGAGGAAATAATTTTTAAAAGAAAAATTGGAAGAATTCGGGATATTAAGATACATAAAAAAACAGGCGAACTTTACATGTTGTCAGACAATGGAGAACTTTGGAGAATGTATAAATGAAAAAAATATTTATATTAACCGGAGAACCTTCGGGTGATAAACTGGCATCAAAAGCAATAATTCAACTTCAAAAACTAGAACCTAATATTGAATATTTGTCCGTAGGAGGTGAACATTTAAAAAAAATAGGGATAAAATCTTTGTACGATTTAAATGAAGTTACTTATCTTGGTTTTACAAAAGTTTTATTTAATATATTTAAAATAAAAAAAAAAATTAATGAAACAGTAGAAAAAATAATAGAATTTCAACCAGATATTTTGTTTAGTGTTGATAGTCCAGATTTCACATTAAGAGTAGCTAAAAAAGTTAAAAAAATTAACCCAAAAATTAAAACGATTCATTTTGTCGCTCCACAAGTATGGGTGTGGCGAGAGAGTAGAGTAAAAAAATTAAAATTATTTTTAGATCATATTTTATTATTATTTCCCTTTGAAAAAAAATATTTTGATAAGGAGAATATTAAATCAACAGTAGTTGGACATCCTTTGCTTGAAAATATTGAAAAAAGTAAAATTGATATAAGTCAAATTATTAAGAGTCATAAAAAAATTATTTCTATTTTTCCAGGAAGTAGAAAATCTGAAATAGATATTTTGTTGCCTATATTATTTGATTTTGTAAAATTGATGAATGAAAAAAACAATGATATTTTTTATGTTTTTCATTCTACTTATGAATATAATAAAATGATACAAGATAGATTGATAAAAGAAAATCTCAACAATTGTGGTTCAATTGCGGATGAAAAAATAAAATCTGAGATTTTAAAATCTTCATTATTTGCTGTTGCTAAATCTGGGACTATATCTTTAGAAGTTTGTAATGCTAAAATTCCATCTGTTGTCATTTATAAAATGAATATTATAAATTTTTTTATAATTAAAATTTTGGTTAAAGTTAGATTTGCTAACATTATAAATATTGCTGCTGATGAAGAAATAATACCTGAGCTAATTCAATCAAACTGCAATTCTATAAATATATTTAAAAAGGTAGACCATCTTCTTCAAAATAATCAACTTTTGCAATTGCAAATTGATAAATCCCAAAAAATTATTGAGGGTTTTAAAAGTAATAAATCTTTTAATATTATTACTTCAGTTTTAACTGATAGCCTTTAATCTTTTAACCACATCTTTCTTGTCCAAAGATAAAATTATATCATAAATTCCTGGACCAAATTTAGAACCGACCAACGCAATTCTTAATGGCTGCCCAACTCCTTTAAAATTTGTATTGTTGTCTTTAATTAGGTTATTTATAATTTTTTCAAGATTTTCCTTGTTAATGTCTGCAATTTTTTGAAACTCCTTCAAAAAGTTAGCTAAAATATTTTTCGATACATCATCCAAAAGTCCCATATCTTCTTGTGAAATTTCAATTTTTTCCCGTATTAGGTATTGAGAGTTAATATATATATCTTCAAGAGTTTTAGCTTTATTTTTGAGAAAAGTTAGAGATTTTTTAATCTCCTTATTTTTGTTATCAATTTTATCTTTATAAATCTCACAATAAATTTCTAAATTATTGTACAAATCGTTTTCATTAGTATTTTTAATGTAGTATTCATTCATAGATAGTATCCGATTTATATCGAGTTTTGATGGAGACTTACCTATACCTGTTGTATTAAAATATTTTATACTTTCATCTAAATTAAATATTTCTTTATCTTTATGAGACCATCCTAATCTAAGCAAATAATTTCTCAATGCATCAGGCAAAATACCAATTTTAATGTAATCTTCTATTGTTGAGGCCTTGTCCCTTTTTGACAATTTTTTCCCTTCATTACTATGTATTAAAGGTATGTGTGCAAATTCTGGTATATTCCAATTCATAGCTTCATAAATTTGCTTTTGTTTAAAAGCATTAATTTTATGATCATCACCTCTTATAACATGACTTATGTCCATTAAATGATCATCAACAGTAGCTGATAGCTGATAGGTTGGTGAGCCATCATTTCTCAGTATTACAAAGTCCTCAATTGTAGAATTTGAGATATTGATTTCACCTTGGACCAAGTCTTTTATAACACTATTTCCACTTATCTTGCTTTTAAATCTTATTACCGGCTTGACATTATTTGGTATGGTTAAATTTTCAGAATTTCTCCATTTTCTGTTATATATAAAGGGAATGCCTTTTTTTTTAGCAATATTTTTTTGTTCATTAATTTCCTCTTCCGAACAATAGCATTTGTAAGCAAAATCTTTTTTTAAAAGTTGTTCAGCAACTTTTCTATGTTCATTGATTTTTTCAGATTGTATATACTCTTCGTTGTCATGTTTTATACCTATCCATTGTAAAGACTTAATAATTTGTTTTTTATACTCTTCTTTAGATCTTTCTTTATCGGTATCTTCAATTCTTAAATAAAATTTTCCTTTATTATTTTTAGAATATAGCCAATTAAAAAGTGCAGTTCTAACACCGCCAATATGCAATGGCCCTGTTGGAGAAGGAGCAAATCTCGTTGCTACTTTTTTCATAAATTATTTGTAAACTAATTTACTGGAAGTTTCTATACAAAGATACCAGCGTTCCTTGAACTTTTACTCTGTCTGGTCCAAAAATTTTGGTTTCATATCTTTTATTTGCGCTTTCAAGGGCAACTGAGTTACCTTTTTTTCTCATTCTTTTAAGCATTGCTTCTTGGTTATCAATTAAAGCCACTACAATTTGGCCATTTTCTGCTGTACTGGTTTTTTTAATTATGACAGTATCGCCTTCATTAATCCCTGCTTCTATCATTGAATCACCCAATACTTTTAAACCAAAGTATTCTCCATTTTTGCTTAACTGATTAGGCAAATTTACTTTACTTACTTCATTTTGAATAGCTTCTATTGGAGTCCCCGCTGCAATTTCTCCCAATACAGGTATTTCTTGGCTGTTCTTAGAATCTTTCTTACTACTATCAAGACCTCCTTTTATTACGCTTGGTGAAAAAGTATTGTATATATCGTTTGCGCTAGCGGCTTCAGGCAATTTTATAACTTTTAGGGCTCTTGCTTTGTGAGCTAATCTTTCAATAAAACCTCTTTCTTCAAGGGCGCAGATTAGCCTGTGAATTCCAGACTTAGATTTTAAATTAAGCGAGTCTTTCATTTCTTCATATGACGGTGACTCACCAGTAGACCTAAGTCTTTTATTTATAAATAAGAGCAAGTTTTTTTGTTTTTTTGTAAGCATAGAACAAATCTAGTACAGATTCTGTTCTATAAAAGTTCTAGTTTATTTTCAATGCTTAAATTAGCTATATAAAACGAGGCTTATTTAAGCAATTCGATTAATTTTTTTTCTATTGAATTACTTTTGAGCAATGATTCACCTATCAAAAAATTTTTAATGCCTGTTTTTGAAATTATAAAATTAATATCATCTTTATTGATAATTCCACTCTCGCACACTAGAGGATTTTTGTGATTTTTTAAAATATTATACAAATCAATAGTTGTGTCTATCGAAACTTTTAAAGTTTTGAGGTCACGATTATTAATCCCTATTATTGCATCTTTAAAAGTAAGAGCTAACTCTGCTTCTTCACGGGTATGTACCTCAATCAAAATAGATAATCCTTGTTTTTTTGCAAATTCATATATTTCTCTAGCCTTATCAATTTCTAATGCTGATAAAATTATTAAAATACAATCTGCTCCAGCATTTTTGGCAAGTAAAACTTGATAAGTATCTATAAAAAAATCTTTACATAAAATAGGTATTTCATAAATTTTTTTAATGTCTTTTATGTGATCTAAGCTACCTTTAAAAAAATCTTCTTCTGTCAAAACTGATAAGCATGTTGCGCCATTTTCATAATATTTTTTAGCTATTTCAGTATGGTTAAAATTTTCATTAATTACACCAGCTGAAGGACTAGCTTTTTTTATTTCTGCGATTATCGAAATGGTTTTTTTTTTTAAATTATTTATAAGTTTTTTTTTAAAATCCTGGGTATTATTTATTTTTTTTATTTCTGAAATCAAATAATCTTCTGTATATTTTTTTTTAAGGATTAATAGCTTTTCCTTTTTTTTTTCGACTATTTTTTTTAATACATTTTCCATTTAAAACTGCTGAATTTTTTTTAAATGATCCAAAGTTTTACCACTGCTAATATGACTTTTAGCTAAATTATAAGCATCATCAAATTTTTCTATTTTTTCAGAAATAATTAGGCCGGCTGCTACATTTAAGCTTACGACTACGGCAAAATCATTAAAATTGCCACTGAATATATCAATTATTTTTTTTGAATTAAACTCCGAGTCTTCTCCTTTGAAATTTGAATCATTTTTTATATCAATACCTAGTTTTTTTGGATCAATTCTTAAGTTATTAATTTTACCTTTTCTTATTTCAATAATATTTGTAGGAGCAACAGGAGATATTTCATCCATTCCATCTTCACTATGTACAATCCAAGAAAATTCAGAATTTAATTTATTAAGAGCTTTGGCAAATGGTAATAACCATTTTTTTGAATACACTCCAACAATTTGCCTTTTAACATTAGCAGGACTGCTTAAAGGACCAATTAAGTTAAAAATAGTTTTTTTACCTATTTTTTTTCTTACTGGTCCGACAAATTTCATTGCGGTATGATAATTGGGTGCAAACATAAATCCAAAATTAGTCTCATTTATACACTTTTCAACTTCATTTGGTTTCAAATTTATATTTACTTTTAAAGCCTGGAGGACGTCTGCTGAACCACATTTTGATGATAGTGCTTTATTTCCATGTTTAGCCACTTTTACTCCCATACTTGAAAGGACTATAGCTGATGCTGTAGATATATTTAATGTATTTTTCCCGTCTCCACCAGTTCCGCAAGTGTCTATTGTATTGATTGGAGTATTTACTTTTACTGCTTTATCTCTTAACACAGAAATTCCTCCAGCAAGCTCATCTTCACTTTCACCCTTCATAGATAGAGATACCAGGAAGTTTTCAATTTCTTCATCTTTCATTTGACCTGTCATAATTGTCTCAAATATAGAAACTGTTTGTTCAGTAGATAGATTTTTTTTATCTTTAATTTGTTTAATGTATGTTTCAAATTGGTTCATGATTTGTAATTTATAAAATTTTTAATTAACTTTAAACCATATGATGTTTTGATGCTCTCGGGGTGGAATTGAACCCCATGAATGTTATATTTTTTATGCATTAATCCCATGATAATTTTATTTTTTGTTTCTGCGGTAATTATTAAACTTTTACTTAATGTTTTTTTTTCAACTATTAAACTATGGTAACGTGTACCGACAACTACATTTTTTGAAAAATTTCCAAAAATTCCAATTTTTTTATAATAAATTTTACTAGTTTTTCCATGCATTACTTCTTTTGCTTTTATAATCTTAGAACCAAACACTTGTGCAATAATTTGATGGCCTAAGCAAACTCCAAAAATAGGTATTTTCTTATAAAAATGTTTAACTATATTTAAACAATTACCTGCTTGATTAGGATTTCCCGGACCAGGAGATATTACAATTTTATCAAATTTTAACTTTTTTATTTTTTTTATAGAAATTTCGTCATTTCTATAAACGCTTACATTGCATTTTAAGCAAGATAAATAGTGATATAAATTATAAGTAAAGCTGTCGTAATTATCTATTAGTAATATTTTCATTATGAAAGTGCCTTAAATAAGGCTTTTGCTTTATTAACAGTTTCTTCATATTCTTTTTGGGGAACACTATCGGCAACAATTCCTGCCCCAGATTGAATATAAAATTTTTCATTTTTAATTAATGCCGTTCTAAGAGCTATGCATGTATCAAAATTCTTATTAGCTGAGAAATATCCTATAGCCCCCGAGTACATTTTTCTCTTATTTTTTTCCAATTCATCAATTATTTCCATTGCTCTTATTTTTGGAGCTCCCGAAACAGTTCCAGCAGGAAAACCAGCTAACATAATATCAATTAAACTTCTTTTTTCATCAAATGTACCCTCAACGTTAGATACTATGTGCATAACATGAGAATATTTTTCAACTTTAAATTCCTCAGTAACTTTAACAGAACCAATCTTTGAAACTTTGCCCACATCATTTCTTCCTAGATCAAGTAACATTAAATGCTCAGAAAGCTCCTTTTTATCATTAAGAAGTTGTTTTTTATAATAATTATCTTGTTTTTTATTTTTACCTCTAGGTCTGGTACCTGCAATGGGTCTAATTGTGATTTTTTTATCTCTTAATCTTACTAGAATTTCTGGGCTACTACCAAGTATTTGAAAATTTTGAAAATTAAAATAAAACATAAAAGGAGAAGGATTTAAAGATCTTAATTTTTTATATATCTCCAATGGCGGTTTGTTTAACTTAGCTTCAAATCTGTGACTTAAAACAACTTGAAAAATATCTCCATTGAAAATGTATTTTTTTGCTTTTTTTACATTATTCAAAAACACATTTTTAGAAATATTACACTTAATATTAATTTTATTTTTTTTAATTGTTCTAGGTAATATTTTATTATTTTCGCAGGTAAAAGTTTTAAGTTCATCAATTTCTTTCTTTAAATTTTGGAAATATTTTTTATAATTTTTAATTTTTTCATCAGCAAAAACGTTATAAATATAAAAAATGTCCTTTTTAACATTATCATAAATAATTATATTTTTTGGTCTAATCAATTTGACGTCAGGAATTTTTAGATCATCTATAGCTTTGTTTGGAATTTTTTCTATATATCTAATAATATCATAGGAAAAATAACCAACCAAAAGGCTACACATTGGTGGCAAATCTTTAGGTGTATTAAAATTAAACTTATCAATTAAGTTTTTTAAGAAAGGATAAGGTTTTTTTCTAATAATTTTTTTTTTGGTCTTTTCAATTTGCAAAATTTTTTTTTTATTTAATTCCCATATTTTATCTGGTTTTAAACCAACTATTGTATATCTGCCTCTTATTTTACCTTTTTCGACAGACTCAAAGATAAAACTATCTTTTTTTGTAAGCACATTATTAATTAAATTAAGAAAAATTTTTTTATTACCAATCTTTTCTCTACTGAAAATTATTTGGTTAATTTTATTTTTATGTTTTTTTTGAAATTTTTTAAAATTATAGTTAGTTTTCATCTAAAGTAATTTTTAACCTTTTCAAAAACTTTTTGATTTGTTTCGATCTTATATTTATTTTTAAGGTGTTTATCGTAAATATTAAAAATATCATTTTTAAGAGCTAGCTCAGCTTCTAATGTATTTAAAATATAATTCTGGCTCATTTTATCTATTTTATTTTCATAAATGTTGTTTACAAGAATGAGATAATTTTTGTTTAATGATTTATCAGATACAACATTAATATCTCCATTATATAAACTGAATATTTTATTTAATACATCCTGCTCAAAAATTTCTACATCATTTACATTTGATATTTTGGCATTCTCTAATTCTAAATTATGTTCTTGAGCAAAATTTTTAAATTCGATCTTCTTAAAATTATTTTTTTCTATTTTAGATTTTATAGAATTATTTTTATTCATTATTTCTTTGATTTTTAATATTCTTGAAATGGTATCTTTTAGATTTTTGTCTTCAATAGATGGCAAAATATTTTTTTTACTAGTTATTTCTATTAAGATATAATTGTTTTCAATATCAAGTAAAAATAGTTTTTTATCTATATTTTTAAAAATTTGATTAATTTTATTCTGATTTAAATTTATTTTATTTTTAGAATTTAAAATTTCACCATTATTATTAAATAGAGCTGTTTCTTTATATTTAAGATTATACTTTCTAGAAATCTCATCAACATTACTTTCATTAACTATTAACTCATCAATCTCATCTATTTTCTCAAAAAAAAGTTTACTAAACTCTTTATCACCTGTTAATGTTTCCGGAAATAGTTCCACATATTTAGCTGTAATATATTTTTTTTGAAAGTTCTCTTTATTTGCGTTTAAAAATTCTTTCATTTCCTGTTCTTTTATCTCTTTATTGTAATAATTTTTTAAATTTATATAAGAAATATCTAACGATTTGTTTCTTTTATTATAATTTTCATTCACATAAAAACTTGGTGTAATAAATCCATCACTAATTAAAGAAAAAAATAACCTTTTCACTTCTTGTTCAGAATACATTTTTTCAAAATATGTTGCTGGTATATTTCTTTCTATCAAAAACTTTTCGTATCTCGCTCTGGAAAACTTACCATCTTTCATAAACATTTTTTGATTTTTTATAATTTTTGACAATGCATCGTTAGATATGTTTATGTTATTTTTTTCAGCCTCAAACATTATTATTTCGTTTGAGATAAAATCAAAATATAATTTTTCCATCATAGTAGACTGAGGATTTGATCTAAATTCATCTAGATTTGGGTCAGCAGCTCTTACATAATTTAAAAATTCTTCAATAGAAATATTTTTGTTGTCTATAGTTGCTATTGTATTTTGGTTTCCACTTCTAAAAACACTTCCCATGCCCCACAAAACAAATGGTATGGCAATTATGAACATCATAATTTTAGCAGGTATTCCAGATGAAAATTTTCTTATTTTATCTAACATTTTAATTTTATGTTACTTTATTTTTAGCCTAGACTTCTATAGATTAAAAATTGAATCATGACAAATAATTTAAAAATATTTATTGGTAACTGGAAAATGTATGGCGATATATCATCGTTAAAAATCCTAAGAAGAATAAATACCTTTTTAAACACTAAAAAAAGCAAAATGCGCCCAAGGGTTATTATGTGCATTCCTTCTATACTATTATATCCATTTTCAAAATATTTGAAAAACTCTAAAGTTAGCTTTGGTGCACAAAATTGTCATGAAATAGATAGTTACGGACCTTTCACAGGATCGATAAGTGCCAAAATGTTAAAAAAAGCTGGAGCTAAATACGTGATTATTGGTCATTCTGAAAATAGGATAGAAGGCGATGATCAAAAAAAAATTAATAAAAAAATAAAATCAGCACAAAGACAAAACTTATCTGTTATCTATTGTATAGGCGAAAATCTTACACAACAAAAAAAAAAATTAACTTTTAAAATTTTAAAAAAACAAATAAATTCAATTTTTCTTCATAAAATAAATCTAAATAAATTGATCATTGCCTATGAACCTACCTGGGCAATAGGCTCCGGAAATATTCCGAGGGCTGAAGAATTAAAAAAAATATTTTCCTTTATTAAAACCATTATAAAAAACAAAATTAAAAGTAAAAAAATACCTAAAATTTTATATGGAGGCTCAGTTAATAATTCAAATATAGTTTCTTTCCTAGCAATAAAAGATTGCGATGGTTTCTTAATAGGCGGTGCATCTTTATCGTCAAAAAAATTCATTGATATAATTAAAAAATGCTATAAATAAGCGCTATGGAAACTTTTTTAATACCTATAAATATAATATTAGCAGTACTTCTAATTATTGTAGTTTTGTTGCAAAAATCTGAAGGAGGAGCTTTGGGCATAGGTAATTCTCAAGAATCATTTATATCATCAAGGACTGCTGGTAACTTTTTAACAAAAATTACCTCGATTCTTGCTACTTTATTTATATTAACAAGTCTAATATTGACTATAATTTCAAATAAAAACGTTCCTACAACATCCATTTTAGATACAGTTGAGGAAAAAAATGAACAATCACTTCCAGAAATACCTAAATCGAACGATTAATTTACTTTAATTTTTTTAAAAAATAATCTATAGTGTACTTCCATGGCGCGATATGTATTTGTCACTGGCGGCGTGGTTTCATCACTAGGCAAAGGACTCTCATCAGCTTCACTTGCTGCTTTATTACAATCAAGAGGATTTAAAGTTAGAGTTAGAAAATTAGATCCTTACCTTAATGTTGATCCAGGTACAATGAATCCTTTTCAACACGGAGAAGTTTTTGTAACAGATGATGGCGCAGAGACAGATTTGGATATCGGACATTATGAAAGATTTACAGGAATATCAGGAACGAAATCTGATAACATTACGACAGGAGGAATTTATAGCGATATTATTAAAAAAGAAAGAAAAGGTGATTATTTAGGTGGTACTGTTCAAGTAGTGCCACACGTTACAGACAGAATTAAAAAATTTTTGTCACAAGATATAAAAAATGAAGATTTTGTAATATGTGAAATTGGAGGAACAGTTGGCGATATTGAAAGCTTGCCATTTTTAGAAGCAATTAGACAATTTTCAAATGACATTGGAAAAAATAATAGTTTATTTATTCATCTAACTTTAGTCCCATACCTAAAGGCTTCCGGAGAACTTAAAACTAAACCAACACAACATTCTGTTAAAGAATTGCGAAGTTTAGGTATTCAACCGGATATAATTATCTGTAGATCTGAAAAGAAAATTCCAAAAGACGAAAGAAAAAAAATATCTTTATTTTGCAATGTACCAATTGATAATGTTATCGAAACTGTAGATGTAAAAACAATTTATGAAGCTCCAATAAGTTTTCATAAGGAAAAATTAGATGACAGAGTTATTACTTATTTTAAAATTAAAAATACAAAAAAACCCAACCTGAAAAAATGGAAAAATATTACTAACAAAGTGTTAAGTTCAAAAAGAGATGTAAATATTGGTATAATAGGAAAATATGTTAATTTGAAAGATGCTTATAAATCTTTGGATGAAGCATTAATTCATGGTGGTATATCAAATAATCTAAAAGTAAATTTAACCAGAATAGATTCTGAAAATTTAAAGGTTGAAAATGTAAAAATGCTGTTAAATGGTGTGTCAGGAGTTTTAATTCCAGGTGGTTTTGGAAAAAGGGGTAGTGAAGGCAAAATTGCTGCCATAAAATATGCAAGATTAAACAATATACCTTTCTTTGGAATTTGTTTTGGAATGCAAATGGCAATTATTGAAGCAGCTAGAAATTTATTAAAAATAAAAAATGCGTCAACCAGTGAATTCGGCAATAATTGTACACCAGTGGTTGGTTTATTAGAGGAGTGGCATAAAGGGAAAACAAAGATTAAAGGAAGTACAAAAAATTTAGGAGGGACAATGAGATTAGGACTTTATGATGCAATTTTGAAAAATAATTCACTCATATCTAAAATTTATGCAATGAAAAAAATTAAAGAAAGACACAGACATAGGTACGAAGTGAATATAAAATACAAGGATGAGTTTGAAAAAAAAGGCTTAATTTTTTCGGCAATGTCTCCTGATGGTACACTTCCTGAAATAATTGAATTAAAAAATCATCCTTGGTTTATTGGCGTTCAATTTCACCCTGAATTTAAATCAAGACCTTTTACACCGCACCCATTGTTTTCATCATTTATTAAAGCTGCAGAAGATAAGCGGAGAGGCAATTAATGCAAAATAAGTCTGTTAAGTGTGGAAAATTAAATATTTCAAATGCAAGTCCGTTTACTTTAATTGCTGGACCATGCCAATTAGAAAATGAAAAACATGCCTTAGAAGTTGCTGGTGAATTAAAAAAAATTACCGAAAAGTTAGGAATTGGTTTAATTTATAAAACATCCTTTGATAAAGCGAATAGAACGAGTTTAAAAGGGAAGAGAGGAGCAGGTCTTGAAAAATCTTTGCCAGTTTTTGACAAAATAAGAAAAGATATTGGAGTGCCAGTTTTAACAGATGTCCATACATCTGAACAATGCGAAATTGTTTCAAATCACGTTGATGTTTTGCAGATACCAGCTTTTTTATGTAGACAGACTGATTTGCTTATTGCCGCTGCAAAAACTGGAAAAGTTATAAATGTTAAAAAAGGGCAATTTTTAGCACCTTGGGATATGGTAAATGTAACGAAAAAAATTGAAGATTCTGGAAATAAAAATATTTTAGTTACAGAGAGAGGGGCTAGTTTCGGTTACAATACTTTAGTATCTGACATGAGATCACTACCAATTATGGCAAAGAATGGTTATCCAGTAGTTTTTGATGCAACACATTCAGTTCAACAACCCGGGGGCATGGGAGACAAAAGTGGAGGTCAAAGAGAATTCGTAGAGTATCTGGCACGCGCAGCTATAGCAGTGGGTGTTGCGGCAGTTTTTATGGAAACACATCCTGATCCAGACAACGCACCATCTGATGGGCCAAATATGGTTCCATTATCAAAAATGCCAAGCTTGTTAAATCAACTAGTTGAAATTGATAAGTTAATAAAAAATGGCAAAAATTAAAAATATCAAAGGTCGACAGGTTTTTGATAGCAGAGGAAATCCCACAGTTGAAGCTGAAATATTTTTAGATGATGGTCTTCATGCTTCTTCTATAGTTCCTTCAGGAGCATCAACTGGAACTTATGAAGCATTTGAATTAAGAGATAAAGAAAATAAAAATTATTTAGGTAAAAGTGTTTTTAAAGCCATTGACAATATTAATGTCCTTATAGCTAAATCCTTAAAAAATACTGATATTAATGATCAAACTAAAATAGATAAAATTTTAATAGAGCTGGATGGAACAGAGCAAAAGAAAAAACTTGGTGCTAATGCAATTTTAGCTGTTTCAATGGCTTCATGCAAGTTAGCAGCTATTAAAAAAAATGTTTCCTTATTTAAACACTTAGGAAATTCTAAAAGTAATCAATTACCAATTCCTCTTTTGAATATAATAAATGGAGGTGTTCATGCCAAAAATAATTTAGATATTCAGGAGTTTATGATACGTCCTGATAAAGCAAAATCATTTTCTGAAGCCATGAGAATGAGCTTTTTAGTAATTCAAAATTTAAAATCTATCCTTGACAATACCAATGTGGGAGATGAGGGCGGATTTGCTCCTAATTTACAAAATAATGAGGAAGCAATTAAAATCATAATAAAATCAATTGAAATGTCAGGATTTAAAGCAGGTGAAGATATATCTATTTGTTTGGATGTGGCAGCAAATGAATTAGATAAACCAAAAACAATAGAATATTATACCAATCTAGTAAAAAAATTTCCAATTAAGTCGATAGAAGACCCGTTTACTGAAGATGACTGGGATTCCTGGAGACAACTTACAAAAAACACAAATATTCAGATCGTTGGTGATGACCTATTTGCGACCAATATAAAAAGATTAGAAAAGGGAATTAAGAACAAGTCATCTAATGCAATACTAGTTAAATTAAATCAAATAGGCACAGTAAGCGAAACATTAAAAGTTATAAAAATGGCACATGATAATGGTTTAAAAACTATCATTTCTCACAGATCTGGAGATACAGAAGATACTTTTATTGCCGATTTAGCAGTAGCGACAAATTCCTCTCAAATAAAGACTGGATCTTTAGCAAGGTCAGAAAGAGTGGCTAAATACAACCGTTTATTAAGAATAGAAGAAGAGCTTGGCAACTCCTCAAAAATTGCTAAGTTTTAAAATATGAAATTTTTAAAAAAAATTCTTAGTGAAAAAAAGATAGTATTAATTAATATTTTTTTATTTACATATCTTTTAATTAATTTTTTTGATGGTGAAAGAGGTGCATTAGCATATTATAAAAATAAAGATATAAAACAAAAATTAATATTAGAAAAACAAATTTTAAATGAAAATATTAAAACTATTGAAAAAAAGAATAAGTTACTTTCAGAAAATGTCGATCTTGATTATTTGGAAACAATTTATAGGTCTAAATTTTTGGTTGGTAAATCAGATGAAAAGATTTATATAATTAAACATGAAAATTAGACACCCAGAAAAAATAAAGAACCCGATAAATCCAATTAAAAAAAAACCTTCTTGGATTAGATCAAAAATAACAAATTCTCAAAATTTTTTTTTAACAAAAACTATTCTTAATGAAAATAATTTACATACTGTATGTCAGGAAGCAAACTGTCCAAACATAACTGATTGTTGGAGTAAAAGACACGCAACATTTATGATAATGGGGGATACTTGTACGCGAGCTTGCGCATTCTGTGATGTAAAAACAGGAAAACCTAATCCAATAGATATTTTTGAACCAATAAAAATTGCACAGGCTACAAAAAAGTTAAATTTAAAACATGTAGTTGTGACATCAGTTGATAGAGATGATTTAAAAGATGGTGGAGCTCACCATTTTTGTAATGTTATAAATGAAATAAGAAAACTTAATAAAGGTACAACAATAGAAGTATTAACACCTGATTTCTTAAGAAAAGGAAATTCATACAAAAAAGTTGTAAATTCTAATCCAGATGTTTTCAACCATAATATAGAAACTGTTCCTAGCCTTTATTTAAAGGTGAGACCCGGATCGAGATATTTTGCATCTTTAGATCTTTTAAAATCTGTAAAAAAAATAAATAAAAAAATTTTTACCAAGTCAGGTATTATGCTTGGTTTAGGAGAAAGTAAAGACGAGATATTGCAAGTCATGGATGATTTGATTTCAGCTAACGTAGATTTTTTAACTATTGGACAATATTTACAACCATCAGTTAAGCACTATCCTTTACAAAGATATGTGCATCCAGATGAATTTGAAGAATTAAAAATTATAGCTGAGTCAAAAGGTTTTTTAATTGTGGCATCTTCACCTTTAACAAGATCCTCTTATCATGCAGATGAAGATTTTAAAAAAATGAAAAATTTAAGAGATGGACAGCTTAAATGCCATCAGCTTCAATAAAAAAAAATATTCCTTGTTCAAAAAAAGATTTGATTGATTTAGTTCTTGATATAGAAAAATATCCTGAATTTGTACCCTGGTGTCTTGGATCTAAAATTCATAACAAAAAGGATAAAGGTGATATTATTGAGATCGTAGCTGATCTTACTATTGGTAAAAGTTTTTTCAGAGAAACATATAAAAGCTTTGTAATTTATACCAAGTCAAAAGATTCTATTCATGTCACTAACTTAGAGGGACCATTAAAATATTTGGAAAATAAATGGTTTTTTAAGGAAATTGGAAATAACAGTGAGGTAGAATTTCACGTTGAATTTGAGCTAAAAAATAAAATACTAAACCTTTTAATGACAAAATCGTTTGATGTAGGCTTAAAAAAAATTGCTTATGCTTTTCAACAAAGAGCAAAAGATATATTTAAATAAAACTCGCTATTAATTTTAAAGCTTTATTAACGGACGACTTTTGTATGTAAGTCCGGCCTTTATTTTTAAATAAATATTTATTTATGCTAATTTTATTGAATTTTTTAATACCTATATAAACTAAGCCTACAGGCTTTTTTTTGGAACCACCATCAGGACCAGCAATCCCAGTAATTGAAATACAAATAGAATTTTTGGTTAATTTACCTAAATTTTTAACCATTTCGAAACAGCATTGCTCACTGACCGCACCATACTTTTTTAAAATTTTTCTTGAAACTTTCAAAAGTCTATTTTTTGATTCATTTGAGTAAGTAACTAAGCCAAATGTAAATATTTTTGATGAACCGCTAACCGATGTAATAGCATTTGAAAGCATTCCTCCGGTACATGATTCAGCAAGTGCAATTTTAAGTTTTTTTCTCTTTAATAGCTTAATTATGTGTTTTACTTTTTTTTTCATACTATAAAAAATACGTTTTAAAAATCATAAATAAAATTAATATTAAAACAACATAAATGCCTGCGATCACATCATCAAAGACAACTCCAATACTATTCTTATATTTTTTATCAATAAGATTTATTGGGAATGGTTTTAATATATCAAAAAATCTAAAAAGTATAAAAATAATTATATAAAAAATTATAGCATCATTGAATTCTTTTTCAGTGCCATGCGATACTTCATAAAGGTAAATAGGAAGTGATTGTCCAATAAATTCATCAATTACCACTTCATTGGGATCTTTGTTTGTATTATTTTTAATGAAGCTA
Source organism: uncultured Pelagibacteraceae bacterium (assembly GCA_902530215.1). Classification (GTDB taxonomy): domain Bacteria; phylum Pseudomonadota; class Alphaproteobacteria; order Pelagibacterales; family Pelagibacteraceae; genus CABZZR01. The sequence continues at coordinate 31,187 of CABZZR010000003.1, forward strand.
TTTATAGCAAAAAAAGAGTATAAAAAAATTACAACCAAAACTACGAAAATTAAATTTGGTGAAATTTTTAACAAATGAAACAAATCAAAAAGTAAAATTATTGCAAATAGAGATCCGAAAGTACCAGGTGCGTATTTAATTTTTCCAATACCGAAAAGAGTAACAAATAAAAGGTTAAATTTTTTAATCATTTTTATTTATAGATGTTATTACCTCACAAGCTATAGCTTTTTCTTTTCCAATTATACCTAATTTCTCTGTAGTCTTTCCCTTTATATTTATTTTTTTTTCAGAGATTCCGCATAATTTAGAAATATTTTTAATTATCTTTTTTTTATATTTTTTAATTTTGGGAGTTTGTGTAATAATATTTATATCAATATTATTTATATAATATTTATCAATTATCAATTGTTTCATTATTTTTTTTAGTAAAATTGTTGACCTAATATTTTTAAATATTTTATTTTTATCTGAAAATTTTTCACCTATATCTCCTTTTTTAGATGCACCTAACAATGAATCTATTATTGCATGCAAAATAGGATCACCATCTGAATGACCTAATGTTCCTAGCTTAGAATAAATTTTTAATCCACCTAAGTATAATTTTCTTTTAGGAACCAGCCTATGAACATCAAATCCAATTCCATAATATGTTTTATTTTTTTTTAGTAAATTTAGAATATCGAGATCTTCATTATCTGTTATTTTAAGGTTTGTTTTTTCACCTTGTACAGTTGTTACCTTTTCGCGATCATTAGTAAATAATGCGGAGTCGTCATCTATATACTTATTTAAATTTTGTTTATGTTTTAAGTAGATTCTTCCAAAAGTAAATCCTTGTGGTGTTTGTGAAAATCTCAAACTATTTCTTTCGATGTTTTTAAAAACTGTATTTTTTGATATTCGTTTTGTTGCATCATACGGTTTGATTACAGGAATAACAGCGTGGTTGGTTTTAGTTTTTTTAATAACTTTGTTTATTAAATTTAGTGATATATTCGGTCTTGCAACATCGTGTATAAGTACTTTTTTGCAATTTAACTTACTAATTTTTTTTAGAGCATTAAAAGTTGAAACTTGTCTGCTTTTTCCACCTTTTATTTTAATGATTTCTTTATTTAATTTGATTTTTTCTAACAGATTTTTATGCTTTTCATTATAGACCAAAACTATTGTTTTTTTAATTTTTAGTTTATTAAAAGTATTAATGTTATGTTCAATTAGTGTTTTATTATTTAATTTGATATAAGGTTTTGGTATATTTGAGTTTAGTCTTAAACTTTTGCCGGCTGCTAATAAAACTATAAATAGGCTCATGAGATATATTTGATTTATTTTAAAAACATTTAAATATTAAAAAATAACGCATGACTGTAACATTTAAAAGTATTCAATGGATAATATTAACATCTATAATAAGTATTTTTCTAGGTATTCTTACGTTTTTTACTTTTATAAACCAGAGTTTTATTGAATTAAATGAAACTAATCTGCAAATTTTACTTATTTTAGATTTAGTTTTAGTTTCTTTATTTTTTTCATTAATAGTCAATAAATCGTTTAAAATTATAAAGGAAAGAAAAAAACAAAAAATCGGCTCAGAGACAAGCTTAAGATATATTTACTTTTTTTCAGTTTCAACTCTATTACCATCTTTTCTGATAGCAATTTTTTCACTAGTTTTATTTAATGTAGGACTTCAGCGATACTTCGACAGTAAAATTACATCAGCAGTAAATAATTCATACGATGTTGCTAAAAATTATATTGAGGAAACGAGAAACAGTATACAATCTGATATTTTGCTTATGAATTTAGATATAAATCAAAATGTAAACATTTTTTATAATAATCCAAATCAGTTTCAGCAAATAATGAGAACTCAAAGATTAATAAGAAAATTAGATGAAGTGTATTTAATTGACGGTTCAAGCAACATAATACTTTCAGACTTACTAGATAAATCTGCAAATTTTTATGCCCCTTCTGAGGAGATGTTTACTCAAGCACTTAGCGGTATACCAGCACAATCAAATGATTTAGATTTAGAATTTACATCAGCATTAATTAAACTAAACAATTTTATTGATACATACTTATATATTATTAAATATATTGATCCTCAGTTAAAAAATTATTTATCAGATACAGAACAGGCTGTAAATTTTTATTACAGTATAGATAGTAGCCAAACAGGAATAAAAATTACTTTTGCTATAATCTATCTAGTTGTAGTGTCTTTGTTATTATTTTTATCAATATTTATTTCTTTGAATTTTACTTCAAAACTCACTAAACCAATTATAAATTTAATTAGAGCATCTGAACAAATAAGTTTAGGGAATCTCGATACAAAAGTACCAAAAATTGAGACTGATCCAGAATTTATAAAATTGAATGAGAATTTTAATCAAATGATTGAAAGGTTAAAATCTCAACAGGACAAACTTTTATTAGCAGAAAGACATTCTGCTTGGGAAAGTGTTGCAAGAAAATTAGCTCATGAAATTAAAAATCCCTTAACCCCAATACAGCTATCGATAGATAGGCTAAAAGAAAAATATGGAAGTCAAATAAATGAAAAAAATAACGAATTTTCTAATTATTTAAATACTATAAATAAACAAATTAAAGATATTGAAAAATTAGCAAATGAATTTTCTGATTTTGCAAGAATGCCTAGACCGGTTCTTAAGAAAATTAATTTAGTTGACGTTATAACTAGAGCTATTCAATTAAATAAATTTTCTAACAAAGATATAAAATTTAGTTTTTTAAATCAAAATAAAAGCGTTTTGATCAAAGGTGATGAAGATCAAATTTATAGAGTTTTTATAAACCTAATAAAAAATTCAATAGAGTCGATCTATGAAAAAAGTTTAAAAATGCAAGATATTAAGGGTAAAATTGATGTAGAAATTTTATCAAATAGTAATTATATATATGTTAATCTTAATGACAATGGTATTGGATTTAACAATATAGATATAAAAAAAATTTCAACTCCTTATTATACAACAAAAAAAGATGGAACAGGACTAGGTTTATCTATTGTGACTAAAATAATAAGTGATCATGATGCAGAAATTATTTTTTCTAATAGTAGTGATGGAGCAAAAATACGACTTACATTTCAGAGGATAAAATAAAATGAATAGTGAAATTTTGATAGTAGACGATAATGCAGATATTAGATATTTAATTTCTGGCCTTTTAAAAGATAAAGGATTTGACGTCAGAGAAGCAGCAAATTTTAAACAGGCGATCGCAGAAATTAATAAAAAACTTCCAGATGTTGCTGTGATTGATGTCAAGCTTGATAAAGGAGATAATGATGGTATCGAACTTTTATCTTATATCAAAAAAATTGACAAAGACGTCCCCGTTATAATGATTTCTGGTCACGCCAATATTCAAATGGCAGTAGATTCATTGAAAACTGGTGCATTTGAATTTATTCAAAAACCATTTGATGCAGAAAGAATTTTAAACTTTGTTTATCGAGCATTAGAAAATTATAGTCTTAAAAAAGAAAATATTAAATTATCTAGTAAATTATTTCATTCTTATGAATTTATTGGAGAAACGACTGATATTTTAAAAATTAAGAGTCTTATATTAAAACTTGCAAATACAGAGAGTAGAGTTTTTATAAGTGGCCCCGCAGGTTCAGGAAAGGAACTAATAGCAAGAAAAATTCACAAACAATCTAACAGATCAAATAAACCCTTCGTAATAATCAATGGAGCATTATTAGATCCTGAAAAATATGAACAAGAATTATTTGGATCAGAAAACAATGAGGTTATTAATTATGGGGTATTTGAAAAAGCAAAGGGTGGTACATTGCTTATTGACGAAGTTTCAGAAATACCTCTTGAAACTCAAGCAAAAATTTTAAGAGTTTTAATTGACCAGAAATTTAAAAGAATAAATGGAGTTAAAGAAATTAATGTAAATGTTAGGTTGATATCAACATCAACTAAAAATATTCGTCACGAAGTTGATCAAGGAAATTTTAGAGAAGATTTGTTTCATAGATTGAATGTAGTTCCAATCGAAATACCGTCACTTAAAGATCGTACCTCCGATATACCATTATTGTTAAATTATTTTTGTAGAAAAATATCTGAATTAAATAATATTAACCCAATTAAAATTGAAACACCTTTAGAATTTTTAAACCATTACGAATGGCCTGGAAATGTGAGAGAACTTAGAAATTTGGTTGAGCGCGCATCTATACTAGCAAAAGATGAAAAAAATTTTAATTTGGAGCGTATAATTAAAGACTCTTTAATTTATAAAAAGGAAGATGAAAAAATTGAGAAAGATTCTAACGTATTTTCTTATCCATTAAAAAAAGCTAGGGAGCAATTTGAAAAATCATATTTAACTGCTCAACTTAAAAGACATAGAGGAAATATTTCAAAAACTGCAGATTTCGTTGGCATGGAAAGATCTGCTTTACATAGAAAACTAAAATCTTTGGGTATAAAAGGAATTAATTAAAATGAATATAATTATATGTGGAGCAGGAAGGGTAGGCTCCTCCATAGCAAAACAATTAGTTGAACAAGATCATTCCATTACGATTGTTGATCAATCTAGTGAACTAGTACAAAAAATAAATGACACACTCGATGTTAAAGTAGTAGTAGGGAGAGCTACTTATCCTTCTGTTTTGGAAAAAGCTGGAGGTAATGAGGCTGATATGATTATTGCTGTCACAAAAAACGATGAAAGCAATATGGTTATATGTCAAATCGCTCATTCAATATTTAATATCCAAAAAAAAATAGCCAGATTACGTTCACAGGAATTTTTAGGTTCCAAATGGAATAAGCTATATAGCAAATCTAATCTACCTATCGATGTTATAATTTCACCCGAGATAGAGGTTGCCAAATCTTTACAGAGAAAAATAGAGGCACCCGGTGCGTTGGACAATGTTCCCTTTGCTGATAATAGAGTTAAAGTTCTCGAAATTGCTGTAGAAAAAAACTGTCCTATTGTTAATATTCCCTTAAATAAACTAACAAAAAAATTTCCTAACCTTAACGCCAACGTAATGGGCGTTATAAGAAAAAATAAATTTAAAATTTTGAAAAAAACCGATTCATTAATTGTTGAAGATAAGTGTTATGTTGTTATTAAATCTTCGCAAATTAACTTGCTTTTATCAGCTTTTGGACATGACGAGAAAGTTTCAAAAAAAATTCTTATTATTGGTGGCGGTAATATTGGATTCAATCTAGCAAAAAATCTTGAAGAACATTTAAAAGGCGTGAGAGTAAAAATTATTGAAAAAAATAAAGAAAGAGCCGAACTAATTGCTACAAATTTAAACAGCACCATAGTGATAAACGGTGATGGGTTAGATGAAGAAGTTTTAAAAGAAGCAAATATTGATGACACTGAAACGGTGCTAAGTTTAACTAACGATGACGAAGATAACATTATGGCTAGTGTTTTGGTTGAAAAAAGCAGCCCAAACAGAAGGACAATTGCGCTAGTTAATAAATCTAATTATAGTTTACTACAATCATCACTCAAAATTGATGATCTTGTTGATCCAAGAATGATGACCGTTTCTACTATTTTAAAACATGTGCATAAAGGCACGATCGAAACTGTTTATAGTTTAATGGATGGGGAATATGAATTTATTGAAGCTGAAGTTATAGAAAATTCAGAGCTAATAAATAAATCTATTAAAGAAGCAAATTTACCACAAGAAATTAGAATAGGGGCAATAGTTAGAGATAAAAATGTAATCATACCTAGATCTAGTTTTAAATTTGAAAAAAAAGATTTAGTTATTTTTTTAACAAAAAGAGACCAATTAGAAAAAGTTGAAAATTTATTTAGAGTAAGCTCTTTGTAATGATTAATATCAGAGGGGTAATTTATTATTTAGGTGTTTATTCATTTGTTATATCTTTTTTTTTAATAATAAATTATTTGTACTCGTTATACTTCCAATTCAATTTGGGTTTTGATTCTTATTTAATTAGTTTTGTTGTTTCTTCAGTTTTAGGAATTTTTTTTTTCTTATTAGGAAAAAAAAATAAGCTTAATATTTCTTATTTTGATCAATTATTTTTAGTAATAATAGGTTTTTTTTATTTACCATTAGTAATGTCTTTGCCAATCTATTTTAGCAATTACAATTTTTCTTTTTTAAATTCCTACTTTGAAACTGTATCAGGATTTACCTCAACGGGTTTTACAATAATTCAGAATATATATAATATTGACGAATCATTAATTCTCTGGAGGTCAAGTATACAATGGTTGGGCGGCATATATTTTTTTATTTCACTTATCTCTATTTTGGGGACTAGTAGAGTAAAGATTAAAGCTGCTTATTTAGTTCCAAGTGAATTTTTTGGGGGCAATTTTTATAATAATTTTTTTGTTAATTCATTTAAAATTTTTTTAATTTACTTTGCAGGCACTATATTAATTTTTTCTTTATACATGGTCTCAGATATAAGGTTTTTTAATGGATTTAATTTAGCTATGTCCGTTATATCATCAGGAGGTTTTTTATCTGAAAATAGTTTAAACAAAATTATCAGAAATGACTTTCAATTTTTTATATTAACTTTGACTTTTTTAATCCCTCTATTTAATTTTTTCTTTTTTTATAAAATTATTTTGAGAAAATTCAAATATTTAGATTATTTTGAAGATTTTTATAATTTTCTATTTGTGTGTTTCGTTGTCTTTATTTTATATTTTTTTATTACGAATGAAGAGAACATTTTATCATTATTTTTTATTACACTGAGCAGTGTTGCTAATATTGGTATAAATGTTGAATCATCAAACCCAGATTTATCCTTTTTATTTTTATTATTAACTATAATTGGAGGATCTTCAGTCTCAGTTACATCTGGTTTTAAAACCTCAAGAATATATTTGCTCTTAAAATTTTCTGTTAATGAAATGGCAAAACTTGTAAAACCTATGAATGTTTTTAATCAAAATATGTTTAGTAAAATAAGCAAATTTAACGATCAAGACGTTAAAAATGCCTTTCTAGTTTTTTTATTTTTTATATTAATGCTATTTTTACTAACTTCATTTCTCTCATTCGAAAACTTAAATATTGATAAATCTTTTAAATTGGCTATTTTAACTTTAACAAATACTGTTAATTCAAATATTTTTGATTTATCAAATATAAATTTTAATTTGATCAGTATTTTTGGAAAAATTTCGTTGATTTTTTTTATGATAGTTGGGAAGGTAGAGTTCATAGCTTTTTTATTAATAATAAAAAGAATATTTAATAGAGACTAAACATGGAAAATTCTTCAAAAACAATCGTTACAACATCAAACAATGGTATATCTAGAGTTAAGTTAAATGATCCAAAAACTTACAATGCACTTTCTCTTGAAACAATTAAATTACTAATTAATCATTTTGATGCTTTTGATAAAGATGAAAAAACTAAAGTAGTAATTATTGAAGGATCGGGCAAAGGTTTTAGTGCTGGTCATAATTTAAAAGAAATTAGTTCCCTAAAAGGTAAACCTGAATATAAAGAATTATTTACTTTATGTTCAAAACTAATGATGAGCATAATAAATAACAGTAAGCCTGTTATAGCTAAAGTTCATGGCGCATCTTTTGCAGCAGGTTGTCAATTAGTAGCATCATGCGATTTAGCTATAAGTACTTCAGATGCAATTTTTGCAACACCGGGAGTTAATATCGGTCTTTTTTGTAGTACTCCGATGGTAGCCGTTAGTAGAAATGTTAGTAGAAAAAAAACAATGAAGATGCTTTTAACAGGTGAGCCAATTGACGCCAAATACGCAAAAGAAATTGGATTAATAAACGATTTTTTTGAAAAAGAGATAATCGAAGAGGAAGTTGTTAAACTAGCTGAGTTAGTTGCTTCAAAATCAAATAAAGTTATAAAAATTGGTAAACAAGCCTTTTACAAACAGTTAGAAATGCCTCTAGAAGATGCATACAAATATACTAGTGAAATCATGTCAGAAAATATGATGGCAATTGATGCTAAGGAAGGAATTTCAGCCTTCATAGAAAAAAGAAAACCAATATGGAAAAATAAATAAATACTATGAACGATAAAATTATAAAAGAATCTTTAAGCACCGCTAAGACAATAGCCATGATTGGAGTGAGTTCTGTGAAAAAGGAAGAGTCTTCCAATATTATCAGAAGACCGTCCATAATTGTCATGAACTATTTGCAAGAATTTGGTTACCGAGTTATACCAATTAATCCTTTTTCGGCAGGTAAAAAAATTAATGGTGAACTAGTATTTGAAAAACTTGAAGATGTTAATACTGCAGTAGATATAGTAAATGTATTTAGACCTTCAAAAGAAACTCCATTGATAGCCAAGCAATCTTTGAAGATTAAACCAAAAGTTTTTTGGCTACAGTATGGGATAGACAATGAAGAAGCTAAAAAAATTGTGGAAAATGAAAATATTACATACATATCAAATAAATGTATAAAACAGGAATATCAGAGATTATTTTTAAAAGTGAATCCTGTTTTTCCTGCCCTTAAAAATTAATTTTTTTAATAAATGAATAAACAAGAGCAGAGAAACTTTTCAATCGTGATTCCATCAAAAATTTATGATGAAAACCTAGATTTTTGTATTAAAAGGATTAGAAAGTTTTATAAATATGTTAAAATAATTTTAATTTTAGATAAGAAAAATTATAATATTAAAGATAAGTACATCCAAGTTTTGGCTAGTGGTACCAAAACTATTGGATTTAAAAGAAATTTAGCAGCAAAAAAAGCAAAAACAAATTTTATTACTTTAATTGATAGTGATGCCTATCCGGAACATAGATGGCTGGATCCTGTTCTTAAAAATTTTAAAAAATATCAAGATATACACGTGGTTGGTGGACCAAATATTTCACCTTCAACTAATAATATTGAAAAACAATTAGTGTCACGTGTACGAAAACTTCCCTTTGTTACTTTAGATACAAGATTTAAAGATAAAAAAAGTGGTACTAGAGTAACTAAATTCTTTCCTGCCTGTAATTTAACTATTAGAAGAAAAACATACAACAAGGTAGGAGGGATGATTACCACGGTAAATTCAAAAGAAGAGTTTTCGCTTATGAAAAAATTAAATAGAGGTAATTTTAAAATGATATTTGATTCTAAAACTTATGTTTATCACAAAGAACGAGATTTTAAACATTTTTTTAGACAGAGGATTGTCTATGGCACAAATATAATTTACTGTAATTTCAAATTTTTTTGTAGAGAAACATTAATGATATTATTATCAACTCTACCATTTTTGTGGATCTTGTTATTCCCATTAATATTTATTAATCCGTCGTTTTTAAAAATTTATCTTATAGGAATATTTTTTCTGATAATTGCATGTTTAATAAGTGCAATAAAAATAAATTTTTCAAATAATTTCTTTAAATCATTTTATTTGATAATAATCAGTATGTTTGGACCTGGTATTGGTTTATTATTTGGTATAATATTTAGCAATGCTTTCATCAGAAAAATTTATACACAGAAATAGCTCTTTCAGATGAAAATTTTCGGCAAATTTAAAAAAGATTTTATAATTTTATTTTTTTTAATAGTTTTTATAGGCCAATACTTTAATTTTTTTTATAATTTTTATTTTGTATTTAATAATACTTACACTAAGAGAATGGAATATCACTACGGATATTGCGCAAAAGAATCTTACGGTTACCTATCTAAAATTAATAAAAAATTTATAATTAATGACAATATCAAAATATTAAATAATGAATTGTTTCCATCTTCAAACTGGTTTTTTTGGAAGGACAAAGTCAATGTTGATGAAAATTATTTAATAATTTTAAATTACTACATTAAAATTAATCAAGACGGTGATAAGAAACAAATTTCCGAAAATATCAATCTAGCTAATTATGATGTTTTGGATAAAGAAGGTAATTGTTTTTTTTTAAAAAAGAAATAAATGACAGAAGTTTTACAAATTTTCTCTCAATTTTTAGTATTTACAGTACTCTTGCTATTTCCTTTGGGACCTAGAAATATAAGTTCTTTTTTAAAAAATTATAAATATTCTTTGTTCGATATAATAAGTTTAAACATTATTATTCACTTAAATATTTATTTAATAATTTCATTTTTTAGTTTTGATTTAAAAATTTTATTTTTTTCATTATTAATATTAGCTTTTTTAAGTTTACTTTATAACGCTCACTCATATTGTACTTTGATTTTAAAACAGAACTATTTAATAGAGACAATTTTTTTTACACTTATTGTTTTTTTCGTATTTTTTGATTTAGCCAGCAATTTAAAACTTGAATGGGATGGCCAAGCTTTGTGGATCTATAAAGCTTTAAATTTTTTTCATAATAATTCTTTTAGCGATTTAAAAGATACACCTTTAAATTCTTACCCTCATCTTGGCGCCTTTATCTGGGGATTTTTCTGGCAAAATAGTTTTCTTCAATATGAATATCTTGGAAGATTGATGATTCCATTCATATATTTAACATCTATATTTTCGGCTTTAGATTTATTTAGAGCCTCAAAAGTTAAAAAGATATTATTATTAATTTTTATTCTTGTTTTAACCTATGATTTATATTTATTTGAAGGTTATCAAGAATATTTAATTTTTTCATTGATACTTATATTTGCAAAATATTTTTATTTATCACAAGAAAAAAATGAAAGCATTAATTATTTTATTTTGATTTTTCTAGCTATTATAAATTTAATAGTTTGGTCAAAACAGGAAGGTGCTTTTTTTGCATTAATTTTATCATTTTTATCTGTATTATTTTTGAATATTAAAATAAGTAAAAAAATATTAATTTTGTTGTTTTCTCTAATTTTTGTATTATTAAATTTTTATTTATTTAATCTTTATATTGGTAAATTCATTATCCACGAAACTGCAGGACATATGGATTTAAGGGAAATTGCAAATTTATCTTTTACAACTGATATTGTTCTGAACAGATCAATGATAATAATTTCACATCTAATTGTGGGGATAATAAAATACCCAGTGGTTCTTATAGCAATATTAATGATTGTTTTTTCTTATTTTGAAAAAAAATATTTTCAAAAAAATATTTATATTATTTTTTTTATGGTCATGACTTTTTCGTTTATTTTTGTAGTTTTCTTTTTTACTTCAAATGATCTAAGTTTTCATTTAGGAGTAGCCTTGGATCGATTATTATTTCAAACGTCTAGTTTTTATTTGCCCTTTTTAATAAGTTTTTTAATTAAAAACAAAATGCATTGATTGCGTTAAAAATAAAAAAGTACTATAAATTAAATTATATGGCGGGGTAGCTCAGTTGGTTAGAGCACAGGACTCATAAGCCTGGGGTCGGCGGTTCGACTCCGCCCCCCGCTACCATAAATTTGTATTATGAAAAATAAAAATAAAATTAAGATAAGCTCTAACAGAAGTTTCGGAATTGTATTTTTTCTAGTGTTTTTCTTGATTGGTATTTGGCCAGTCCTTTCAAACGAAAGTATAAGATTATGGTTTATAATTTTAAGTTTTGTTTTTTTGGTTCTTGGTTTAATTAATTCAAATTTTTTAACACCTCTAAATAAAATTTGGTATCAATTTGGCATTTTATTAGGAAACATTATAAGCCCCATAGTAATGTTAATTATTTTTTTTTTAGTTATTACCCCCATAGGTATTGTTTTAAGAATTTTTAAAAAAGATATTTTGCAATTAAAAACGAGTAAAAAGCAAAAAACTTACTGGATTAATAGAAATCAAAAAATTGGAAGCATGAGGAAGCAATATTAATGTCATTTATAAAAGAATTTTGGGATTTTTTAATAAGTAGAAAAAAATATTGGCTCTTTCCAATACTTATTGTTCTTGCTTTATTTGGAGGTTTAATTTTATTAAGCCAAGGTACAGCTGTTGCACCGTTTATTTATACTATTTTTTAGATGGCAAAAATTTTAGGAATTTCGGCATTTTACCATGATAGTGCTGCTGCGGTTATAGAGGATGGCAAAATATTAGCCGCTGCACAAGAAGAAAGATTTACAAGAATTAAACATGACTACAGCTATCCATTTAATGCAATAGAGTTTGTTTTAAATAAATCAAATATTAAACTTAGTGAAGTTGATTTTATAGCATTTTATGAAAAACCTTTTCTAAAATTTGAAAGATTACTGGAAACTTACCTGGCTTTTGCACCAAGGGGTTTTAGTTCATTTGTAAAAGCAATGCCTATCTGGTTACGAGAAAAATTATTTCAAAAAAATTTACTTTTATCTGAATTAAAAAAACATGATGCAAACTTTAATAACATTGATAAAATATTTTTCTCAGAACATCATTTTAGTCATGCTGCTAGTGCTTTTTATCCTTCACCGTTTGAGAAAGCTATTGTTTTAACATTAGATGGTGTTGGTGAATGGGCAACAAGTACAGTTGCCATTGGAAATGGCAAAGAACTAGAAATGCAAAAAGAAATTCATTTCCCACACTCTGTTGGATTGCTTTATTCTGCCTTTACATATTATTTAGGTTTTAAAGTAAATAGTGGCGAATACAAAGTTATGGGTTTAGCCCCATATGGAACTCCAAAATATAAAGAAAAAATTTTAAAAAATTTAATTGACTTAAAAGATGATGGAACTTTTAAGTTAGATATGAATTATTTTGATTATGCAACTGGTCTAACAATGATAAATAAGAAATTTGAAAATCTTTTTAATAAACCAAGAAGAAATCCAGATTCAGATTTAATAGAACAATTTCATATGGATATGGCTTCTTCTATTCAAATTGTTATTGAGGAAATTATTTTGAGATTAACAAAATCCTTATCTAATGACTACAAGATTGAAAATTTATGTTTGGCAGGGGGCGTAGCATTAAATTGTGTTGCTAATGGAAAAATATTAAAAGAAAAAATATTTAAAAATATTTGGATTCAGCCTGCTGCAGGAGACGCTGGGGGTGCTTTGGGTGCGGCGTTATCTCTTTGGCACAAAGAATTTAAAAATGACAGGATTTACCCATTAAAAGACCAGATGCAAGGATCTTATCTAGGCCCAGAATTTAGTGATGGTGATACTGAAAAAGAGCTAAGCAGATTAGGTGCAGTATATGAAAAACATTCTGAAAGCGATGTTATTAACACGACAGCAAAATCACTTTCAGAACAAAAAACCATAGGTTGGTTTCAGGGAAGAATGGAATTTGGACCAAGAGCACTTGGCTCTAGATCTATTATTGCAGATTCCAGATCGCCAAATATGCAAAAAAATTTAAATTTAAAGGTTAAGTTTAGAGAAAGCTTTAGACCTTTTGCTCCATCAGTTTTAAGAGAAGATTTGTCAAAATGGTTTGATCTCGATGTTGATAGTCCATATATGCTTCTGGTTGCGAACATAAATGAAAAAATTAAAAAAGAGATGACTTCTGAAGATTCTAAACTTTTTGGCATAGAAAAACTTAATAAAATTAGATCAGAAATACCTGCCGTAACACATGTAGATTATTCAGCTAGAATTCAAACAGTTCATAAGGAGACAAATATCAAATATTATAACTTGATACAAAAGTTTAAAGAAATTACTGGATGTCCTGTAATTGTTAATACTTCTTTTAATGTAAGAGGAGAACCAATCGTATGCAGTATAGAGGATGCTTTTAAATGTTTTATGGGGACAAATTTAGATATATTAGTATGTAATAATTTTATTCTGCATAAAGAAAAACAAAAAACTGAACTTATAACAAACTACAAAAATAAATATAAATTAGATTAGTCTAATGACCGGGAAATTGCATTATACTAAAAGTAGCGTGACCGTCTTTTTTTAATAAGTCGTTACCTCCTAGATCATAAAGGTTGATTACTGAAACAAATGCAGACACTTTACCTTTAGATTTTTGAACCAACTTTACTGCTGCTTCAGCAGTTCCACCTGTAGCTATTAAGTCATCGATGATAACAATTTTTTCACCTTCTTTGATGGAGTCCTTGTGAACTTCTAATGTGGCGCTTCCATATTCTAATTCAAAATCTACTGAGTATCTTTCTGCAGGTAGCTTATTTTTTTTTCTCATTAAAACTAGAGGTTTGTCCAATTTATACGAGAGTGCAGAAGCAAAAATAAAGCCTCTAGATTCTATAGCAGCTATTTTGTCATATTCTAATTCATTTAAGATTTTTGATAACTGTTCGATAGACTCTTTAAAAGCATCTTTATCTTTAATTAAAGTAGTAATATCTCTAAATAAAATACCTTTTTTTGGGTAATCTGGAATGGAGCGTATGTATTTTTTTAAATCCATTTTTTTTACTTCAAAGTTATTTAAAAAGAACATATTAATTATAATACTTTATGACAAAAAACAAACTTGCAATTATAGGTGGTAGCGGCCTTTATGATGTTGAAGAGTTTAAAGAACGTGAGTTTTTAAAGGTTAACACGCCATGGGGAAAACCGTCCGACGAAATTTTAAAAATAAATTATAAAAGCAAAGAAGTTTGTTTTCTTCCAAGACATGGACGAGGACATTTTATTTCACCATCAAAGATTAATTTTAGAGCAAATATAAATGCTCTTAAACAGCTTGGCGTTACAGATATCGTTTCTGTATCAGCCGTTGGTTCACTAAAAGAAAATTTACCACCAGGCAAGTTTGTAATTGTAGATCAATTTATCGATAGAACTTTTGTAAGAAGCAAAACTTTTTTTGACGATGAAATAGTTGCCCATGTATCAATGGCTCATCCGACATCAAATGGTTTAATGAATGCCTGCGAAGAAGCAATAAAAAAGGAGGGCATTGAATACCAAAGAGGAGGAACTTATGTTGTGATGGAAGGTCCTCAATTTTCAACATTAGCAGAGTCAAATTTATATAGATCATGGAAAGCTGATGTTATTGGTATGACAAACATGCCAGAAGCAAAATTAGCCAGAGAAGCAGAAATAAGATACGCATCAGTTTCAATGGTAACAGACTATGACTGTTGGCATCCAGATCATGAAAATGTTGATGTTCAACAAGTAATAAAAGTTCTTTTGGGCAATGCTGCAAAAGCTAAAAATATGATTAAAAATCTTATCGATAATTTCGAAAAACATATTGATCCAAAAGATCCTACAAATAATTGTTTAGATGTTGCAATTATTACAGCTCCAGAAAAAAGAACTCAAAAAACAAAAGATAAATTAAAAACAGTAGCAGGAAGAGTTCTTCTAAAGAAATGAAAATAGAGGGAAAAGAATATCGTACAATTTGGTTTGATGAAAAAAATCAAACTGTAAAAATTATTGATCAAACAAAACTTCCTCATCAATTTATAATTAAAGATCTAAAAACAGTAAAAGATGCAATTAATGCTATAAAAGTTATGGAGGTTAGGGGAGCACCATTAATAGGCGGAACCGCTGCTTACGGTATTGTTCTAGCTATTATGGAAAAAAATGATCTTAATTTTATTAAGAAAAGTGCAGAGGAATTAATTCAATCAAGGCCAACAGCAATTAATCTAAAATGGGCAGTTGATCGAATGATGAAGAAATTATCAGGAGTTAATAATAATGAATTATTAAAAGTAGCTTTAGACGAAGCAAAAACAATTTGTGAAGAAGATGTTAAGTTTTGTGAAAATATTGGGTTAAATGGATTAAAAATTATTGAAGAAATTTATAAAAAGAAGAAAGATAAAGTGAATATTTTAACCCATTGTAACGCAGGATGGCTTGCAACAATTAATTGGGGAACTGCTACATCTCCAATTTATCATGCACATAAAAAAGGAATTCCAGTTCATGTTTGGGTTGATGAGACAAGACCAAGGAATCAAGGAGCTAATTTAACTTCATACGAATTAAATGAAGAAAAAATCTCTAATACAATTATAGCAGATAATACGGGCGGAATATTAATGCAAAGAGGTGAAGTAGATCTGTGCATTGTTGGAACTGATAGAACTCTATCTACAGGAGATGTTTGTAATAAAATTGGTACTTATTTAAAAGCTTTAGCTGCACATGATAACAATGTTCCTTTTTACGTAGCGCTACCAAGCTCAACTATAGATTGGGATATAAAAAATTTTAAAGATATCCCCATCGAAGAAAGAAACCCAGAGGAATTAACTCATGTTGAAGGTATAGATAAAGACAAGAAGTTAAAAAAAATATTAATTTATCCACAGAAAAGTAAAGCAATGAACCTAGCTTTTGATGTCACGCCTGCTAAATATGTAACAGGTTTAATAACTGAAAAAGGTATTTGCGAAGCATCAGAAAAAGGATTGAAAGGATTATTTAAATGAAAAAAATACTATTAGTCTTATTTGCAGTTTTATTTTCAACTAGCCTATTAGCTCATTCACCTCCAAATTTTGATTCTAAAAAAAACTGTAGGAAAAAACATTCAATGCTCCAAGGAATTGCTAAATTGAAAGGTTATTCAGGCGGTGAAATAATAAAATTTAATTCATACACTGGATTTGACCAAAGAACAGTTTTGATAGATGGTCATTTGAATAATCCTATTGAAATTACTGGATATCTTCGATTGCCAGAGGGAACAGGCAAAGTTCCTATAGTAATTTATACTCACAGTAGTGGAGGACCTGGAGATTATGTTTGGGATGACTTTGTATATCATGCTGCACAAAATCTTTTGAAAGAAGGTATAGGTGTAATGTATATAGATAATTTTTGTCCAAGAGGCGCCAGATCTACCTGGAGAGATCAATCTAAAGTTCCTCTAATAAATGGAGCAATTGATGCACTCATGGCTTTAAAAGTTTTACAATCTCATCCTAGATCTAACAGGAAATTTGGAACAACTGGCCACTCAAGAGGTGGAACTAATTCATTTTTTGTATCGGATGTTAAACTTACATCGAAGTTCCTTGATGGCACAAAAGGTTTTGATGCGATTTTACCGGAAGCAGCAGAATGTAGAATGGCTGGTTTTTTTGCTAAGCCAGAATTAACATCTAACACAACAATGCTTGTAGTACATGGAGGTGCAGATGATTACACTTTGGCTAAGTTTTGCAAAGAACATGCCGAGAGAATTAAAGCTCCACCAGGAAAAGTAAAAATTGATATTAAAGAAGGATGGTACCATGTATGGCATGCAGGTAAAAAACCTTGGAGAGAAAAAAGGGCAATGACTCTTCATGACTGTCCTGATTTTTATGTTGATAACGATGGTCGATTTACTAACCCGACGTGGGTTGAGTGGATGGTGAATAAACACAAAAAATACGCTTCAGAAGATGCATTTTATGAAGCTGCGCAAGAAAATCCAAGTAAAGCCTGGAAAACTGGTTTTAAAATTATGAAAAAAGAAAAATGTATTTCCAAAGGAGTTACGATTGGTGGAGATAATATGGATGTTTATATGCCTCAGTTCATTAACTTCTTCAAAGAAAATTTATTATGATGTAACACCTGCTAAATATGTAACAGGTTTAATAACTGAAAAAGGTATTTGCGAAGCATCAGAAAAAGGATTGAAAGGATTATTTAAATGAAAAAAATATTTATTATTTATGGTCACTATGATGATAAATCATTTAACGCGGCAATTAAAAATACCTTTATTCAAACTGCAAAAGAAAATGGACATAAAGTAGATTGTGTTGATCTTTACAAAGAAAAATTTGACCCTGTTTTTGCTGGCGAAGAACCAGGAAAAGATGTTCTTGATCACCGTAAAAGAATAAGTGATTCAGACATTATTGTTTTAATTGCCCCAATTTGGAATTTTAGGATGCCAGCTATAGTAGAAGGTTGGATTGATAAAGTCTTAGCCCCACCATGGGCCTTTACATTTAAAAGATTATTTGGAAATTATGGATATCCACAAGGAAATCTCAAAGATAAAAAAGCTATTATATTTTGTACTTATGGTTCACCAAGGTTAGCAGTCACAACTTTTTTTTTAAATTTACCTATTAGAAGACTAAAACGTGGAGTATTTCATATTTGTGGTATTACAAATATTTTGTATAGAAGATATTTTGCTGTTCCATTTGTTACTGAAAGTGAGAGAAAAGAGTTTCTAGAAGATGTTAAAAAAACAGTTATAAATTTATAATTTATCTTAAAGAAGCAGCTATATTGCCACCATCAACGGTAAGTACTGCTCCAGTTGTTTTTTTTGAAGTAGCTAAATGCAGAAAAGCTTTTGCTACGTCATCTGCCTTAACTTCATTTAATAACAAATTTCCTTTCATGTAATTTTCTGTACTTATAGCTCTCGCTTTAGCTCTTACTTTAATCATTTTATCAGTCATCAAGCCACTTTTAATTCTGTCAGCATTAATTCCATTAGATCTAATTCCATACGATCCATAATCAAGAGCATATTGTTTGCATAGGCTAAGTAATGCAGATTTTGGTAGACCATAAGGACCAAAGTTTTTACCAGGATTTACTGATTGCTTTGAAATATTAAAAAGCAAACATCCATTAATATTTTGCTTTTTCATTATTTTTACTGCTTCGGATGCGCAATTTTGATGTGAGAAGAAATTAACTTCAAAACTTTTTCTAAGTAACTCATCGCTAACTTCAGCAATTTGGCCGCCGGGAGCAATTCCAGCGTTAGATATCAAAATATCAATTCCTCCAAACTTTTCACAAATTAGTTTAAAAGCATTTCTTACGCTATTTTTTTTAGTAACATCACAATAAATACAAAGTTCCTTAATTCTTGATTGTATTTCTTTTAAGCGTTTTAAATTATTATCAAGCAAAACAACTTCAGCGCCATAACTTTTAAACGTCTTATATGTTTCAAAACCTATTGTTCCTGTGCTTCCTGTAATTACAACTACATTTCCTTCTAATAATTTTTTCTTCTTTTTAATTTTTGCCTGCTCCAAAGACCAATATTCAACATCAAAAAGATCTTTTTCAGGGATAAATTTATAAGTAGAAGTTTCTTCTACAGAGGAAATGACTCTAGCGTTAGTTTCAGTAAGATCACCAGCAATTTGTGCAGCATTTAAATCTTTTCCAACACTGAATAGTCCAACATTTTGAACTAAAACTACTCTAGGAGCTGTATCAAGCATTACTTTTCGTTCCTTAACCTTTTTCTTATTAATATTAAAATAATTTATGTATTTTTTTCTATAATTAAGAAAAGCTTTTTCTGCGTTTTTTTTAAAATCTTCAATGGTAGAATTTTTTTTGGGCGTAATTATTAATGGAAAAGGCTTTACTCGTATAACATGATCAGGCGTAGCTGTACCCTTAGATGAGTATACTTTGACATTCTTTCCATTTATAAAATATTTTAAATTTTTATTAATTTTATAATTGACTATAAATTTATGTTCTTTGTTTTCAGACAATAAACCTCTAATTATTGGAGCTATTTCGTGTGGACTGAATTTAGTAGAAAAACTTTTAATTTGTTTAATTTTTTTAGTTCTAAGTTTTTTTATTGCCTTTTCAGCGATTGAAACATATTTAATCATTAAATCGTAGGATTCTTTACAATCATTTGCGAAGGTAAAGATACCGTGGTTCATTAATATTAAACAATTTATATTTGGGCTTTTTGAATAAATTTCGTTTATTTTTTTGGCGAGCATAAAACCTGGCATTACATATGGAACAATACTTACTTTATCTCCAAATATTTTTTTACATAAATTTAAACCTTCAGGTCTATTGGTAACATTTAAAATCGCATCTGCATGAGTATGGTCTACAAATTTAAATGGAAGAAAAGCGTGTAGAAAAGTTTCAACAGATGGGTTAGGGGATTTAATGTCAATTAAATTTCTTTTTTGATAATTGACCATATCTTCATCAGAAAGATATTTTTTATTTTTAAGTGTTAATAAGGGATTTAATTTTACAGCTGGAAGACCGGCTGGCTCTATATCCGCCATATCCCACCCGCTACCCTTAACACATAAAACATTATAATTTTTACCATCAATATCTTTTATTACTGTTTTAACAGAAGTATTTCCTCCTCCGTGGAGAACTAATTCCTTATTTCTTCCAAGTAATCTAGTTGTATAAACTCTTAGAGCCAAATCTTCAGAAAAACCAAGTTTTCTGTACTTATTTATATACTCCTGTGCAGTTTTTTTTGACCAATTATTTTTCAAAATATAACTCCATTTTAATTTCTCCTTTGTATTTTTTAGTTGTTATAAAAAAAAATAACAAGTATAAAAAAATATAAAAGAATCACTAGCGGGGGATAAATTGATGAAAAAGGTCGGAGAACATATAACTTTAGATTTTTTAGGCGTCCCAAGCGACTATACCGCTGAATTTTACAATAAAATTATTTATAAAATTGCTAAAAAGGCAAAAGTTGAAATACTTAATGTGGCAGAACATCAATTCAAACCACAAGGTTTTACTTTAGTTGCTTTACTTGCGGAAAGTCATATGAGTTTTCACACTTTCCCAGAAAAAGGTATAATAAGCTTTGACTTTTTTACTTGTGCAAAAATTTCGCCGTCAGTTGCTCTAGAAATACTTAAAAAAGAAATTAAACATAAAAGGATTGTCACAAGAAACTTTGATCGTAGTAGCGTAAGTTTATATGATGATATATACAGTACGCCAGGACAAAAAAAATATTACGTCGTAAATGATGTGTTAGAAAACTTTACTTCAAAAGTTGGTCAACATATTGAAATTTTAAAATTGGAACAATTTGGAAATGCACTATTTATTGATGGTGAGTTACAAGTAGCAGAAAAAGATGAAAAAAAATATAGCGGAATGTTTGTAAACTCAGCGTTTAGTTTAAGTAACGCAAACTCTAATGCGGCAATTATTGGAGGTGGCGACGGTGGCGTAGCAAGAGAATGCGTATCAAAAGGATTCAATATAATAGACTGGTATGAATTAGACCCTGAAGTTGTTAAAGCGTGCTACGATTATCTTCCGAAGATTTCTCAAAAAGTTAAGGGCAGCAATAGCATAAAGTGTCATTGGGGAGATGCTTTCGAAAGTATAAAAAATGTAGAGAACTCAAAATATGATAAAATTTTTGTTGATTTAAATGACGATCAATATTGCATCGATTTAGCAGCCAAGAATATGAAAGGTTTAAAAAGAATATTAAAGCCAGGTGGAGTAATTACCGCTCAAGTTGGGTGCCAAGACAAAAAACCGAAACAAGTTGATAATTGGCTAAAAGTACTTTCAAAAAATTTTGGAAATTCAAAACTAGATGCAGTTTATATTCCAAGCTTTGATTGTCGTTGGAATTTTGCTTCATCAATAATGAATACTTAAAAATTCAACCATAAACTGTAATAATTTTCCTAGCATAATCTTTATTTTATATTTACTATTATCCATTATTTAGGAGGGGAATATGAAAAACATATTTAAATTTATCTTATCTTCTGTTGCAGCGTTGATGCTTTTATTTTCAACAGCTCAATCAGACAGTATTAAGATAGGAACGGAAGGTGCTTACCCGCCATGGAATGCAAAAGATGAGTCTGGAAAGTTAATCGGTTTTGAAGTTGAGTTAGCAAATTGGCTTTGTATTTATATGAAAGCTGATTGTACTCTTGTTGAACAAGACTGGGATGGAATGATACCAGGACTTATTATGAGAAAGTATGATGCTATCATGGCTGGAATGTCAATTACTGGAGAGAGAATGAAAACAATTAATTTTTCTCAAGGTTATGCTGACGAAGTTGCATCTTTAGCAGTAATGAAAGGTTCATCTCTAGAAGGAATGGATACTCCAAAAGCTATTAATTTATCTATTGGAGGTTCTGATGTTAAAAAAGCTTTAAAAACTTTAACAGCAGCTTTGGCTGGAAAAACTATTGGAGTTCAAACAGCTACAATTCATCAAAACTTCTTGGAATCTGGTGACGTAGGAAGTGTAAAAGTAAGAACTTATAAAACTCAAGATGAAGTGAATTTAGATCTAGCAGCTGGAAGAATTGATGCAGCATTAGCTGCAGCTGTAGCTTTTACTGACTACGCTGAAAAATCTGGAAAACCAGTTGTACTTGTTGGACCAACTTTTTCTGGAGGAGCATTTGGTAATGGTGTTGGAGTAGGTATAAGAAAAGATGATACCGATCTTTTAAAAAGATTTAATAAAGCCATTAACACTGCGAGAAAAAATGGAAAAATTAGCGAATTAGCCATCAAGTGGTTTGGCTTTGACGCTTCGATGTAATAATTTAATTTTTAAGGCGGTAGTTTAATTCTATCGCCTTAAACTTATGGGACTATTAGCATACGGAGATACTGGTTGGGGGGATGAGCTTTTTTTCGCAACTCTAATGACATTAGCAGTTGCTTCAGTGGCCATGTTAATTGGTTTTATTTTAGCCGCTATCTTTACATCATGTAAATTATCAAAAATTAGAACACTTAATTTAATAGGAAGTTTTTATACAACTGTATTTAGAGGGGTACCAGAACTACTAGTAATTTATTTGTTTTTTTTTGGCGGAAGCGGTGCCATCATGTTTGTTGCAAAAATATTTGGTTATAGCGGATATATAGAAATAAATGCTTTTTTAACTGGCGCTTTTTCAATAGGAATTATATCTGGCGCTTATTCAACTGAAGTATTTAGAGGTGCAATTCGATCTATAGATAAAGGGCAGTTTGAAGCGGCAAGAGTATTAGGATTTAAAAAAAAATTTTATTACTACAAAATCATAATACCACAAATGTTAAGGTTGGCCTTGCCAAATATTAGTAATGTATGGCAAATAACATTAAAGGATACTGCATTAATTTCAGTTACTGGTCTTGTTGAAATTATGAGGCAATCTTATATAGCAGCTGGGTCAACAAGAGATCCTTTATTTTTTTATTCATTTGCAGCTGTGCTTTATTTATTTTTAACTTTTTTGAGTATTAAAATTTTTAACAAATTAGAAAAACATTATAGCAAAGGATACTAATGGAATTAATGATGGATAGCTTGCCAAGACTGTTAAATGCAACAAAATTAACAATAGAATTAACTTTAGTGTCGTTATTTTTTGGAATTTTTGTTGGGGTATTTTTTGCAATATTAAGAACTAGTAAAGTAAAAACTTTGTATTATATATCTTATTATTACTCATATATTTTAAGAGGAACACCATTACTTGTTCAAATTTTCATAATATATTTTGGTCTAGCCCAAGTAGAATGGATAAGAGAGTCTATTCTTTGGATATTTTTAAAAGAACCTTACTCATGTGCTATTTTGGCATTTACCTTAAATACAGGAGCATATTCTTCCGAAATTTTTAGATCAGCTTTTGAAACAATTAGTAAGGGGGTAGTTGAAGCTTCGCAGAGTCTAGGATTAAGTAAAATAATTATTTTTTTTAAAATTAAACTTCCCATAGCAATAAAGCAATCATTACCAGCTTATGGAAATGAAATGATTTTAATGTTGAAGGGAACTTCTTTAGCTAGCACAGTTACTTTACTTGATTTAACAGGAGTGGCAAAACATATCATATCGACTACTTTTAGACCTGTGGAAGTTTTTATTGTTGCCGGCAGTATTTATTTAATTATGACATTTATAATTCACAATTTTATAAAATTTTTGGAAAAAAGATATGATTATAATTAATATTCTGTGTAAGATTTAATTTCTTCTATATTAGATTTAAGAATTTTATTAATTTCAGATTTAATTTTTGCTCTTTTGTCGTTATTAAAATAAACACCTCTAGCTAAATCTATAAATTTTTTACTAAAATCTTTATTTTTTTCACAACCTCTAATTTTATCTTCTATTTCCCATAAAATTAAATTTGTAGATTTTAAATTTAAAAATAATTTATCTATATCTTCTTTTTCTGGAGTTATTTCCATCAGCATTTTTTGGCTTGATTTTAAAATCTTATATTCCTTTTCAATTTGTGAAAGATTGATTTTATCTTTAATTTTTTCAATTTTGATTTCTAAAATGCTTATTTTATCTAATAATTCACCAGGAGATATTTCTACTGTTATTTTTTTTGATTTATCATTCATTTTTTATGGTAAAATTGTTTACTAAATTTAAATGTTATATGTCAAATATTTTAATAATTAAACATGGTTCATTGGGCGATATTGCTCAAATTAGCGGTGCAATCGAGGATATTAAAAGCGCACACAATCGAGATGACTTATTTATTTTAACTACTTTACAATATGTAGATGTTTTGAGTCGTTGTCCTTTTGTAAAAGGTGTTATTATTGATGAAAGACTTCCCAGATGGAACATTTTATATCTTCTGAAGTTAAAAAAGAAGATTGAAAGATATGATTTTAAAAAAATTTATGATTTGCAGAATTCATCACGCACATCATTTTATCGAAAATTTTTGTTCAATGTTAAAAGTTGGTCAAGCACCGAAACAACAATAAAAAAAGGAACTAGTAAAAAAAAATTTGATAAAGATTCTGTACTTAATCGTTTTGCTTATCAACTTAATAATTCTGGAGTAAAAGCTATAAATTGTTTAAAACCAGATTTTTCTTGGTCGAGTGAAAATGTAGATAGTTTAATTAGACAGTATTTTTCAAATAATTTTATACTACTATTTCCTTTTTGTTCTAAAAAACTAACTCACAAGAAGTGGCCTTATTATAATGAACTTATTACAATGATAAAAAATAAAAATAATAAATTGGAAATAGCTGTAGCTCCAGGACCAGATGAGATTGTAGATGCAAACGAAATAAACGCAACTATTATTACGCTTAGGGATAGAGCTTTAACAATTCCCCAGCTTTCTGGATTAATTAAAAAGTCATACTTTGTTATTTCAAATGATACAGGTCCAGCCCATATGACTGCTCATTTAGGAAAAAAAGGTCTAGCAATATTTGGTCCTCACACGACGCCAGAAAAAGTAAGCATTGAAACTAATAATTTTAAATCAATAATCTCAAATGATCTAAATAAATTAAGTGCTGAAGATGTTTTTTTAAAAATAGAAAAATTTTTAATTAATTAACTCCAAATACTGTTTAACAACTTTATTCCAATGAAAATCTTCTGAAAATTTTTTAGCTGTGTTTCCATAATTTATATATTTTTTATCATTTAATAAATTTTTAATAGATTCATAAATGGAATTAATATTTTCCCCATTACAAATTATACCTGTGACATTATCTTTTATTGCATCAGAAGCGCCACCATCCCTACCTCCTATAGAAGGAGTCCCATAAGAAGCAGCTTCCATAAAAGCAATTCCAAATCCTTCAACAGACCTTTTTACAATAATTGACGGCATTATAAAAAAGTCTACGTTTTTTGTTAGAGCAAATTTTAACTTAATGTCAATTTCCTTTAAAAAAATAACTTTATTTTCCAGTTTCAATTCTTTTACTAGTTCTTGAAGATTTTTACCTTCATCGCCACTTCCAACAATTATATACTTGATTTTTGGAAACTCTGATTTTAAGTTTTTCAAAACCATTATAACTTTTTCATGATTTTTTCTTTTATCTAGACGAGCTACAGTTATTAAACTTGGATAAGCATCTCCAATAATTTCTTTTGATTTTAAATTTATACTTTCATCTATTTTTATCGGTACATTTATTCCAGGAAATATTATTTTTATTTTATTTTCTTCTATGCCACATTTTACTGCTAATTTTTTTGTAAAATTTGAGTTTGCTATTATAAATGATGCTTTAGAAAATGCCTTTTTCATCCTGGCATTATTATTCGTACCTATTGGATGAAAAATTTCTTTTGAATGAATTAAACAAAAAGTAGGTATATTTTTGAATACACTATTATGAATATGTTCAATGCTTTTCCAATGATCAAAAAAAATAGCTCTTATATCTTTTTTTTCATTTATGAATTGCGATACAATTTTTGCTTTTCTGTATTTTCTAAACAATTTTAACCCAGAAATTCTAATTATATTTAATTTAGAATTTTTATCATAGCTCTCAGGGTCTCCAAATCCATCTGCAAAAACTTTCACAGGCCCATGTTCTACGAGACTTTTTGATAAACCTTCCATTAAATTTTGCATACCACCTACATCGGGAGGAAAACTTCTAGTAACAACAACAAACATCAATTATATCCACTTAATATTACACCCCATACTTGGGAACTGTACTTCCGGCCCTTTACCAGAAGATGCAATTTTAGTCATTGCATTTTTTAAATCACTTTCAGAACTATTTACAGCCTTTAAGTTTTTTAATTCTTTTATTCTTCCACGATATTGTAATTCAAGTTTATTATTGTAACCAAAAAAATCTGGCGTGCACACAGCACCAAAATCTTTAGCAACATTTTGATTTTCATCATATAAATAAGGGAAAGAAAAATTATTATTTTTTGAAAATTTAATCATATTTTCAAAAGAATCTTCGGGATATTTTTTTGTATCATTGGACATAATTGCAACTGTCTTGATACCTTTTTTTGCTAAAAAATTTGTGTCCTCAACAATATCTTTGATCACTGCTTTAACGTAGGGACAATGGTTACATATAAACATGATTAAAGTACCATTTTCACCTTTAAAATCTTCAAGTTTATGAATTTTTTCGTCTATTCCAATTAGTTCAAAATTTTTTGCTTTTTCCCCAAAATTACAAATTGGTGTTTCAGTAAGTGCCATATATAATATATTAATAAACTATGATTTATGATTTTGAAAATAAAAGTTTAGTGAGTGAAGGAAAAAATTGGATCGCACCTAATGCTATTATAATTGGCGATATTGTTATAAAAAACGATGCTAGTGTTTGGTTTAACGCTGTTCTAAGAGGGGATATTGAAAGAATTATACTTGGCGAAGGATCAAACATTCAAGATGGAAGTGTTCTTCATACAGATCCCGGTTGCCCTTTAACAATTGGCAAAGGTGTTACAGTTGGACACATGGTAATGCTACATGGATGCACAATTGACGATGACACTTTGATAGGCATTGGAAGTACAATATTAAATAAAGCAAAAATAGGTAAAAACTGTTTAATTGGTGCAAATACTTTAATAACTGAAAATAAAACAATACCAGATAATTCTTTAGTTGTAGGCAGTCCAGGCAAAATAGTTAGAAACGTAACGCCAAAAGAAATTCAAGACATTAAGGAAAATGCAAAAGTTTACATGGATAACTGGAAAAAATATATAAAAACAGTTTTTTAAGGAATTTTCCAAAAACTCTTTATTTTTCCACTAGCTTGAACTTCAAATTTTGCTCGTCTATGGCCTTTAGCCGCTAAATATAACCATTCAAATGATGATATAAAATTTTCAACAACGCAAAAATTCTTATATCCAATTTCGCTTTCTTCTAGAGTGTATTTTGAATTATCTATTTTTTCTGTCAATCCAGACGATGGGATAGAACTTATTTTTCCTGGCGCTTCCTCTCCAAGATAGCACTGCCTACTCATATGACTAGTATTTTTCCATGAATTTGATGTAAAAGAATTTTGAAAATTAACTTTAGATAATGTTGAAATTCTTAATTGGATTTTTTCACTTTTATCATAAAATATAAAGGTAGATTTCGGGTTTTCTTTTAAAATTTTAATTTTATTTGATCTTACGTCTGTGTGAAACCAAATCTTATTTTTTTCTTTATCAATTCCTCTTAAAACTACTATTCGACCGTCAAATGTATTGTTTTGACCGCATATGAATACGGGTATATGAAAAGGTGCATTTCTGTCCTCTAAGCCATGTTTTAAGAGTGACCATATTTTGAGATAAACATTGTCTAAATCATTGTAGTAATCAGGTTTTTTCTTCACTAAAATTATTTATCTCTAAATCTTCGAATAAGGCTAGAAGTGTCCCATCTATTTCCACCCATTTTTTGGATTTCTTCATAATAGCCATCAACGATTTTAGTAATGGGTAGAGGAGAGTTGTTTTTTTTAGCTTCATCCAATGCTATTTTTAAATCCTTTCTCATCCAATCGACAGCAAAACCAAAATCAAATTTATCATCTATCATTGTTTTATATCTATTTTCCATTTGCCATGATTGAGCAGCTCCTTTTGAAATAACGTCGATTACATCTTCCATTTTTAAGCCAGCATTAATACCAAAATTTATAGCCTCTGATAAACCTTGAACAAGGCCAGCAATACAAATTTGATTAACCATTTTTGCTAATTGACCACTTCCAGATGGACCTAAGAGCTGAACTTTTTTACTATAACAATCAATTATTGTTTTAGCTTTTTCAAAATCATTTTTGTCACCTCCAACCATTACTGTTAAAGCACCATTTTCTGCCCCAGCTTGTCCACCAGAAACAGGCGCATCTAAAAAACCAAAACCGTGTGCTTTTGCATTTTTATAAAGTTCTCTTGCAACTGTTGCTGATGCGGTAGTATTATCTATATAGATTGAACCTTTCTTAATCGTGTTAAAAATACCTTGTTTGCCTATAGCAACTTCTCTTAAATCATTATCATTACCTACACATGTAAAAACAAAATCTGCTTCACGCGCTGCCTCTTCCGGTGTATTAGCTATTTTTCCTTTGAATTCTTTTATCCATTTTTCTGCTTTTGATTTTGTCCTATTAAAAACTGTTACATTATGGCCTGCTTTTGATATATAACCAGCCATAGGATAACCCATAACACCCAAACCAATAAAGGAAACTTTACAACTCATAACATGATTATAAATATTGTTAGATCCAATTACAAAATAATAATTTTTGGATTTGTCTTCACTTTTTTTTCAAGTATTGGGCAAAGTTTTTTTATAGGCCTATTTAATGCAAATATTAGGGAGGAAATTAATATCTCTCACGGAGAATTTGGAGGTTTATATGGTGTAGCTACTTTATGTAGCAGCTTAGTATTAGTTTGGATTGGTAAAAAAATTGACGATGTAAAATTAATTCATTACTCAGTCTTTGTTGTTTTATTTTTATGTTTTGCCTCAATTTTTTTTTCATTTATTAACAATATAATTTTACTTTTTTTTGGTATTTTTTTTCTAAGGCTTTCAGGCCAAGGATTGATGGCTCATACCGCTTCAACAGCTATATCAAGATATTTTGAAAAGAGAAGAGGAAAGGCTCTAAGTTATATTTGGCTTGGAATGTCTTTAGGAGAATTTTTACTTCCTGTCATTATAATTTATTTAATTTCATTTATTTATTGGAGGGAATTATGGGTTTATATATCGATTACTGTTTTGTTATTGTTGCCTTTTTTTTCTTACTTAACTGTAAAAGATATAAATTTTTATTCTAGAGAAAAACTTTCTACTAAAAATTTTAAAAAAAAAATATTTACCAAAAGTTGGAAAAGATCAGAAGTGCTAAAAGATTTTAAATTTTACACAATGTTACCTAACTTATTAGTACCATCATTCATAATTACAGGTATAGTAATAAATCAATCATTTATTATTAGCTCAAAAGAATGGGGAGAATATGCTATAGCTAAAGCTTTTATGGTTTATTCTTTTCTTACTGTTTTGACTCTTTTTGTCTCAGGATTTCTTGTTGACAAATTTTCAAGTAAAAAAATTATGTCCTTTTTAAATATTCCTTTATTAATTGGTTTAATTGTTTTAATATTTTTTAATAGTGAATTTTCTGCTTTTATATTTATGGGACTAATGGGCGTTACTAATGGACTTACAAATGTTCTTCTTTCTTCTCTGTGGGCTGAATTATATGGGGTTAATTATTTAGGTTCTATAAAAGCTTTGACAGGATCTCTAATGGTATTTTCTACTGCTTTAGCAACCGCAACATTTGGTTTATTTATTGACTTAGGTTTTTCAATAGAAAGAATTGCATTTTTATGCGCTATTTATACATCGATTTCAATTTTAATAGTGTTTATCTTTAGAAAAAGTTATTTGCCTGTTATATTAAAAAATAAAACTTGATTTTAACCACGCTTTTTATTACTTATTGCTCATCCTATGGCTCGAGTTACAGTTGAAGATTGTTTACAACAAGTAGAAAACCAATATGATTTAGTACTGTTGGCTAAAGAAAGAACTTTTCAATTAATTTCAGGAGCAGAGCCTCTTGTACCAAAAGATAACGATAAGCGTACTGTAATTGCACTTAGAGAAATAGCTGAAAAAAAAGTTAGCACTAACGACTTAGAATACTCTGCAGTTAATAAATTAAGAAAATATCCAGAAGGCGAAGAAGATGAATCTGATGATCTGAGTGATATTGAGGATGATGAATTTCAAAAGATATACAAAGGACAAGTTTCGAAAAGTGGTATGGCAGTTTTGCCCTCAAAAAGATCTAGAAATACACCTAATAACTTAGTGGTGGAAAAGAATCTTTTAAAGGAAGCAAAAACTGATACAGAAAGCAAAGATCCAGAGACGGAGACCGATCAACCTGAAGAGACACCAGAGGAGACTTCTAAATAATTTTAAAATGAAAAGGTTAATTTCAGTAGCACCAATGATGGATTGCACTGATAGGCATGACAGATATTTTTTAAGACTTATTAGTAAAAATGTAATGCTTTATACAGAAATGATTGTTTCTGATGCTATTTTAAAAGGTGATCGAGACCATCTATTAAAATTCAATCCTTTTGAAAAACCTTTAGGTTTGCAAGTAGGGGGTTCTTCTCCAAAAGATTTAGCAGAAGTTGTTAAAATTGCCGAAGGATACGGTTATGATGAAATTAATCTTAATCTTGGCTGTCCTAGCAGAAAAGTTCAAAAAAATAAATTTGGCGCATGTTTAATGCAGCACCCTGATTTAGTCTCTGAATGTGTATATCAAATGAATAAAAACACTAGATTACCTATTTCAATAAAGACGAGAATAGGAATTAATCAAACAGAGGATTTTGAAGTTTTAAATAATTTCATAAATAAAATAAAAAGCGCAGGTTCAAAAATTTTCATAATTCACGCAAGAAGAGCTATCTTAGATAAATTAACTCCAAAAGAAAATTTAAACATACCGCCACTAAACTATGATTTCGTATATAAAATTAAAAATTTATACGAAAAAGATACTGTTATTTTAAATGGAGGTATTTCGAAAGTCGAAGAAATTAATAAACATTTAGAAAAAGTAGATGGTATAATGATAGGTCGTGCTGTATATCATTCGCCATATTTCTTGGCAGAAATAGAGAAAGAAATATTTAAAAATAAAGATGTTTTAACTAGACCTGAAATTATTCAAAACATGATTCCTTATATACGTGATGAGATACAAAAAGGAACTAGATTAAATAAAATTATGCGTCATACGCTTGGACTTTTTCATGGAGAAAGAGGATCGTCAAATTGGAAAAGATATTTAACAGAAAATATGTGTGTCAAAAATGCTGATGTCCAGAAAATCGATCATATTATGGATAAAATAAAAAGTAATTATACCACAACATCTATAGGCAGATAGGTTGCTAGACTTATTAGCTCAAAATCAAATATTTTTTTTTGTTATGGTTATGGCCCTTGCAGCTGTAGCCGTTGGTTTTATAGCGGGACTATTTGGCATTGGAGGAGGTTTAATTACCGTACCAGTTCTTTTTTATATTTTTAATAAATTAGGATTGGATAGGTCATATATTATGCACCTAGCAGTAGGTACTTCTTTCGCAATAATTATTCCTACTTCATTCATGTCAACTCTTACGCATATGAAATTTAAGTCTGTTGATTTTAATATTGTAAAAACTTTTGGTTTATTTGTTATATCAGGGGTAATTCTTGGGACAATATTTGCGACAGGATTAAAAACTAAAAATTTAATTTTATTTTTTTCAGTTGTTACATTGTTTTTTGCATCTTATTTTTTATTTTCAAAAGAAAAAAAAACAAAAACAAAAGTAAAAATGAATTTAACTATTAAAGCATTATGTGGTTTTACTTCAGGTTTTTTATCAGCACCAATGGGTATAGGTGGAGGTATTATTAATACTCCAATATTGAGAATATTTGGTTACGAAATTAAAAGAGCAATTGGTAGTTCGGCAGCCATTAATTTATTGATTTCATTAACTGGCGCCATAGGCTTTGCTATCTCTGGTAGTTATTTGAACATTAATGCGCCTTTTAGTTTTGGATTTATTAATATTCCAGCGTTTCTAATTTTTATACCAATCACAACATATATGGCAAGGGTAGGGGCAAAAACCGTTCATTCTTTTAATAAACAAATAATTGGTAAACTGTTCGGCTTATTTTTAATTATCATTTCAAGCCGACTATTTTTTGAATATTTACAGTTTTAATATATATTAACTTAAGACTTATTTGTATAAATGGAAAATAATTTTTTAACTGACTGCTGTTTTTTAGTAGCTTCAAGCGCAAAAAAATCATACCAAAAACTTTCTGAAACATATTCAGCTATTGAGCCACCTACTTGGGCTTTATTACTAGCAGAATCGTGTCGCTCAGTTGGTTATAAAGTTAAAATTGTTGACGCAAATGCTGAAAATTTATCTGATGAAAGTGTTTTAGAAAAAATTAACGAATTTAAACCTAGATTAGTTTGTGTAGTAGTTTATGGACAAAATGTTAATGCAGGTACGGCTAACATGAGAGGTGCTGTAGATATTGCAAATTTTCTCAAGGAAAAAAAAATTGCTTCTACAATAAGTTTTATCGGTTCTCACGTGCAAGCATTACCGATTGAAACTTTAAAAAAAGAAAAAAGTATAGACATAGCTTTTACTAACGAGGGAGTTTACGCCTTAAGAAATCTACTTAAACTTCAAGATTTTTCTCCGCAAAATCTTAAAAATATAAAGGGTATTGCATACAAAGAAAAAAATGAAATTAAAATGAATCTACCAGAAAAAGTTGTTCCTACTGAAAAAATGGATATAGATTTGCCAGGATATGCTTGGGATTTGTTGCCATTCAAAAACAAACCAATGGATTTGTATAGAGCGCCCATGTGGCACGCTGAATATGATTTTGAAAAAAGATCACCCTACGCAAGTCTTCAAACTAGCTTAGGTTGTGTTTTTAAATGTGATTTTTGTATGATTAATTTAATAAATCGTAACGATTCTGAAGAAATTGGCGTTGCTGGAAAATATAGCAATATGAGATTCTGGTCGCCTGATTTTATCATAAAAGAATTTGATAAACTTATCTCAATGGGAATTAAAACTATAAGAATAGTTGATGAAATGTTTTTATTAAATCCCAAATATTATTTACCATTGTGCGAAAAATTAGCTGAAAGAAATGAAGATGACTCATTACGGATATGGAGTTATAGCCGTATTGATACCGTAAAAAGACCCGAAGTACTTAAATTAGTTAGGAAAGCTGGAATTAAATGGCTTTGTTTAGGGATCGAAAGTGGTGACAAGGCAGTAAGATTAGAGGTTGCTAAAGGGAAATTTGAAGATGTAGATGTAAAAGCAGTAATTAAAAAAGTTCACGAAGCTGATATAAACGTAATGGCTAATTATATTTATGGATTGCCTGGAGACACTAAAGAGTCAATAAAAAAAACATTTGATTTGAGCATTGAGCTATGTACTGCTGGCTGGAATACTTATGCTGCAATGGCACTGCCAGGTAGCCAACTTTATAAAAATGCTAAATCAAAAAATTATAAATTACCAGAAACTTATGAAGGATATTCGTTTCATTCTTTTGAAACTTTGCCTTTACCAACGGATACATTAAAAGCAGCAGAAGTTTTAGCTTATAGAGATGAAGCATTTAAAAATTATCATACATCAAGGCCTTTTTTAAATAAAATTAAAGAAAAATTTGGGAAGAAGGCATCAGATAACATTATTGAAATGACAAAAATTAATTTAAAGAGAAAAATTTTAGGACACAAAATATGAAACAAATTAATGATCTAAAAAATATATCCAAAAAGTATAGCAAAGGCTTGCAATAAATTTTAATTTACAAAAACTTTTTCTCAATTTTTTTTACTTGCGTATAAAAATTTTTTTTAACAAATTCGAAATATATTTTAGTTTTTTTAGCTGCCAATTTATCGGAATTTTTATCTCCAATCATAAAACTTTTATTTAAGTCAATATTCCATTTGTTTAATATTTTTTTTAACATAAGATTTCCAGGCTTTCTGAATTGTGATTTTTTCTTATATAATTTAACAATACCCTCTGGATGATATGGACAAAATTCAATTTGGTGAATTTTTACATTTTTCTTCTTAAAATATATTAAAATTTTTTTGTGGAGCTTTTTTAATTGTTCCATCTTAAATATTCCTTTGGCTATACCAGCCTGATTTGTAACAATAAATATAAGGTATTTTTTTTTGGTTAAATATTTTAAGCCTTTTAAGACATTAGGTCTTAATTTAAATTTTTCAAACGTGTGTACATAACCGAAATCATAATTAATTGTACCATCTCTATCAAGAAAAACTGCAGATTTTTTTATCAATTTTTTTTGATTCATTTTTTTAAAATCATAAATGGAAATTTTAATGAATATATTAGCAAATATATTGTAGCTTCTAAAAAATTTAAAATATATAAAAATGATATTTTTTTTCCAACAATACTCGTTATCTGAATATATTCTGATATAAACCCATTTATTGATTTATTTCTGAAATAAGTTCCAATTCTTTTTTTATTAATAAATCTTGAATACCAAAAGGGAATTTTTTTACTGGTATTTTTGCGCCTCTCCATTTTAGACATATAATTATTTATTTCTGTAAGATTCTTTTTTGATTCATATTTTTCTAATACAATTTCGTGCAAATTTTCTGTATATTCTTTTAATAATTTGCCATCATTTAAAAATTTTTTTATAAGGCTAACACATTCTTCTTTATTGTTAAAAATTGCTAACTGCCTCTCACTGAATATTATCTCTCTAGAAATAAAATTGTCTGAAATGCATGCAGATTTACACAATCCTGCTTGCCAAATTCTACCTTTTAATTGATTTATTTTTTTATTTGAAGATTCTCGATTGTATTTTTTATATTTATTACTTGCTTCAGAGAAATTAATTACAATTTTAGATCTAGAGATTATTTCTGCTAATTCGTTGTCAGACACTTTATCTGGGCCATCCCATCCTACTATTTTTATTGAGATATCTTTGCTCTTTATAAAGTCAATATATTCTTGTCTATATTTAGACTTTCTTCCAAAAAATAGAACATCTATATTTTTTCCTTTTCTATAATCTTTAAAGACTTCAGCGCTACTCTCCAAAGTGAATAAATGTGAATTCATCCCGCTATTCAAATATTTTTGAACTGAAGTTGGGCATGTTGTTAATATAAGATCACAATCTCTACCTGTTATTAAATTGAAACTGTGACAGTCATCATCATCAAGGGTAATAAGACACTTTGTTTGACACTCAACTGATTTTATAAAATCATAATTTATAAGAGAAATGTAATCACCTTCGAATAAAGTAAGCTCAATATTTTTGTCCACTATAATACTGTTAATTTCAGAAATTATAGATTTAGAATTTTTGTTTAATCTGTCGTGAATAAAGAATATAGATACGTTATAAAAATTAGAGAAATTTCTTACTAAAGAGATGGAGTAATTTGATTTTCTTTTTAAAACTATTAAACAGTTTTTTTTTTCTTTACTTTTAATATCCATTAATTTTTGGCAAAGTATTTTTCAATTACTTCACAAAAAACTTGTCCAATCATTATTTCCATTACCTGGATGACAGAAGTTTCATTTGAAGGAATAATTATTGGATACTTTACGTATTTTTTAATTTTTCCACCCTTATTTCCAGAAAAACAAAAAGTTAAAATTTTTTTTCTCTTTGCAACTTTAACTGCATTTATTAGGTTCTGACTATTCCCAGAAGTTGTAAT
Organism: uncultured Pelagibacteraceae bacterium; assembly: GCA_902530215.1. GTDB lineage: Bacteria > Pseudomonadota > Alphaproteobacteria > Pelagibacterales > Pelagibacteraceae > CABZZR01. Next base: position 67,019 of record CABZZR010000003.1, read on the forward strand.
CGCTATCGCAATATCACCATGATTACCTATTGCCTCAATCTGTCTTGAAAAAATATAATTAAAATTAAAGTCATTACCTATAGCAGTTAAAGCCGAGGTATCAGTAGCCAGAGATATTGCTGGAAATGCTTTTCTGTTTTTTTTATATCTTACAGTTAATTCTGTAGCTAAATGCTGTGCATCTGATGCACTTCCACCATTTCCAAATAAAAGTATTTTCTTTTTATTTTTAATTGCTTTGATTGACTTTTCACATAAATGATCAAAATTTTTTAATTTTTTAGATTGTAAAATCTCAATAGTTTTTTTTATCTTTTGTATTTCTGTATTAAGATTTTCTGTTATGTTATTTTTCATCTTTATTTATAATGTTTTTAATTATATATCTTGGTCTTCCCTGTATTTGTTCATAAATTCTGGCTATATAAATTCCTATTATACCAATTGTTGTTAAAATTACCCCAGAAAAAAAAGAAATTGCCACTATCACACCACTCGAACCTGGTACAGCTGTACCAAAATATTTACCCCATAAGGCATACAAAATTAACAAGAATGAAAAAATTATTGCTAGTAAGCCTATTAAAATGCCCAAGAATAAAGGTCCAGTAGAATAGCTAGTTATTCCTCTAACAAATTCTGATATTGGTCCAGAAAGCAGATCTCCAGAAAATATGGAAGAAAATTTTGTTGATCCAGATTTACGACCTTGTCTAACATATTCAACAAATTCTTGTTTAAAACCAATCCAAACAGATATTCCTCTTAGATAAGGATTAAATTCCTTTAACTCATTAATATGATTTACCACTTTACGTGAAAGTAATTTAAAATCCCCAGCTTCTATTGGTAGAGATATATTCGATGTTTTATTGATTAATTTATATGCAATTTTTGTAAAAAATAATTTTATTTTACTTTCTCCAAGACGTTTAGTTCTTTTTGTATGTACTACTTCAGCACCGTTATTATATTTTTCTATTAATTTGGGAATTAGTTCTGGCGGATCTTGTAAATCTGAGTCCATGTATACTAATGCATCCCCTTTAGCATGTTTAAATCCAGCTAATACTCCAGGAACAATTCCAAATCTTCTAGATAAATTTATAATTTTTATTGGATATTTTTTTTGCAACTCAATCAATATTTTTTCACTATTATCATTTGAGTCATCATTAACAAAAATACATTCGTATTCCCATCCTGACATTTTATTTACTGACGAATTAATTCTTTCTACTAATTCCTTTATATTGCCTTCTTCATTTCTGAATGAAAATATGACTGATAATAATTTCATAAATTTTTTTTTAATTCTATGTAATATACTTTTAATATTTTATTATTTAATTTGAAACCAATAAGGTTGTAAAAATCACTATATTGTATGTTTTTTGATGATTTATCTAGATATAGTATATCTTTGTTAAATTAAAATTTGCAATTTTTTTACAAATGAGATGAACTTCTAGGCTATTAATGTTTGTAACATTAATAATTGTTAACAATTAATAAAGGAAAAATAATAATGAAAACGCTAAAACAATTTTTTTCTTTGATAGCTACGATGATGATCGTTCTTTTAATCGGATCAGAAACGATGGCTGCGAAGAAATCAAAAACTTTGAAAAACACTCAAAAGAAGGGTTTTGTAAGATGTGGTGTTTCACAAGGACTTCCTGGATTTTCTAATGCTGATGCATCAGGAAATTGGACAGGAGTAGACGTTGATGTTTGTAGAGCGGTAGCTGCTGCAGTACTAGGTGATGCAAGTAAAGTTAAATTTACTCCACTAAGTGCTAAAGAAAGATTTACAGCTTTAACTTCTGGTGAAATTGATATTTTATCAAGAAACACAACTTGGACACTTTCTAGAGATGCAGACATTGGTCTTACTTTCGTTGGAGTTAACTTCTACGATGGTCAAGGTTTCATGGTTAGAAAAAGCTCAGGAATTACTTCTACGAGCCAATTCAAAAGTGGTATCTCAGCTTGTACAAACATTGGTACAACAACTGAGTTAAACATGAGAGACTTCTTTACATCAAAAGGAATTTCTTATGAACCAGTAGCTTTTGAAAAAGCAGACGAAGTTGTTGCTGCTTATGATGCAGGAAGATGTGATACGTACACTACAGATAAATCAGGTTTAGCTGCTCAAAGAACTAAAATGAAAAACCCAGATGAACACATAGTATTACCAGAGACGATTTCAAAAGAGCCTTTAGGCCCTGTTGTTCGTCAAGGTGATTCTGTTTGGGAAGATATAGTTCGTTGGTCATTAAACGTAATGATTGAAGCTGAAGAATACGGCATAACTTCTTCAAACGCAGATTCTATGAAAACTTCAGAAAACCCAGCAATCAAAAGACTTGTTGGTGCTGAAGGCGAATTAGGTGCTGCATTTGGACTAGACAATGAATGGAGTTTAAGAATTATTAAACAAGTTGGTAACTACGGTGAAAGCTATAAAAGAAATATAGCAGATCCTGGTATTTTGCCTGACAGAGGTCCTAACCAATTATGGACTAAAGGCGGAATACTTTATGTACCACCTGCAAGATAATTTATAAAAAATAAAGATTAAAAAGGGCTAGATTTTTCTAGCCCTTTTTTTTTATTATTGTTATTGTCCTAATATGAATTTCAAAATTAAGAAAATTCTACCTCAAATAGTCACTCTACTAGCTGTAGTATTTGTTTTTGGTTTTTTCACATTCAATGCGCAAGTTAACATGGATAATAGGGGTATTGAATTTGGATATGGATTTTTATCTCAAGAGTCCTCATTTGATGTACAGTTTTCTTTAATTGAATATGATGGATCTCACTCATATGCTAGAGCGTATTTAGTAGGTCTATTAAATACTCTATTGGTTGCCTTTATAGGAATTATATTTGCGACAGTTATTGGAGTTATAGTTGGAATAGCAAGATTATCTCCGAATTATTTAATTGAGAGAACGGCAGCTTTTTATGTAGAATTTTTTAGAAATATACCTTTGTTGCTGCAAATATTTTTTTGGTACTTTGCTGCACTTAGAGCTCTTCCTTTACCTCAGGATGCTGAAGCAATTTTTGGAGTTTTTTTCTTAACAATTAAAGGTTTATTTGTACCTCGTTTTGTATGGGAAAATTTAGATATATTTTTCTATTCATTAATAGCTGCAATAATTTCTATTGTAGTAATAAGAAATTACGCAAGAAAATTACAAGAAAGTGAAGGAAAACAATTACCAGTTTTTTCTATTTCTGTAGGTTTATTAATAATTCTTCCATTGTTGACTTTTTTAATTGGAGGAGTTTCTTTAAGTTTTGAAATGCCTGTTCTCGAACAAATAGCCACAACATCATTTAAATATACTGGTGGATTAGGATTGCCACCTGAACTTATAGCTTTAACACTCGCTTTAGCCTTATATACTGCTACTTTTATAGCTGAATGTGTAAGAGCTGGAATACAAGGAATTAGCAAAGGTCAAAAAGAAGCCGCAGCATCAATCGGTTTAACACCTAATCAAATTTTAAAGTTAGTAATAATGCCCCAAGCATTAAGGATAATAATTCCTCCAACAACTAATCAATATTTAAATTTAACTAAAAACTCATCATTAGCAGCAGCAATAGCTTATCCAGATCTAGTTTTAGTATTTGCGGGAACTGCTCTGATGCAAACAGGCAGAGCAATAGAAATTGTCTCTATTACTATGTTCACATATTTATCTATTAGCTTATCTATTTCTGTTTTAATGAATTGGTACAATAAAAGTATCGCAATTAAGGAAAAATAATGAATAAAATTAACTTCTTAAAACCTGATAATCAAAACTTAAGTATTTATTTGTACTCAGGTTCTTTTTTATTTTTTATAGCCGTTTTAGATGTTTTTTTAGGTTCTTTTTTTGGAATGAACATTACTTCATTTTTACCAAATTTTATTAGTTTCTTACTTCCTTTAATTTTAGGAATTATAGGTTTGCATCTTATTAGAATAGAATTTTCAGGAATAAGAAATTTAGACTTATTAAACAAACATATTAATACTAATATTTTTAATGCAGCTTTAACTCTATTAATTATTTTTACCGTAATAAAGTCAATTCCACCAATTATGAGCTGGTTTATTATAGATGCCAATATTACAGGTGATACAAAAGAAGCTTGTACCGGCAGTGGTGCTTGTTGGACCTATATTAAAATCTGGCTTAATAGATTTATTTATGGAATGTATCCAAACGAACTTCAATGGAGAATAAATATTTCCTTTATTTTATTAATAGGTTTGGCTTTCGTTGGTTTAATTCCATCAGAAAAAATTAAGAAGTTTTTAACCTTATATTATGTCGTTATTTACCCAATTATTGCATTTATACTAATTTACTATTTAATTTCAGGCGGATCGTTAGGTCTAGAGTGGGTTGAAACAGGAGCTTGGGGCGGGTTGTCATTAACCTTTATAGTTTCATTCTTTTGTTTAATTTTCTGCTTTCCCGTAGGAATGTTTTTAGCTTTAGGTAGAAGATCTCAATTACCAACAGTTAGATATATTTCTGTTGGTTTTATAGAATTTTGGAGAGGTGTTCCTTTAATAACTGTATTATTTATGTCATCTGTAATGTTTCCAATGTTTTTACCTGAAGATTTTTTTATGGATAAATTAGTTAGAGTAATTATAGCTATATCTTTGTTTGAAGCTGCTTATGTTGCAGAAGTTATAAGAGGAGGCTTACAAGCATTACCAAGAGGTCAATATGATGCCGCCAAATCTTTAGGCATGGGTTATTGGAAAATGCATATTTTTGTAATTTTACCTCAAGCTTTAAAACTTGTTATTCCTGGCATAGCAAATACTTTTTTAGCTTTAGTTAAAGACACGCCTCTTATTTTTGTAGTTGGACTTTTAGAAATAGTTGGAATGTTAAATTTAGCAAAAACAAATCCAGAATGGCTCGGTTTTGCTATGGAAGGCTATGTATTTGCGGCTATAATTTTCTGGATTATTTGCTATGCTATGAGTAAATATAGTTACAATTTGGAATTGAAATACAAAACGGAAAGATAAAATTTATGTCAGATAAAATTATACAAATGGAAAACGTAAATAAATGGTTTGGAGATTTTCAGGTTTTAAAAGATATAAATTTAGAAGTAAATCAAAAACAAAAAATAGTTGTTTGTGGACCTTCGGGATCAGGAAAATCAACATTAATTAGATGTATAAATAGATTAGAAGAGCATCAAAAGGGAAGAATTACAGTTGATGGAAACGAACTAACAGAGGATACAAAAGATATTGAAAAGATAAGAGCAGAAGTAGGTATGGTCTTTCAACAATTTAATTTATTTCCCCATCTATCTATTTTAGACAATTGTACATTGGCTCCAATTTGGGTCAAAAAAATGCCTAAAAAACAAGCCGAAGAATTAGCTATGAAACAATTACAGCAGGTCCAAATTGCTGATCAAGCAAAAAAATTTCCAGGTCAGCTTTCAGGAGGTCAACAACAAAGATGTGCAATAGCAAGAGCTTTATGTATGGAACCGAAAATTATGCTTTTTGATGAACCTACATCAGCACTAGACCCCGAAATGATCAAAGAAGTATTAGATGCAATGGTAAATCTTGCAAAAGCTGGAATGACAATGATTGTAGTTACACACGAAATGGGATTTGCGAAAGAAGTAGCTGATGAAGTAATTTTTATGGATGAAGGAATGATTGTTGAAAAACAACCTACCAAAGATTTTTTTGCTAAACCAAAAAGTGATAGAACTAAACTTTTCTTAAGCCAAATCCTTTAATACATTAATGAAAAAAATATTATATATATTTTTTTTGATATTAATTAATTCTTCTGCATTTTCTCATATTGAACATTATAAAAATATTAAAGAAATTAATTTTGATATATATAGAAATAATAAATTAATTGGTTATCATAATTATGATTTTATTAGAGAAAATGATGAACTTATTGTTAAAAGTAAAATTTTTTTCGAGATAAAAAAATTAGGAGTAGTTCTTTATAAATATAGAGCTGAAGGTATAGAAACTTATAGAAATAATAAATTCATAAGTTTTAGCTCTTCAACCAAACAAAATAAAAAAGACAAATTTTGTAAAATCTTCATGAATGATAATAAATATTTTATTGAGGGTTCTTCTTATAAAGGTGAAGCACCTGAAGATTTTATTATCGGCACATGGTGGAATCACTCAATAGTTAATAAAAAATCCCAAATTAGCGCTATATCAGGTAGAATTATTAAACAAAATGTTTCTTTTTTAGGCAAGGAAAAGATAAATATTGGAGGAAAAGATATAAATACTTTACATTTTAATTTTTCATCCTCAGATAAGAAGCTTTCTAAAGATAAAAAACTTAACACAGACGTTTGGTATGAAGAAAATACTTTAAACTGGGTTAAGGCAAGCTTTAATAAGCAAGGTTATTGGGAATATCGACTTAAGGATATTAAATTTTATAAATAAACCCTATTTTTTCACCCAAGTTTTCAATTTATGTCAAGCTTAAATCTAGCATTACAGCTATTTTTTCTTTTAAAATAAACTCTTTTTAACTACATATTCTGAGAAATTATTTTATTTTAACTGTTGCAATATCTAATGAATTATTGTTGTATAATTTCTTTTTCGGGGGGAATTAATGGAACAAATGTTTAATGAGCATCTTGGAAATAAACTAAGGATGCGAAGATTATCACTAGGACTTACTCAAACTAAAGTAGCAAAAGCAATCAACGTAACTTTCCAACAAATACAAAAGTACGAAAAAGGTACCAATGGTGTTAGCTCAACAAGATTGATGCAGCTAGCAAGTTTTCTAAATGTACCAATTACATATTTTTTTGAAGATTATAAAAATTTTAATGATAATGTTGATAACAGAACAGCTATAGAAAATATAAACTATTCTTTTTTAGTTAAATTATTTAATAGCTTATCAGTTGCTCAAAAAGAAAAGTTAGTTCAAATTTTAAAAAATACAGATTCTTTAGAAAAGACTGGTTAATAAATTTTAACTTTTGGCTCCTCGGGCAGGACTCGAACCTGCGACCAATTGATTAACAGTCAACTGCTCTACCAACTGAGCTACCGAGGAATTACAACAAGATACTTTTTTTTATAAACAAAACAACAAAAAACTTGGAGGCCACGCCCAGAATCGAACTGGGATGGAAGGATTTGCAATCCTCTGCGTAACCATTCCGCCACGTGGCCATATTACAAATAAAATTGATTGAATCAATTCTTTGTTTTATACCAAATTATTATATGTTTTAATAAAATGCAAAATTCAAATTACGATCATTCTGCTGTTGAAAAAGAAATATACAATTATTGGGATAAAAATAAATTTTTTATACCCAAAAAGAATAAAAAAAAACATTTTTCCATAGTTATTCCACCACCAAATGTAACAGGCAGTTTGCATATGGGTCATGCACTAAATAATTCTTTGCAAGATGTACTAGTACGTTTTTATCGAATGAATGGCTTTGAGACTTTATGGCAACCAGGAACTGATCATGCAGGAATAGCAACCCAAGCAGTTGTTGAAAAAAGGTTATTAGAAAAAGGTTTAAGTAAGAATAAATTAGGAAGGGAAGCATTTATAAAAGAAGTTTGGAAGTGGAAAAGAGAATCTGGAGATAAAATTCTAAATCAACTTAAAAAGTTGGGATGTTCATGCGATTGGTCAAGAAACAGATTTACCATGGACAAAGATTTGTCAGAAGCAGTTATTAAAACCTTTGTGCAACTTTATAATCAAAAACTTATCTATAAAGACACCAAACTAGTTAATTGGGATACAAAACTTGAAACAGCAATATCTGATCTTGAAGTAGACCAAAGAGAAATTCAATCAAATCTTTATTATATTAAATATAAAATAAGTAATGAAGATAATTTTTTGACGATTGCAACAACACGACCTGAAACCATGATTGGAGACACTGCTGTAGCTGTAAACCCAAATGACGAAAGATATAAAAAATTTATAGGAAAGAAAATAATAATTCCAATAGTAGAAAGAAAAGTAGAAATTATTGCAGATAATTACGTATCTATAGAACAAGGATCAGGCGCATTAAAGGTTACACCGGCTCATGACTTTAATGATTTTGAAATAGGGAAAAGACATAAGCTTGAATATATAAATATTTTTGAAAAAAATGGAACGCTAAATCAAAAAGCTCCCGCTGAATTGGTTGGCAAAGATCGTTTTGAGGCAAGAAAATTAATCGTTAAGAATCTTAAGGATAAAAATATTTTGGAAAAAATTGAAAACATAAAAAATGCTGTTCCTTATGGTGATCGATCAAACACTGTTATTGAACCTTTGCTTACTGAGCAATGGTTTGCAGATGCAAAATATTTATCAAAAAAAGCTATCCAAGTAGTTAAACAAAAAAAAACTATTTTCTTTCCAACTAATTGGTCAAAAACTTATTTTCAGTGGATGGACAACATACAACCGTGGTGTATCTCAAGGCAACTGTGGTGGGGACATCAAATTCCTGCTTGGTATACTAAGGATAATAAAATTTTCGTAGCACATAACGAGAAAGAAGCAAAAAGACTTTCTTATAAGTTTTTTAAAAAAGAAGTAAGTCTAAGAAGAGACCAAGATGTTTTAGACACATGGTTCTCGTCTGCGTTATGGCCCTTTGCTACTTTAGGCTGGCCTAAAAAAACCTACGAATTAAAAAGATTCTACCCAACATCCGTATTAGTTACAGGTTTTGATATTATATTTTTTTGGGTAGCAAGAATGATGATGATGGGTAATCATTTAATAAAAAAAGAACCTTTTTCAAAAGTTTATGTTCATGCACTTGTTAGAGATGAAAAGGGACAAAAAATGTCTAAATCAAAAGGCAATGTTATTGATCCACTTGATCTAATTAAAAAATTTGGTGCTGACTCTTTAAGATTCACATTAATTTCAATGGCCGCTCCAGGCAGAGATGTAAAGCTTTCTGAAGAAAGAGTAAAAGGATATAGAAATTTTTTAAATAAAATATGGAATGCTAATAAATTTTCAAAGATAAATAAATGTACATTCACTAAAAAATTTAACATAAACCAGATTAAACTTGATGTTAATAAATGGATTTATTTTGAGCTTGTTAAAGTCAACAAACAAGCACAGAAGCATATTAAAGATTTTAGGTTTGATGAAGCTGCAAAAGTAATTTATCAATTTGTCTGGCACTCTTACTGTGACTGGTACATTGAGTTTTTAAAGCCTATATTTACTTCTAATAACAAGAAAAATATTCAAGAAGCACGCACCGTTTCAGCTTACGTTCAATCAAATATATTGGTTATGCTTCATCCTTTTATCCCATTTTTTACAGAAAAAGTCTGGCAGGATTTTAAATTTATTAAGCACTATAAAACTCCATTGATGTTTAAAGAATGGAACTTAAAATATTCCCCAAAATTCTCTACAAGCCACAACAAAATAGATTGGTTAATTAATGTTGTATCTAGCATAAGATCAACAAAAGTAGATTTGAATGTTTCTCCCGGTTCTTTTTTAGATGCTTCTATTAAAGAACTTAAAATCGATAAAAAAACTATAATTTTAGATAATTTAATTGTTTTTAAAAGATTAGCACGTATATCAAATGTTGCAGACCTTAAATTAAACAAAAATACAGTTAAAATTATAGCAGGAGGGCAAACTTTAGTTTTATCCTTTAAACAAGATGTTGATTTAAATGAGCAAAAACAGAAATTATCTAATAAAGCTAAAGATTTAAACAATAAAATTGTAAAAATTGAGGAAAAATTGACTAATAAATTATTTATAAAAAATGCTCCAAAACATATAGTTGCAGCTGAAAGAAATGCTTCACTAACCTATAAAAGTGAACTTAAAAAGTTGAATAGTATTATAAATAGTATTAAAAATTAATTATGAAATTCAATAAATCCAAGCTACCAAGTAGACATGTATCAGTTGGTGTAAAGAGTGCTCCCCATAGATCGATGTATTATGCAATGGGTTTAAAAAATGAAGACATCCAAAAACCTTTTGTCGGAGTTGCTACAACATGGAATGAGGCTGCGCCATGTAATATAACCCTTTCAAGACAAGCACAATCAGCAAAAAAAGGTGTAAAAATTGCAGGAGGCACTCCAAGAGAATTTACCACAATTACTGTAACAGATGGAATAGCAATGGGACATGCTGGAATGAAATCATCACTAATTAGTAGAGAAGTAATAGCCGACTCCGTGGAATTAACTATGAGAGGACATTGTTATGATGCGCTTGTTGGCTTAGCAGGTTGTGATAAATCTTTGCCAGGCTTAATGATGGTAATGTTAAGGCTAAATGTTCCTTCAGTATTTATTTACGGGGGTTCAATACTCCCAGGTAGCTTTAGAGGAAAAGATGTTACTATAGTAGATGTTTTCGAGGGTGTTGGAAAGCAATCGACTGGAAAAATGAGCAAAGCAGACTTACATGAATTAGAAAGCGTAGCTTGTCCATCAGCTGGATCATGCGGAGGCCAATTTACAGCAAACACAATGGCTTGTGTTTCAGAAGCAATTGGTCTGGCTTTACCAGGTTCAGCTGGAACTCCAGCAGTTTATGAATCAAGAGATAAATTTGCAGTTTCTAGTGGTGAAGCAGTAATGAATTTACTAAGAAATAATATAAGACCAAGGGATATAGTTACAAGAAAATCACTAGAAAATGCTGCTGTTGTAGTTGCGGCATCAGGAGGATCAACTAATGCTGCTTTACATTTACCTGCGATTGCCAATGAAGCGGGTATTAATTTTACACTTGAAGATGTAACAAATATTTCAAAAAAAACTCCTTATATAGCAGATCTTAAACCGGGAGGTAAATATGTAGCAAAAGATTTATATGAAATTGGAGGTGTACCAATTTTAATTAAAGCATTATTGGATGGAGGATATTTACACAAAGATTGTCTCACAGTTTCTGGAAAAACTTTAGGTGAAAATCACAAAGACATTATTTTTCCAATAAATCAAAAGATTATATATAAAACTTCAAAACCATTAAGTAAAACTGGTGGTTTTGTTGGTTTAAAAGGAAATCTAGCTCCAGAAGGTGCAATTGTAAAAGTAGCAGGCATGAAAAGAAGAAAATTTATTGGTAAAGCAAAATGTTTTGATGGTGAAGAGTCTGCTCTTAAAGCAGTTTTAGGAAAAAAAGTTAAATCTGGGGATGTTATTATAATAAGGTATGAAGGTCCAAAGGGAAGTCCAGGAATGCCGGAAATGCTATCAACCACAGGCGCAATTTATGGTCAAGGATTAGGAGAAGAAGTTGCGCTTATTACTGATGGAAGATTTTCAGGTGGTACACATGGATTTTCTATTGGACATGTAGGCCCAGAGGCTGCAGTAGGTGGACCTATTGGTTTGATCAAAAATGGTGATGTTATTGAAATTGATGCAAACAAGGGAACATTAAAAGTCAATTTATCAAAGAAAGAATTGATAAAAAGAAAAAAGAAATGGAAACCAAAAAAAATTGAATACACTTCGGGTACTTTATGGAAATATTCTCAGTCTGTTGGACCAGCATCTAGAGGAGCCGTGACACACCCTGGTGCTTCCAAAGAAAAAAAATGTTACGCAGACATATAATAATTATATGAAGATTAAACCTGTAATCTTGTGCGGCGGAGCAGGGACAAGATTGTGGCCAAAATCGAAAAAGAATTTACCCAAACAATTTGTAGATTGGGGTGGCTGGACATTATTTGAAAAAACATTAGGAAGAGTAAAAAGTTCTATTTTTGACTATCCCGTAATTACGACTAATGTTTCATATTTAAAACAAGTAAAAAAATTTCTTAAAAAACATAGGTTTAAAAAGTATAAAATAATTTTAGAACCATACAAAAAAAATACTGCAGCAGCTATATTATCCTCAACTTTACTTAAAGAAATACCTGAAAAACAACCATTAATTTTCTTTTCATCCGATAATCTGCTCGGAAATATCAAAAAATTTAATAATTCTATAAATTTTTATAAGAAGTTTTTAAATAACAACAACATTTTTATTTTTGGAATAAAACCTAAAACTCCTTCATCAGAGTATGGATATTTTTTGACTAAGAAAGTTTCTAAATATATTAACAAAGTTTCAAAATTTATTGAAAAACCAAACAAAAATAAAGCAAAAATTATTGTAAGAAAAAAAGGATATATGAACTCAGGAATGTTTTTTGCAAGAAAAGATTCAATTATTAAAAATTTCAAATTATATCAAAAGAAAATTTATAATAATTGTTTAGATGCTGTATTGACCTCTAAAAAAAAGGATAAAGTATATTCATTAAACAAAAAATCATTCAAGAAAGTTAAAGAAATATCTTTCGACTATGCGGTATTAGAAAAATGCAAAGATATATATGGTATAAAGTTAGATCTACCATTAATAGACCTGGGAAATTGGAAAGAAATTTGGAAATTCTTTAAGGCAACGAAGTCCAAACCTTATATAAAGCAAAATACTTTTTATAGACCTTGGGGAAAGTATATAAATTTATTTTATGGTAAAAACTTTTTACTAAAAGAACTAGTAATTAAGCCATATTCATCGATAAGTTTACAAAAACATAACCACCGCGCAGAGAGATGGACAATAATTTCTGGTAAACCAAAAATAACTGTAAATAGAAAAATAACATTTAAAAAAGCAAACGAAACTGTTTTTGTACCCAGAAACTCCATACATAGAATAGAAAATATTTTTAAAGATCCTGTTTATATAGCTGAAGTACAAATGGGCAAAATATTAAAAGAAACTGATATAATAAGATATAAGGACCAATATAATAGAATTTAAATAAATTCACATTCAATTGGAACATGATCTGAAGGTTTTACTTGTCCTCTAATTTTTTTTTTAATTTCAATTTTCTTGACCAAATCAATTATTGAATCTGAAACAAGAAAATGATCAATCCTTAAGCCATTATTTTTTTGCCACGAACCTTGAGTATAATCCCAGTATGTGTAAATACCTTCTTTTTTATTAAAATTTCTGAATACATCATGAAGCCCAAGATTTAACATTGATCTAAATTTTTTTCTAATTTCTAATTTAAATAATGCATCGTTTACATATTTTGTATGATCGTGAGCATCTTTTTCTTCAGGTATTATATTGAAGTCTCCCGCGATTATTAAATTTGATTTGTTTCTTATTTTTTTTTCAATTTCTTTTAAAAAAGTTTCTAACCAACTTATTTTATATGAATATTTGTCTGTATCAACTGGGTTTCCATTAGGTACATAAACATTTATTATTTCAACTTCTTTATTTGATATTTTAGTTTTTGCTGTAATGTATCGTGACTGCATAATTTTATCACCTGGTAAAGTTTTGTTAATTTCTTTTAATTTTTTTTTGGATAAAATAGATACTCCATTATAACTTTTTTGACCATTAACATATGATGAGTACCCCAATTTTTCTATTTCATCAAAAGGATATGTTTCTTCTTGAGTTTTAATCTCTTGAAACATCGCTATATCTGGTGATGATGAATTTAAATATTCTTTTATATTAATAATTCTTGCTCTTATTGAATTAACATTCCACGATGAAATTTTCATTAACTATAAAGAAAAAGATATACCGCAACCACAAGACGACTTAGTTTTTGGATTTGATATTTTAAATGATGTGCCAATTAACTCTTTTACATAGTTAACTTCAGAGCCTTTAAGCATTTCAAGTGATGATTTATCAATAACTATATTTTTATCTTTTATATCGGCATCTTCAATTTTATCATCAAATGAAAAATCATATTTAAAACCAGAACATCCACCACCTTTTACAGCAATTCTAAAAAATGTTCCTGATGGTTTTTTTGACAAAAGCTGATTTATTTTTTCCACAGCTTCCTTACTAAATTTAATTTCTTTAATCATTTTTACTCTATATATGATTGTAATATAATCCTACTCATAGATTTATGCAAAAAAAATATAATGAAATTTTTCTAAAATCTTATGCCCTTAAATCTAATGATAGCAGGGGCCGCATATATAAAGAAAAAGATAGTTATGTTAGATCTCCTTTTCAAAGAGATAGGGATAGAATAATTCATTCTTCTTCGTTTAGAAGGCTTAAACATAAAACCCAGGTATTTGTAAACACCGAGGCAGATCACTACAGGACTAGGTTAACTCACTCTATGGAAGTATCACAAATAGCAAGAACTCTAGCTAGATACTTAGGTCTCAACGAAGATTTATGTGAGACATTAAGTTTATCACATGATTTGGGACACACTCCTTTCGGTCACGCAGGTGAAAAAATATTAGATGATTGCATGCAGGATTACGGTGGATTTGATCACAATATTCAGACTTTACGAATAGTTACATTAAATGAAAATAAATATTATAATTTTTATGGTCTTAATTTAACTATAGAAACCCTAGATGGTTTAATAAAACATAATGGACCAGTTAATAACTTAACAAAATTCAATAAAATTTTAAAGATAGATACTTTTAAAAATAAAATTAATTTTAAAAATTCACCATCATTAGAGGCACAAGTAGCAAGTATTTCAGACGATATTGCTTATAATAATCATGACTTGGAAGACGGTTTAAGAGCCAATTTATTTAAGATTAAGAATTTAAAATCACTTCCTATAGTTTCAAATTTAGTTAAAAAACATTATAAGAATATAAGTGCATATAGAAATGAAATTATAATAAACCAAATCGTGCGTGAATTAATTAATAAAATGGTACTAGATGTTATAAAAACGACTAAAAAAAACTTAAAAAAATTTAAATTACGAACTATTAATGATATTCATAGTCATGATCGACCAATAGTTGAATTTTCAAGTTTAATGAAAAAAGTAGATAAACAGATTAAAGATTTTTTAATGCACAAGATGTACAATCATAAGATGGTAATAGTCAATACAAATAAGAGAAAAAAAATTATAAAGTATTTGTTTGATTATTTAATTAAAAAACCAAATAAATTTATTTACAGAAATTCATTAAACAATAAAAAAAAAGAACGAGCTGTTGCAGATTTTATCGCTGGGATGACAGATAGATATGCCATTAATTTATACAAAAAATTAAAATGAATTTATTTTTTGACTACGAAAACAAATTTATTAACCTTCTGCAATCTTTGCAAAAACAAAAGTTAATTGTTCTTCCAAAAAATGTAAATAGTTTAAGAGTTGATCTACCGCCCAAAGGAAACAGCTGTGATATTTCTTATAATGCTGCAATGATCTTATCAAAAATGAATAATAGAGATACAATAGAATTTGGAAACTTTCTTAAGAAACATTTTTTAAATAAATTTAAAGAATTTGAAAAAATTGATGTTGCTAACGTTGGTTTTTTAAATATTAGCTTTAAAAAAAACTTTTGGGAAAAACAAATGAATCAAATAATTAAACTTAATAATAAATTCGGTTTTAACAAATATAAAAAGAACAAATATAATATTGAATTTGTTTCAGCAAATCCAACTGGCCCCTTACATGTGGGCCATTGTAGGGGAGCTGTTCTAGGCGATGTTCTTTCTAATTTACTCAAGTTTAATGGAAACTCTGTTATTAAAGAATATTATGTTAATGACTATGGTGAACAAATAAAGTATTTTGTTAAATCTGTCTATTGTAGAATTCTTGAAATAACAAAAAATAAAAATTTTCCAACTGATCAAAATTTGTATCCTGGGGATTATATTATAGACATTGCAAAACAAATCATTAAATCTAAAAAAATTAGAGATTTTAATAATTTTGAAAAAATATACAAAAAACTCTCTGCGGATTCATTAAAATATTCTATTAAACTAATTAAAAAAAATTTATTATCACTAGGTATAGATCACGATATTTTTGTATACGAGACTAACCTAGTAAATAAGAAACTTGTAAATAAAACTATAAATAAACTTCAAAAACAAAAATATGCTTATTATGGTGTATTAAAAGCACCAAAAGGTGAAGTTTCTGAGAATTGGAAACCGAGAAATCAACTTCTTTTTAATTCAACTAAATTTGGTGATGATACTGACAGGGCATTGAAAAAAATTGATGGTAGTTGGACTTATTTTGCTAATGACATAGCTTATCATTCACACAAAGTTGACAGAAAGTTTACAAAATTAATTAATGTACTTGGATCAGATCATGCTGGATATATAAAAAGAATTACTGCAGCAACTAATGCAATTTCAAATAATAAAACTGAATTATTTTGTAAAGTTACACAACTAGTAAAATTGTTAAAAAATGGTCAACCATATAAAATGTCTAAAAGAAAAGGAGATTACATTACGATAGAAGATTTAATTAATGAAGTTGGCAAGGATTCTATCAGATTTATGATGCTAAATAGAAGTAACGAAGTTGAGTTAGATTTTGATTTTGAAAAAGTTACTGAGAAGTCAAAAGATAATCCTGTTTTTTATGTACAATACGCAAACGCAAGGATTAATTCTATTTTTAGAACTTTAAAAATTGATATAAATAAAAAATTTAAAACCTCAAATGAAAATTTGAATTTAAACCAAAATGAAATTGAAATCTTAAAGAAAATTTCTGAATGGCCAAAATGTGTTTATATATCAACGAATAAACTTGAACCACATAGAATAGTCTATTATTTGTACGATTTAGCAACAATCTTTCATTCATACTGGAATATGGGTAATGAAAATAAAAATTTAAGATTTATAATAAATAATGAGATTAAAAAATCTTCATTGATGCTATTAAAGTCACTTTCAATAGTTATTAATAATGGAATGAAAATTTTGGGTGTTTCCCTGCCAGAACGAATGTAAATGAATTCTTTTAAAAAATTTTTTTATCTGATCTCAATTTTTTTGTTTTTAAGTTTTACCATTACATATTATTTTACAAAACAGTCACACAAAAAAATCAAGATTAAAGATCTAGATCTTCAGTCCAAATTAGAAAATAAAATATCTTCTTTGCCTTATCTTGAAAATGATACTAATGATATAATAGATTTTGATAATACTGTTAATAATTTAGATAATAAAAGAAAAAAAAGGAAATTTTGGGAGCTATTGAAAATTAAATAATGTTAAGAAAGGCCATTATCATTAGTATAAAGGGATTAATTCTATCAAAAAGAGAAAAAAATATATTAATTACTCAAAAACCGTGGGGTGTAATACTGTTTTCAAGAAATATTAGAAGCATATTACAAACAAAAAAACTAACTTCTTCTATAAGAAATTTGATGAAAGATAAAAATTATCCAATTTTAATTGATCAAGAAGGTGGAAAAGTAAATAGAGTTAACTCTATTTTGAACTTAAATCTCTTTCCTCAAAAATGCTTCGGTGATTTATATGCGACTGATAAAGACTTTAATACTAAATTTGATTTATATATAAGCAAAGTATCAAAATTATTAAATGCAATAGGTGTAAACTTTAATACTTCACCTGTTTTAGATATTAACTACCCATCTGCCCATAGTGTTATTGGCAATAGATCATTCTCTAGCAAACCTAAAATTGTTTCAATTTTGGGCAATAAATTAATTAATCTTTATGAAAAAAATAATATATTCTGTATTGCGAAACATATGCCAGGCCATGGGCTCTCGAAAGTAGATTCACACTTTAAAACACCAGTAATAAAAAGGAAAAGTGAACTATTGTTTAAAAATGATTTTTATCCTTTTAAAAAAACATTAGCCAGTTTTGCTATGACAGCACACATAATATATCGTGAATTCGACTCTAAAAATACAGTTACACATTCAAAAATAATGATAAACAATATAATAAGAAAAAAACTCAATTTTAAAGGAACACTTATATCTGATGATATTTCAATGAAATCTCTAAAATTTAGTTTAAAAGAGAACGCTTTTAAAGCTTATGATAGTGGATGCAACCTTTTATTGCATTGTAATGCCAATATAAGAGAAACTGAATTTCTTTGTAAATTGGCACCCAACATAGATAAAAATACTTTAAAAAATACAACTAAAGTTTATAGAAATTTAGGATAGTATTAGATTATGCAAGATTCTTACCGAAGTTTAGATATAAATATAAATAATTATTCTGGACCACTGGATGTTTTGCTAGATTTAGCTAAATCACAAAAAGTAAATCTTGAAAATATTTCTATAACTGAATTAGCTGATCAATTTATAAATTTTATAAGTGATGCTAAAAAAATCAATTTGGATTTAGCAACAGAATACTTATTGATGGCAACATGGCTAGCTTATTTAAAATCAAAGCTATTATTACCCGAAACAGATGAAGAGGATTTTAAAGCTTCTCAAGTAGCAGAAAGATTAAAACTACAATTAAAAAAACTTGAATTGATACGTATATTATCTGATCAACTTCTGAAAAAAAATAGAGTTGGCATAGATGTTCACTTCAGAGGTCAGCCAGAAGGTATAAGATTAATAAATTCACCTGAATATAAAGTTTCACTGTTTGAAATACTAAAATCATATTCAAATCACAAAATGCAAAAAGATTTTCTGGAGATAAAAATTCAAAAATTGCCAGTTTTTACAACAGAAGAAGGAATACAATTAATAAACAAAATAATCACACAACTTTCTGATTGGAAAGATATTAGAGAACTTGTTCCTTTAAATTTTAAGAAAAGTCTAAAATTAAAAAAAACTGGTTTAGCGGGAATTTTTGCAGCTTCATTAGAATTGGCAAGAGAAGGAAAATTAGATATAAACCAAGATAAATTATTTGGTGATATTTTAATCAAAGGCAAAATATAATGAAAGATAATAAATTAAAAATATTAAATTTTACTCAAAAATATAATGAATCTGAAAGAGAAGTAGAAGCTATACTTTTTGCCGCTGAAGAACCTTTAGATATCGAGACAATAAAGGCCAGAACTAAAAAATCTAGCAATGTTGAGAAAATTTTATTATCGCTACAAAAACAATACGAAAAAAGAGGCGTTAATTTAATCCAAATTTCTAATAAATGGTCTTTTAGAACTGCTACAGATTTATCTAAACTTATGTCACAACAAAGATCAGTCCAAAAAAAACTTTCGAAAGCTGCAATAGAAACTTTAGCTATTATTGTTTATCATCAACCAGTTACTAGATCTGAAATCGAAGAAATAAGAGGAGTTGCTTTTGCTTCAGGAACTTTAGAAATATTATTAGAATTAGATTGGGTTATTCCTGCCGGAAGAAAAGATGTACCCGGTAAACCTATTCAGTATGTTACTACCGACAGTTTTCTTAGTCACTTTAATTTAAAAAAATTATCAGATTTACCTAATATTGAAGAACTTACTTCAGCAGGGCTTATTGACAGTTCTAATATTGATTCAACAATATTTGGCACTGGTAAATTTTACAAAGAGCAAGAAAAAGTTAATAAAAAAGACATATATTCAAATATTGACCAAATGATTAAAGATCCTGAAACCCAGGGAAAAAAGTAAAAGATCACTTTAATTAGATATAAAAATTGTATATAAATTACCTATGGGAAATATTGGTTGGTCAGGAATTATTATCGTAGCTGTTCTAGTTGTTCTACTTTTTGGTAGAGGCAAAATATCTAGCATTATGGGAGATGTAGCAAAAGGAATCAAAAGTTTCAAAAAAGGTATGTCCGATGATAGCGACCAATCAGAAAAAATTTCTTCCGAAAAAAGTCCAAACGAAGATTCAGAAAAAAACTAATTAATAATGCCACAAATTGGATGGTTAGAGATTCTAATTGTAGTGGTTATAGCAGTGTTGATTATTGGACCAAAAGATTTTCCAATAGTAATTAAAAAAATAGGTAAATGGACTGGATCGATCAAGAGGTATTTTAATGACATTCAAAGAGATGTAACAAATTTAACAGAATTTGATGATAATGAAGATTCTTCAAAACACAAACAGCAAAACAAAAAAATAAATAAAAAAGATGAATGATATTAAAAATAAAGAAAAAGACTCAAATTTTATTACTCACCTTACAGAATTAAGATCAAGATTAGTCAAGTCTATTATATATTTATTTATTTTATTTGTTATTTCTTACACATTTGCAGAGAATATTTATAATTTTTTAGTTCATCCATATGCTGAAGCAGTGAAAGATGATGGGACAAATCGAAGATTAATTTTTACAGCTTTACACGAAACTTTTGTAACTTATTTAAAACTTGCTTTTTTTACAGCTTTTTTCTTTGGTAGCCCAATAATAATAACTCAGCTCTGGAAATTTATTGCACCAGGTTTATACAAAAATGAAAAAAGTGCTTTGCTACCATATTTAGTTGCAACACCTATATTATTTCTTTTAGGAGGTATGCTTGTTTATTATTTAGTTATGCCCTTGGCAATTAAATTTTTTTTAACTTTCGAAACAACAACTCAATTTAGCGATTTGCCAATACAATTGGAAGCTAAAGTAAATGAGTACTTATCTTTAATAATGAGATTGATATTTGCATTTGGTTTAAGTTTTCAATTACCAGTTTTATTAAATCTTTTGGCAAGAGTTGGCATTGTTGATTCTGAATATTTAAAGAAAAGAAGAAAATATGTAATTGTAATTATATTTGCAGTTGCGGCAATATTAACACCTCCCGACCCAATCACACAAATTGGTTTAGGAATACCTCTGTTAATTCTTTACGAATTATCTATACTGTCAGTTAAAATTATAGAAAAGAAAAAAGATAATGCATAGTATTAAAGATATAAGGAAAGATATTACTAATTATGAAAAAAATTTCAAAAATAGAAATGCTACTTTTAACTTAAAAAAATTTACAGATTTAGATATTGAAAATAGGAACCTAATACAAAAAAAAGAAAAATTAGAGCAAGAAAAAAAAATAATCTCAAGCAAACAGGATAAAAAACTCTTTGACAAATCTAAAGAGATATCAAATGAAATTGATCAAATTAATAAAAAACAAATCAATATACAAAATCAAATAAATAATATTGTTAATTCTCTACCAAATATTCCATTAGATGATGTGCCTATTGGAAAAGATGAAACATCTAATAAAATAATAAAAGAGTCTGGAAAGATCAAAAATTTTGAATTTAAACCATTATCTCATTATGAAATTGGAAAAAATTTAAAAATGTTAGATTTCGATTTAGCTTCAAAAACTACAGGCGCTAGATTTGTCTTTCTTAAAAGTAAACTTGCAGAATTGGAAAGAGCAATATCAAATTTTATGCTTGATATTCATACTCAACAATTTGGTTACCAAGAAATTTCTCCACCTTTAATGGCTAACTATTCAACTATGTTTGGAACCGGACAGATACCAAAGTTTGAAAATGATCAATTTGAAATTAAACTTGATGATGATAGTAGAAAATTTTTGATACCAACTGCTGAAGTTATTTTAACAAATATGGTACGAGATCAAGTTTTAAACGTTAATGATCTACCTATTAGATTAGTGGCATCAACTGCCTGTTTTAGGAAAGAGGCGGGCAGTTACGGGAAGGATACAAAAGGAATGATTAGACAACATCAGTTTTACAAAGTTGAGTTAGTAAGCATTGTCAACCCTATTAAATGTTTAGATGAATTAGAAAGAATGACTTCGTGTGCCGAAACTATCCTTGAAAAGCTAAATTTGCCTTATAGAAAAGTTCTTCTTTCAACAGGTGACATGGGTTTTAGTGCAGAGAAAACATATGATTTGGAAGTTTGGATTCCTTCAGAAAAAAAATATAGAGAAATATCAAGTTGCTCTTCATGTGGAAAATTTCAGTCGAGAAGAATGAAAGCTAAATTTAAAGATAAAAATAATAAAACTGAGTATCTTGGCACTTTAAATGGATCGGGCCTTGCTGTAGGAAGAACATTAGTTGCTATTTTAGAAAATTATCAAAATAAAGATGGGAGTATTGATGTACCTGAATTATTAAGACCTTACATGAACAACGCAAAACAAATAAGCAATTCAAAGACTAATTAGTATTGTTTATTATTTTTATATAGTATATTCATACCCAAAAAAGGAAACATTATGTCTGGTTCAGGATTCGCACAGTTTATTCCATTAATTCTAATTTTTGTTATTTTCTATTTTTTTCTAATAAGACCCCAACAAAAAAAAATAAAAGACCATAAGACAATGGTAGCAGCACTTAAGAGAGGTGACGAGGTGGTAACCGGAGGTGGTATAGTTGGAAAGGTTGAAAGAGTTTTGGAAAATGACAGAATAGAAGTTTCTATTGCTGATGGCACAATAGTTAAGTTGATTAGATCTACTATTCAAACAGTAATTCAAAACAAGGCCGATACAAAAAAATAAAAATATTTTTGTGTTATATTTTTCAAAAATTAAACTTATTATTATATATACAGTAATTTTATTGTTGCTTGGATTTTCGAGTTTAAATCTAATAAATTTCACTGAAGATTCCTTTCTGAAGAAAAAAATTAACCTTGGCCTTGATTTACTTGGAGGATCGTATTTGTTGCTTGAGGTTGATACTCAACCTCTGATTAAACAAAAACTTCAAAATAAATTAATTTCATTAAGAAGTTATTTTAAAGATAGTAATTATAAATATAGCAATTTAAGAGTAAGTAATAACAAAATAATTTTTAATCTTAATCCAGATAAAATTATATTATTTGAAGAATATATTGAAGATAAAAATAATGAATTAAATCCATACTACAACCAATACAATTCATTTCAATTTGATTTAAGCATCAATGGTACCGAGTCAACATTATCATTTTCAAAATTTGGTATGGTTGAAATTAATAAATTTGCATTAGATCAATCTCTAGAAATTGTCAGAAGAAGAATTAATGAAACTGGCACTAAAGAACCTAGTATACAAAAAAGAGGATCCAATAGAATTTTAATTGAATTGCCTGGATTAAAAGATCCAAATAGAATTAAAAAGTTATTGGGCAGAACAGCTAATCTATCTTTTCGACTTGTTTCAGAAAGCGAGTCTTCAGAATTTGGGAATGAGCTGCTATTCGATGAGTCTTCTAATAGCGAAATAAGTGTTAATAAAAGAGTAATTTTATCAGGAGACTCATTAATTGATGCTCAGCCAAAAATGGATACAATAAATAATGAACCGATCGTATCTTTTTCATTGGATCGAAATGGATCAAAAAGATTTGGCAAAGCTACTTCTGAAAATGTAGGCAAAAGATTAGCAATTGTATTAGATGATAATGTAATTAGTGCTCCCAGCATTAGAGAACCAATACTAGGTGGAAATGGACAGATTTCAGGTAATTTTACTTTTCAAGAGGCTACTGACTTGGCTTTATTATTAAGATCCGGTGCTTTGCCGGCACCTTTGAATATTATTGAAGAAAGAACAGTAGGACCTGACCTGGGCAAAGATTCTATTAAAGCTGGAATGATATCGTTAATTATAGGTTTCTCATTAGTAGTTATTTTTATGACCATGAAATATAAACTTTTGGGTATAGTAGCCAACTTGTCACTTGTTTTAAATTTACTAATTTTATTAGGCTTTTTAACATTGTTAGAGGCAACTCTAACTTTACCAGGTATAGCAGGAATAATATTAACAGTAGGAATGTCTGTTGATGCAAATGTTTTAATTTATGAAAGAATTAAAGAAGAAGTAAAGATTGAGAAATCTAATATGATTGCCTTTGATACAGGATATAGAAAATCTCAATCAGCTATATTGGATGCAAATATTACTACATTGATATCTGCAATTATTTTATTTTCACTAGGATCAGGCCCAGTTAAAGGTTTTGCAATAACTTTAGGAATAGGTATTTTAACAACACTATTCACGATCTACTTTTTTGCAAGACATCTAACATCTATATACGTGAGGAAATATAAGGAGGATGTAATTAATTTATGAAAATAGCATTAAAGAAAATTACATTTACATCTTTTTTTAAAACTTCTGTTCGATTATCTATTTTTTTAATTTTGATTTCTGTTGTCGTATTATTATTTAAAGGATTAAATTTAGGTGTAGATTTTAAAGGTGGTACATTGATAGAGTTAAGGATTGATAACAAACAAATAGGTATTCAAGATATTAGAAGTTCATTTAATAGAGATGATTTATCAAATGTTTCTGTAAAAGAATTTGGTAAACCAGGAGATTTTTTGGTTAAACTAGATAATAAAAATTTAAATGACAAAGATTTTATTGAAAAATTAAATTTATATGTATCGAAAAAATTAGCCACTGAAGTAAATTTTAGACGTGTTGAAAATGTAGGTCCTAAAGTTAGTAAGGAATTAATTAATGCCGCAATACTAGCTATAAGTTTATCTCTATCTGCAATGTTAATTTATATTTGGATTAGATTCGAATGGCAATTTAGTGTTGCCGCTATCTTGGCACTTATTCATGATGTATTGTTAACACTAGGAATTTTTTCTATTTTAAGCTTAGAAATAAATTTATCAATTATTGCTGCAATATTAACTATAGTTGGCTATTCGATGAACGATACTGTTGTAATCTTCGATAGAGTGAGAGAAAATTTAAGAAAATATGATAATTTGCAAATTAATGAAATCTCAGATATTTCAATAAATGAAACACTTTCAAGAACACTAATTACTTCAATTACAACTCTATTAGCTTTATTAGCGATATTTCTTTTTGGGGGCGAAGTTTTGAAAGGCTTTTCTTTTGCGTTAATTTTTGGTGTACTCATCGGTACTTATTCATCTATATTTGTTGCCGCACCTGTTTTAAATTATACAAACGTTAACCAAAAATCAGTAGTTAAAGATAAAACTTAATAAAAATTTAGTGATTTACTAATATAGGTTTTGTGCCATTACCATTGATAATAGCATAGGTAAAGATAATAAAGTATTTACTCTAGAGGTTAGCATTGCTGTTTTTGCAGCTTGAGGTTTTTCTTCTGGAGAGCATTCAACTATTCCAAGTGCCTTTTTTTGGTTTGGCCATATGATAAACCAAACATTAAACGCCATTATCAATCCTAACCACATTCCAATTCCAATGGCTGTATTTTTGCCTCCGCCGCTTCCTATTCCTAAAGTCATTGCTTGATGAACATAGCCATTTAAGTAAGCAACTATTAATCCAGTAACAATTGTAGCTAAGGCTGCCCATCTAAACCAAAATAAAACTGTTGGTGCTATAACTTTACCAATTGCTGGTTTTTGCTCATCAGGAATCTTTGGCATACTTGGTATTTGAACGAAATTTAAGTACCAAAGAAGTCCAATCCACATTACCCCAGCTAGAACATGCAAATATCTAAACAACCAACTCCAAAAAAGTTGATCAAAAGCCCAATCTCCTCCTCCAAAAAATAATCCAACAAATAGTAAAATTGCTAAAATTATTGATAAATGAATAGTTTTGGAAAGTGATTGTAGTATCGATACCATATTACTCAGTATAGCATTTTTTACCAAAAAACTAAGCAGTTTTTTTATATTTGCTGTTAATAATATTTTTAAGGAAATTTCCAGTATAACTGATATCTATTTCACTGATTTTTTCAGGACTTCCTTCAGCAATGATTTTTCCACCATTTACTCCACCATCAGGTCCCATATCAACGATCCAATCGGATGTTTTTATTACATCTAAATTATGTTCTATTACAACAACCGTATTTCCTTGATTTACAAAGGTTTGTAAAATTTCCAAAAGTTTTTTAATATCATGCGCATGCAACCCAGTAGTTGGTTCATCTAAAATATAAATCGTACGACCTGTCGATCTTTTGGAGAGTTCTTTTGCTAGCTTAATTCTTTGTGCTTCACCACCAGATAAAGTTGTGGCTTGCTGGCCTATTTTTATATATCCAAGGCCAACTTTTTTTAGAGTTAACAATTTAGATCGCACTGTAGGTATGTTTTCAAAAAAAATACAACCCTCGTCTACAGTCATATTTAATACATCAGAAATATTCTTATTTTTAAATTTAATTTCTAATGTCTCTCGATTATATCTACTGCCCTTACAAACATCACAAGCAATATAAACGTCCGGTAAAAAATGCATTTCATATGTAATAACACCGTCACCCTCACAAGCTTCGCATCTTCCACCTTTGACATTAAAAGAAAATCTTCCAACTTTATATCCTCTTGCTTTTGAATCTGGTAAATTTGCAAACCAATCTCTTATTGGACCAAATGCTCCGGTATAAGTAGCAGGATTGGATCTTGGAGTTCTTCCGATTGGTGATTGGTCAATATCAATAATTTTATCAATTTGTTCAATTCCTTTGTAGCTTTTAAATGGCTTAGGTAATTTTCTAGATTTATTGTTATTTAATATTAAGTTTAAAGCATTATATAACGTATGAAGTACTAGCGTAGATTTTCCACTACCCGAGACACCTGTAACACAAGTGAATGTACCAAGTGGAATTTTAAAATTTATATTCTGCAAGTTATTACCAGTAGCGCCTATTATTTCCAGAAATCTACCATTTTTTGCAGTCCGTCTTTTATTTGGTATAATAATATTTTTTTTCTTTGATAAATAATTTCCAGTTATACTATTTTCTGCATCCATAATTTTTTTAATTTCACCTTGAGCTACTATATTTCCACCATTGATTCCCGCTTCAGGGCCTAAATCAATAATATGGTCAGCATTTTCCATTGTTTCTGTATCATGCTCTACAACAATAACTGTATTTCCTAAATCTCTTAATCTTTTAAGTGCATTAATTAATTTTACATTATCTTTTTGATGAAGGCCTATGGACGGCTCATCCAACACATATAATACTCCTGTAAGGCCTGACCCAATTTGTGAAGCT
Organism: uncultured Pelagibacteraceae bacterium; assembly: GCA_902530215.1. Classification (GTDB taxonomy): domain Bacteria; phylum Pseudomonadota; class Alphaproteobacteria; order Pelagibacterales; family Pelagibacteraceae; genus CABZZR01. The sequence continues at coordinate 93,868 of CABZZR010000003.1, forward strand.
AGTCTTATTCTTTGAGATTCACCACCGGATAAAGTTCCCGATTCTCTCGATAAAGTAAGGTAGTCTAAACCAACATTTAATAAAAAATCCAATCTTTCATTTATTTCTTTAAGAATATGTTGAGCGATTTTTTTTTCTTTTTCACTAAGCTTCTTATTTAAATTAGAAAACCATTTTTTTGCCTCAAGTATTGATTTTTTTGCAACTTCACTAATGTTTAAATCGTCTATTTTTACACATAAGGCTTCATCTTTTAGCCGCATGCCCTTACATTTTTCACAATCAGATTCACTTTGATACTGAGATATTTCCTCTCTTTTCCATTCGCTTTCAGTTTCAAGATATCTTCTTTCTAAATTATTTACTACACCTTCAAATGTTTTTTTTGTTGAATATTTTTCATAACCATCATCGTAAAAAAATTTAATTTCGTCATCATCAGAACCAAATAGAATTATATCTTTTATTTCTTTAGAAAGCTTTTTCCATGGAACATCGAGCGAAAATTTATAGTGTTTAGCTAAAGAAGATAAAGTTTGTGCATAATATAAAGTTGTTGATTTAGACCAAGGCTCTATTGCACCTTCCGACAGCGTTTTTTTTGTGTCACTAACAACTAAGTTTGGGTCTACGTTTAAATTTACTCCAATACCTTCGCATTCTTCGCAAGCTCCATATGGACTATTAAAAGAAAAAAGTCGTGGTTCAATTTCTTCAATTGTAAAACCACTTTCTGGACATGCAAACTTAGATGAAAAAATAATTTTCTCAACTCTTCTAAATTTTTTAGGCAAAGTCTCGTTTTCGTATTCAACAAACAAAAGTCCATCTGACAGACTTAAAGATGTTTCAACACTTTCGGCAAGACGATTACCCAAGTCATTATTTAAAATAATTCTGTCTACTACGATTGAAATATCGTGTTTAATTTTTTTATTTAATTCGGGGAATTCATCAATATTGCAATAATTACCATCTACTTTAATTTTTTGAAAACCTCTCCTTTTGTAGCTTAATATTTCTTTTTTATATTCACCCTTTCTACCTCTAACGATAGGTGATAATAAATAAATAGTACTTTTTTTGGGTAATTTTTTAATTCTATCAACTATTTCCGCTACACTTTGAGATTTTATTGGTTTTCCTGTAAAAGGTGAATAGGGAGTGCCAGCTCTAGCATACAATACTCTCATATAATCATAAATTTCAGTCACTGTAGCAACTGTTGATCTTGGATTTTTTGATGTATTTTTTTGTTCTATTGAAATAGCTGGACTTAAACCTTCTATTAAATCAACTTTTGGTTTTTTCATCTTATCTAGAAATTGTCTTGCGTAAGCAGAAAGGCTTTCTACATAACGTCTTTGTCCTTCAGCATAAATTGTATCAAAAGCTAATGATGATTTACCAGATCCAGACAGACCGGTAATCACTATAAACTTGTCCTTAGGTATCTCTACAGAGATATTTTTTAAATTGTGCTCTTTAGCCCCTTTAATAATGATTTTTTTGACCATAAAATTGTAACTATAAATCTAAATTGTTAATAAACTAACAAAAATATGATATATTTTTGCTATTAAATAATTTATCAAATAATAATTCTACAAAAATATTATGGCTGGAAGTTTAAATAAAGTACTTTTAATAGGTAGATTGGGTCAAGATCCAGAAATTAAGCAAATGGTTAATGGTAAAAACGTCGCAAGACTTAGTATTGCGACCAGTCAAACGTGGAAAGATAAAAATACTGGTGAAAAAAAGGAAAAAACTGAGTGGCATAGAGTTGTAATTTTTAACGAAGGTTTGGTTAATGTAGTTCAACAATATCTTAAAAAAGGTTCCCAAGTTTACTTGGAAGGTCAACTTACAACAAGAAAATGGAGAGATGAAAAAACATCTCAAGATAAGTATTCAACTGAAATAGTTTTGCAAGGTTTTAACTCTACACTAACGATGTTAGGGGGTAAAAATTTAAATACAGAAACCAAAAATCAAGTAGAAAGCAAAAGCTCACTGCCTAGTGAAGAAATTTCTGCAGACATAAATGAATTGGATGATGAGATACCATTTTAGTATTTATGCCAGATCTAAAGACAATTAATAATTCTAATAATAGCAGACCGATTCACGTTTATGATGAAATGAGTTCATCATACCTTTCTTATGCTATGAGCGTTATAATCAGCCGAGCTCTTCCAGACGTTAGAGATGGATTAAAACCTGTGCATAGAAGAATTATTTATGCAATGTATAAAGGTGGTTTTGACTGGTCTAAGCAATTTAGAAAATCAGCTAGAATTGTTGGAGATGTTATTGGTAAATATCATCCACACGGTGACCAGGCCGTTTATGATGCTTTAGTAAGAATGACGCAAGATTTTTCAATGAGTCTTCCTTTAATTCAAGGACAAGGAAATTTTGGATCTGTTGATGGAGATCCACCCGCTGCAATGAGATATACTGAGTCAAGATTATCTCCCGTAACAAAACATATAATTGATGATATTGAAAAAAATACAGTTAGTTTTAAAAATAATTATGATGAGACTGAAATTGAACCAACTGTTTTACCTTCACAATTTCCTAATCTTTTAGTAAATGGAGCAGGAGGTATTGCTGTTGGTATGGCCACAAGTATTCCTCCACATAACTTACGTGAAGTTATAAACGCTACTATTGCATTTATGGATGATAGAAACCTAACCCCAACAAAGTTGATGAAGTACATACCTGGTCCTGATTTTCCAACAGGAGGTATTATTATAGGAAGAGATCAAATTAAAGAAGGATATACAAAAGGTAAAGGTGGTTCATTTAAAGTTAGAGGAGTTATAGATGTTGAAAACTTAAAAAATAATAAAGAAAGACTAGTAATAAAGTCGATACCTTACCAAGTTAATAAGTCTATTCTCACTGAAAGAATTGCTGAACTAGCAAGAGAGAAAAAAATTGAAGGCATAAGTGATATTAGAGATGAATCAAATCAAAAAGGAATAAGATTGGTTTTAGAGCTTAGAAGAAATACAGAACCTGAGGCTGTAAAAAGACAATTATATAAGTTTACAGCTATTGAAAGTAGTTTTGGATTTAATTCTCTAGCTATAGTAAATAATCAACCAATAAGACTCCCTTTAACAAGAATCCTTGATGAATTTATAAAATTTAGAGAACAATTAGTTATCAAAAGAACAAAATATGAATTAGAGAAAGCGCAAACAAGAGCACATCTATTATTAGGGCTGTCTATTGCTGTTGAAAATTTAAATCAGATTATTTCTATTATTAAAAAGTCTAAAAATCCAGATGAAGCAAGAAAAAATTTAATTGAAAAAAAATGGTCTTTTTCAAAAAGTAAAAAATTAATTAAACTTATTGAAAATAAAACAGCTAAGAGCTCATATTCATTTACTAATGAACAAGTTGAAGCTATTTTAGAATTAAGATTACAAAAGTTAACAGCATTAGGGCTTGATGAAATAGAAAAAGAAATTTTAAAATTGGCGGATCTAATAACTGAATATAAAAAAATTCTTAATTCAAAAAAAGCTTTAGATGAAGTTATCAAAAAAGAGCTTAATTTTATTAAAGATAAATTTACAAAAGAAAATGATCGAAGATCTGAAATTAAGGATATTGTCTTAAATTACGATGTTGAGCAAACTATACAAAAAGAAGCTGTTTTTATAAATATAACTCAAAAAGGATACATCAAAAGGTCACCAACCAGTTCAATTAAAATACAAAAAAGAGGAGGTAAGGGTAAATCTGGTATAAAAACTAAGGAAGAAGACTCAGTAATACAAACTCTTGCAGCTAATTCACATACACCAATCTTGTTTTTTTCAACACAAGGTTTGGTTTATAAAATCAAGGCATGGAAAATACCAACTGGCTCAGCGATTTCTAAAGGAAAGAATATAGCAAGTGTTTTAAATTTAAAAGACCATTCAACTATAAGTTCAATAATGCCATTACCAGAAAACGAGGCAGAGTGGAAAAAATTGCTAATAGTCTTTGCAACTTCAAACGGTAAAATAAGAAAAAATAGTTTAGAAGATTTTATAAATATTCAATCTAATGGAAAAATTGCAATGAAATTAGAACAATCTGACAAAATTGTAGATGTTAAAATATGTAGTGATAAAGAAGATATTATGCTAGCGACTAGCTATGGAAAAGTTATTCGTTTTATGTCCAAAAAGTTACGTGTTTTTAAAGGGAGGTCGTCTAAAGGTGTAAAAGGAATTAAACTCGCTGAAGGAGATACGGTTATTTCTTTATCTATTGTTGATGGCTTTGATGAGAAATCCAAAGAAGTCAAAAACCTAGTCAAAAATGGACATGCAGATAAAAGTAAAATTGACTCAATAAAATCAAAACAAAAATTTATATTTTCTATCTCAGAAAATGGTTACGGTAAAAGAACATCCTTCTACGAATATAGAGTGACTAGTAATGGAGGAAAAGGAATTACTGGAATAAAAAATTCAAAGAGGAATGGAAATATAGCTGCAACTTTTCCTGTAGATGAGTCTAATGATGTAATCATATCGACAAACAAAGGCAGAAATATTAGATTATCGGTATTAGAAATAAATAGTTCTGGGAGAGATACGCAGGGACATAGATTATGCAAGGTTATTGATGATGAAAAAGTAGTTTCTGCTGTTAAAGTGGAAGATAATATAAAAAGCAATTAACAATGAAGAAAATTGGAATATATCCAGGTACTTTTGATCCAATAACTTTTGGACATGCAGATGTTATTCGTAAAAGTTTAAATATAGTTGACAAACTTATAATTGGTGTTTCCGAAGATACTTCGAAAGAACATTTTTTTGACTCCAGTGAAAGAGTTCAATTGGTTAAGGATTGTTTATTTAAAGATTTATCTTTTAATAAGAAAAAAATATTTGTGGTACCTTTCAATACTTTGACAGTAGAACTGTGCCGAAAATATAATGCCACGATCATTTTTCGTGGTCTTAGGGCTGTATCTGATTTTGAGTATGAATTTCAATTAGCTGGCATGAATAGAAAATTAAATAAAAAAATCGAAACAGTTTTTTTGATGTCAGATTTAGAAAATCAAGTTATTGCTTCAAAATTTATAAAAGAAGTAGCAAATCTTGGAGGTGATATAAGAAAATTTGCTAGCAGAAGTATAATAAATGCAATAAAAAATAAATTATGATAAGGTTGATTGTTTTAATTTTTTTTGTTTTTTTTAATAATAATTTATATGCGGAGAAAAATATTATGATACTAGAGCTTAAATATGGGAAAGTTACAATTGAATTATTTCCAGATGTTGCGCCCAACCATGTTAAAAGATTTAAAGAGCTTGCGAGCTCAAACAAATATAACGGTGTCGTATTTCATAGAGTAATAGATGGTTTTATGGCCCAGACTGGAGATGTTAAGTTTGGAAATTCTTTAAATCCAGATTTCAATTTGGATTTAGTTGGTACAGGAGGATCTAGTTTACCAGATTTAAAAGCTGAATTTAGTAATTTACCCCATGAAAGAGGAACCTTATCAATGGCAAGATCTACAAGTCCTGATAGTGCAAATAGTCAATTCTTTATATGTTTTAAGCCAGCACCATTTTTAGATAGACAATATACAGTTTTTGGTAAAGTTACCGACGGTATGGAGTTTATTGATATGATAAAAAGGGGTGAAGGTCAAAATGGCTCAGTTACAAACCCAGATATTATTATAAGCCTTAAGTAATTTAGTTTTTCAATTAATGAGCAAAGAAAAATTTTCTTTTGAATTATTATCTACCAACAACTATGCGAGAAGAGGTAAAATTAAAACTCCAAGAGGTGAAGTAGATACCCCAGCCTTTATGCCAGTTGGTACACAAGGCACAGTTAAAGCAGTATTTTTAGATGATTTAGTAAAAACTGGAGCACAGATAATACTATCCAATACATACCATTTAATGCTTAGACCTGGAGTTAAAATATTAGAAAAATTTGATGGACTACATAATTTTATGAATTGTTCTTTGCCCATTTTAACTGACTCAGGTGGTTTTCAAATTATGTCACTGGCTAAATTAACAAAAATAGACAGGGATAAAGGAGCAACTTTTAGATCACATATTGATGGTAAAAAATATATTTTAAGCCCAGAAGAAAGTATTAAAATTCAAAAATCCATAAATTCTGACATTATGATGGTATTAGATGAATGCCCAAAACTATCAAATGATAAAAAAAAAATAGAACAATCCTTAATTTTATCAATAGAATGGGCCCAAAGATCAAAAAATGAATTTGGTAAAAATGATAAAAAAGCACTTTTTGGAATTATACAAGGCGGAATGTTTGACGATTTAAGAATTAAAAGTTTAAAAGAACTTATAAAAATTAATTTTGATGGATATGCCTTAGGAGGACTTGCTGTTGGCGAAAGTCAAAAACAAATGTTTTCAATGATAGATGTTCTAAAGAATGAACTTCCTGTCAACAAACCCAGATATTTGATGGGAGTTGGAACTCCTTCAGACATACTTGGTGCGGTAAAAAGAGGTATAGATATGTTTGACTGTGTTTTACCCACTAGATCAGGAAGAACTGGTTTAGCCTTTACTTGGAAAGGAAGAATAAATATAAGAAATTCTAAATACAAGAATGACAAGAGTCCACTTGATAATGACAATCAAATTAAACAAATAAATAACTATAGCAAAGCTTATTTGAATCATTTATTTTCTACTAATGAGATTTTAGCTTCTATGCTTTTGACTTTGCACAATTTGAGTTTTTATCAAGAATTAATGAAAAGTATAAGAGTTTCTATTGAAAATGGAACTTTTGATCATTTTTATGATAAGTTTATTAATAAAATTTAATTATTCAAAATTTTATTTGAAAGTTTATAAAAAAAAGAATATTAAATCATATTTTAGGGCCGTTAGCTCAGTTGGTAGAGCACTTCCCTTTTAAGGAAGGTGTCGTTGGTTCGAATCCAACACGGCTCACCATACTTTAATTAATCAAACTATTGGTGGATAATTAAGAATTATTTCTGGTATCCAATCATCAATTTTTTTTATTCTTGTATCAGTAGAAGGATGGGTGCTCATCCATTCGGGCGGCTCTTTTCCTTTGTTAGCCTCCTTCATTCTTTCCCAAATTTTAATTGTTTCTCTTATATCATATCCAGAAAGCGAAGAAAAAATTAAACCCATATAATCAGCTTCTGATTCTTGTTTTCTATTGAACGGGTTGTCAATTCCAAACTGTCTTAATACACCAGCAACATCAACCCCAACAGATCTTGAAGTAGATGATATTTTACCGCCAGTTGCTATATCGGCGATCTGTGTTCCAACATTTAAAAGAACATGTCTACTTGCTCTTTCAATTGAATGTTTAGCAACTGCATGGGCAATCTCATGCCCCATAATTGCAGCTAGTCCATTATCATTTTTAGAAATATCAAGTAATCCAGTGTATACTGCTATTTTTCCCCCTGGCATACACCAAGCATTTTTAATTTTCTTGTTATCTATTAAAATATATTCCCATCTAAAATTTAATGTTGGATCGGCTAGATTTTTACTTGCAAAATAATTACTTACTGCATTTTCAATATTTCCGCCTATTTTTTTAATTGATTCTAAATCTTCATTTTCAAGTAATTTTGATTTATTTTTAACTTGCGCATAAGCTTTGGCCGCTTGCCTGTTTAATGTTGCCTCAGGAATAAAACTTAGTTGTTTTCTGTCGGTTATTGGTACAGTTGCACAAGATGGAATGAAAAGACCACAACAACCGTAGCCAAAATATTCGAGAAATTTCCTTCTATCCATGTTATACACATTCTAAATTTAAATATAATAAAAGCAAATAGTATAATTAAAATTTATGACAAAAGCTAAAAAAACATCTTTTCTAGCAAAATTTAGAAATTATTTTATTACTGGTGTAGTTGTACTAATACCAATAGGAATAACAGTATATTTAACTTTTTTCGTAATAAAAATATCATCTAAAATTTTACCCAAAGAGTTAAATCCTAATAATTATTTACCTTACGAAATTCCTGGATTAGAAATTTTAATATCAATAATTATAATAACTTTTATTGGATGGTTGTCTTTATCATTTATAGGATCTCGTCTATTAAATATTTTAAATAAAATATTAAAAAGAATACCAATTTTAAGAACGATATATTCAGCGGTTGGTCAAATGACCGCAACATTTACACAAAACAAGAATGATAAAAAAAATGTCGTGCTTATTGAATATCCACGTAAGGGAATTTGGGCAGTTGGTTTTGCAACAAAGGATAATGAAGGAGAAATTACAAATAAAGTTGGAAAAAAATTAATTAACGTTTTTGTTCCCACAACGCCAAATCCAACAAGTGGATTTCTTTTAATGTTTCCTAAAGATGAAGTTATTTTTCTTAATATGGGTTTTGAAGAAGCTTCTAAATTTATAGTTTCTGCTGGCACCTCCGACGCAACTTTTAATAATTAATTTCATTTATAATATCTGCTTTATCAAATAGTTTTAATAAAAAATCGAATTTTTTAAAGTTGTCTTTATTTTTTTCAATTTCTTTAATATTTTGATATGCAACATCAAATAAATCAGAATGATGAATAGGGTCAGCAAGTTTAAAGTTTTTAATTCCACTTTGTTGATATCCCAGCACATCTCCATATCCTCTTAATTTCATATCTTCTTCAGCTATTAAAAAACCATCATTAGAAGATTTTAAAACTTTTATTCTTTTTTTTGCATTATCACTTAAATTTTTTTTATATAGTAATATACAAGTACTCTCAGCAGCGCTTCTGCCGACCCTTCCTCTTAATTGATGTAATTGGGATAAACCAAATTTATTAGAATTTTCTATAATAATTAAATTTGCATCAGGAAAATCAATGCCCACTTCTATAACAGTAGTAGAAACCAAGATATTTATTTTTTTTTTTAGAAAATTATTTAGAACTTTATTCTTTTCATCTTTATTTAAAGCGCCGTGAATTAGCCCAACTTCATTTGGAAATTTCTTACATAAAGAATTATACTTTTTGACTGCAGCAGCGTAGTCTAATTTAGCTGACTCCTCTATTAGCGGACAGACCCAAAAAACTTGAATTTTTTTTTTAATTTGTTTGTTTACAAAATCTAGCACTTCTTCAATTTTTTCTTCAGGTTTGCTTAATGTAATCGTATTTTTTCTATCCTTTGGTTTTTCTATTATTCTTGAAACATCCATATCTCCATAAATTGCCATGATCAATGTTCTTGGTATAGGGGTGGCTGACATTAATAAAATATCGCAGTTATTACCTCCTTTGTCCGATAGTTCTATTCTTTGCTTAACACCAAATTTATGCTGTTCATCTATAATTATTAATCCTAAATTTTTATAAATTACATTTTTTTGAAATAATGCATGTGTACCAATTAAAAAATTAATTTTTCCATTTAAAAGTTCTTTAAAAATTATTTTTTTATCTTTAAAATTAGTTTTTCCAGTAAGTAATTGAATTTTAATATTAGTACCTCTAAATACTTTAAGTGCTAGATCGAAATGTTGTTTTGCCAAAATTTCTGTGGGAACCATAAATACTGCTTGATATCCAGAACTTATAGTATTCGCCGACGCAATTAGAGAAACTATCGTTTTTCCGCTACCTACATCACCCTGTAAAATTCTAAACATTTTATAGTTAGATTTTAAATCAACGTTAATATCTTCAATTGCCTTTTTTTGATCATTAGTCAAATCAAAATTAAAATTTTTATTTATTATATTTGAAAATTTTAAGTCAAAATTTTTACTTATTTTTTTAAATTTTTTTATTCTTTTTCTAGACTCAGACAAGACTAACAAATGTGATATAATTTCGTCATATGCCAATCTTCTAAAATAGCTAGATTTAATATTTATATCCTTTTCTTCGTGTAATTGTTTTATTGCTTTGGCCCAACTTATATTTCCTATTTTTTCTAAAACATTTTTACTGTGCCATTCGTTTAATTCAGTTATTTTTTTAAGCACTTGTTCAATTAATTTTCTATAAATTTTTTCTGTTAGTCCGTCAGTTAAAGAATATTTAGGGATTACCTTTTTAACATAATTTTCTTTTTCAATCGGAAGCACATATGCTGGATTTGTGATTTGATATGATTTTTTGAAGTAGTTAATTTTTCCACTTATAATAACATTGCTATTTATTGGTAAAATATTTCTTATATATCCTTCTCTACTGTTAAAAAATACTATATCAATTTTACCTTTGTTGTCCTCACATATTACCTTGAAAGGCAAATTTCTAATTCTTGGAAAATTGTATTTTATAACTTTAACTTTAATTGTTGTAATTTTTCCTATTTCTAAGTTGTCAAGGCTTTTTACATTTGTTCTGTCAGTAAAACCAAGTGGAAAATTCCATAATAGATCTGAAATTTTTTCAATTTTTTTCTTCTTTAATAGTCTTTTTGTTTTTGCACCTACACCGTCTAAAATAGACACATTTTTAGTTAAGAAATTTTGTGTATTTGTTTGATTCATTTTAACTTATTATATAATAAATTTAATTGAATAATGATAAATAAAGAAAAATTAAAAAAAAAAATTATATACAGATCTACACACAGGGGATCAAAAGAAATGGATATTCTTTTAGGAAGTTTTGTTAAAAATAATATCGATCTATTTAGTCTGGATGAACTTTATTTACTTGAAAAATTAATGATTATAGAGGATGAAATCTTATACAACTGGTATTTTGACAAATCTAGCGAATTATCCGTTCCTTTAAACAAAGTTTCTATAATGTTAAAAAATTATAAAATTTAATGGCGGAGAGGGTGGGATTCGAACCCACGAATGAGTTGCCCCATTGCTGGTTTTCAAGACCAGTGCTTTCAACCGCTCAGCCACCTCTCCGGAGTCAAATTTAACCTTATTATATTTTTTTCTAATTTAATACAATAGCTTGCTATAGTATTATTTTTAGATCATAAATATGTGTTAAAATCTTTATTAAATGAAAACGATAGTTAATAGCTGGAACGAATGGGACCCTTTAAAACATGTAATTTTGGGCCGAGCTGATGGTTGCTGTATTCCAGCATCTGAGCCAGCTGTAGATGGAAAAGTTCCAGAAGATTCTGATATGAGAGGTAAATTTGGCGTTAGACCAAAAGAGAGCATCGATCGTGCAAATGAATTATTGGAGAATTTTTCTAATTTATTAAAAAAAAGAGGAATAAAAGTTGATCGACCAACTCCCCTTAATTTTATCCAGCCAATATCTACACCTGATTGGAAAACAAAAAGTATGTTTGGAACTATGCCAGCAAGAGACATAATTTTAACAGTAGGAAAAGAAATGTTAGAAGCGACAATGAGTTATCGATGTAGATGGTTTGAATATCTTAATTACAGACCTCTTTTAAAAAAATATTATGAAGAGGATCCAAACATGAGGCATGAGTCTGCACCAAAGCCACGTTTAACAGACAAAAGTTTTCATATGGATTACCTTTCTGACAAGATAGGAGTTCAAAAAAGATTAGAATGGACAGCAAAAAAATTTTTCGTAACAACAGAAGAAGAGCCACTTTTTGACGCAGCTGATGTAATGCGTTTTGGAAAAGATTTAATGGTACAACATGGCTTTACAACAAATTTAAAAGGAATTGATTGGTTAAGAAGACATTTTCCAAATCATAGAGTTCACGCTCTAAATTTTCCAGGAGATCCATATCCGATACATATTGATGCTACTTTTACTGCTATAAAACCTGGCTTAATAATAAACAACCCAAATAGACGTTTGCCAAATGAGCAAAGGGAAATTTTTGAAAAAAACGATTGGAAAATTATAGATGCAGCACAACCAGCTCATAATGAACCACCACCATTATGTTTTTCTTCAGTGTGGTTGTCAATGAATATACTAATTCTTGACCCTAAAACTGTTTGCGTTGAGAAAAGTGAAGTTTACCAGGCGGAGCAACTAAGCAACTTAGGAATGGAAGTTATTGAAGTTGATTTCAGAGATGTATACCCCTTCGGCGGGGGTTTGCACTGTAGCACCACAGATGTTTATAGAGAAGGAAAATGTGAAGATTATTTTCCTAAACAAAAATGAAAATAAAATCGAGTTATATTAAACCTAAATTTAAAAAAAATTCTAACCCAAGAGTTGGTTTGCTTGCCTTATCAACCGATTTAACAATAGAAAAAGATTTTCATTCAGTATGCCAAAAACTACCATTAGATCTATTTATTAATCGTATACACAACAAAAATCCATTAACAAAAAAAAATCTATCAAAAATGTACAGTCAAATGAAATCAACTACTGAAAAAATTTTGCCTGGAGAAAAAATAAATACAATAGCGTATGGCTGTACATCTGGAACTATAGCTATTGGAGAAAATAAAGTTAAAAAAAAAATAAAATTAGCTAAGCCAAATTGTTATGTAACAACCCCAATAACTTCAGCAATTAAAGCTTTTAAAAAAATGAATATAAAAAAAATTGCTTTATTTACTCCTTATCCAAATTCTGTAAATAAAACTATTATTGAATATTTTAATAAAAAGAATATTAATATATTGTCATTTGCCACTTTTAATTTAAGCCTAGATGTTGATATTGCCAAAGTAGATCCAAAATATCTTTTAAAAACACTAGTTAATCTAAATACAAACCATGCTGATGCATTATTTATTTCATGTACCGCTTTGCCAGTTTTGGAGATTATTGATAAAGCTGAGAAAAAAATTAATAAACCTGTTTTTTCAAGTAACCAAACACTAATATGGGATAGTATTAGATCGGTCGGTTTAAAATCATCCATAAGAGGATACGGAAAACTTTTAAGAAAATAATATGCTTTTTAAAATAGAAGAATATCAAGACCGACTAAAAAAAGTTAAAGAATTAATGATTAAACAAGGCATTGACCTATTGGTATCTCACGATCCAGCAAATATGAATTATTTAACTGGTTATGATGCGTGGTCTTTTTATTACGCTCAATGTGTTTTAGTTCATATTAATGAAGATGAACCAATTTGTTTCTTAAGAGCTCAAGATATAGGTGGCGGTTATATAAAAACTTATGTTAAACGCAAAAATATTATTTCATACGATGAAAAGTATGTTCATGCGTGGCCACTTCATCCATACCAATATCTAACACAAATAATCAAGGAAAAAAAATGGGACAAATCAACAATAGGTCTTGAAATGGATAGTCATTATTTTACTGCTTACTGTTACGAGACAATAAAAAAAGGTTTGCCAAATGCAAAAACCAAAGATACTGAACGGTTAGTAAACTGGGCAAGAGTAGTAAAATCAGATAACGAAATAGAATTAATGAAATTTGCTGCAAAAATAACTGAAAACGGAATGAAAACTGCTTTTGAAGTTATTAATCCTGGCGTAAGACAATGTGATGCCGTTGGAGAGATTCAGAAAGCTTTATTCAAAGGTACAAAAGAATTTGGTGGTGATTATGCTAGTATTGCAACCTTATTACCCACTGGAAAAGGTACTTCTGCATCACATTTAACAGCAACAGATGAGAAATTTATTAATGGAGAAGCTACAATAATTGAAATTTCTGGTGTTCATAAACGATATCATTGTCCTATGGCAAGAACTGTTCTATTAGGAAAAAAAAATCAAAAAAAAATTGACACAATGAAAGCTACGAATGAAGCACTTGATGCAGGTATTAATGCAACAAAACCAGGAAATACTGCTAATGATGTTGCACAAGAATTTTGGAAAGTTCTTGATAAATATGGAATTAAAAAAGAATCCAGAACAGGATATTCAATAGGAATCGGCTATCCTCCAGATTGGGGAGAACAAACATTAAATATATCAAAAGGAGATAAGACAATTTTACAACCTAACGTTACTTTCCATATGATAGCAGTCATGCAATTTGGTGATTGGGGTGTTGAAGCCAGTGAGTCTTTAAGAGTAACTGAAAAAGGGTGTGAATTATTCTGCGATTTATCAAGAGAATTATACATTAAATAAAAACCTTGAAATAATTTTTAACAAATGCTTAATATTCGGTCGTTATGGGGAGTTCAGATAGTTTCGTTAAATTTGATAAAGTAGATAAAAGCTACGACGGAGAAACACTAGTAGTTAAAGATCTTAATGTAGATATTCCAAAAGGAGAATTTCTTACTATGCTAGGACCTTCAGGTTCTGGGAAAACTACTACATTAATGATGTTGGCTGGATTTGAAACTCCTACAGGTGGAGAAATCTATTTGGAAGGTGAAGCTATTAATAAAATTCCACCTAACAAAAGAGGAATTGGAATGGTTTTTCAAAACTACGCATTATTTCCACATCTAACAGTAAATGAGAATCTTGCTTTTCCACTTGAAGTCAGAAAATTAAACAAATCGGACATTCAAGAAAAAGTAAAAAAAACTTTGGATATGGTTGAACTTGGAGAATTTGGCAACCGTATGCCATTACAATTATCAGGAGGTCAACAACAACGTGTAGCTTTAGCAAGATCTTTAGTTTTTGAACCAAGGCTAGTATTAATGGACGAACCTTTAGGTGCGCTTGATAAAAAACTTCGGGAACAAATGCAATATGAAATTAAACATATTCATGAGAGAATTGGAATCACGGTTGTTTATGTTACTCACGATCAGAGCGAAGCATTAACTATGTCAAATCGTATAGCAGTATTTAATGATGGAAAAATTCAACAAATATCATCACCAGATATTTTATATGAAAAACCTGAGAATGCATTCGTTGCAAATTTTATCGGAGAGAATAATCAACTTAGAGGAAAAGTGAAATCTATTAACGGAAAGAATTGTGTTGTAACCACTGATAAAGGCGATGACATTACTTCATTAAAAGTAAATGTTAATTCCGTTGGAGATTCTTCGACAGTGTCATTACGTCCAGAAAGAGTTGAAATTAATTCTACTGAAGATAATTTTGAAAATTCTTTTAATGGCAAAGTTAAAGAATTAATTTATTTAGGAGATCATATTCGCACAAGAGTTGAAGTTTGTGGAAACGATCAATTTATTGTTAAAGTTCCGAATTCTTACAAAGGAGCAAACCTAAAAGAAGGAGCCTCCGTTAAACTATCTTGGAAAGCCAGCGATTCAAGGGCACTAGACCTAGGTTAAATTTCCTATTTTTTTATTTTACACTACTTTCTCAATATGTTTAAATTCGCGACTTATACGTATAATTAACCAATAAAGAGGGTAAATATGTTTAAATTAATAAAAGCTACTTTCCTTGGATTGATTGCGATAGTGTTTACTGCATCATCATATGCAGAAATCACATTCGTGTCTTGGGGCGGTGCTTATACGAACAGCCAACAAAAGGCTTACATAGATACTTGGAGCAAAGGTTCTGGAGTTACTGTTGAAAACTACAACGGTGGTCTTGGAGAAATCAAAGCCCAAGTAGAAGCAGGAAACGTAACTTGGGATGTGGTAGACGTACTTCCAGACCAAGCGATTACTGGTTGCGATGAAGGTTTATTCGCAAAAGTTGACCAAAGTTCATTTATAAATGACATGGTTGTTCCTCCAGTATCTGAGTGTGTAGTTCCACAAATTTTTTGGGCTTACACGGCGTTTTATAGCAAAAGTGCATTTCCAGGTAAGAAACCAAAAAATATCAAAGACTTCTTTGATGTTAAAAAGTTTCCTGGAAAAAGAGGAATACATACATGGGCAAATGCTTTAATCGAAATGGCTCTAGTAGCTGACGGTGTTAAAGCAAAAAATGTATACAAAGTAATGAGTACTCCTGAAGGAATAGACAGAGCATTTGCAAAACTAGATACAATTAAAGATCACGTTGTATTCTGGTCAGCTGGTTCTAAGCCACTTGAATTAGTATCAAGCGGTGAAGTTGTTATGTCATTAGCATACAACGGAAGAATTGGTGCTGCTATCCTTTCTGAAGGAAAAGACTTCGAATACATTTGGGATGCTACAGTTCTTGAACAAGAATATCTTGTAGCAATCAAAGGTGGAAACGAGAAAGAAGCTCTTGAGTTTATGGCTCATGCTTCAACAGCTCAAGCTTTAGCTGATCAAGCTAAATACATTCCATATGGCCCTATGAGAAAATCTAGTATCAATATCATCAAAAAAGGTGAACCTTGGTTCATAAAAGAAGGTGGAAATATTGATATCTTACCTCACATGCCAACTGCTCCGAAAGTACTTAAGAGAGCTGTTATAGCTGACCCGGTTTGGTGGGCTGATAACGGCGCTGAAGTTAGCGAAAGATTCGGTGCTTGGAAGGGTAACTAATAATTCGTAATGTTTAAAAAAAAGGCGAGATGCAAATCTCGCCTTTTTTATTTAAAGATAGAATTATGAATGAAACAACTACAGGTCCTATTTTAACGACAGAGGGAATTCCGTTAAAAGTTAGCCTACAAAAAGCTGAAAGAAGAAATAAAATAAGAGCAATTCTTTTAGTTGCACCACTTTTATTCTTTATACTTGTTACATTCTTAATTCCGATCGGCGATATGTTACTTCGAAGTGTTGATGATAGTTATATCAATACAGTATTTCCAAAAACTTTTAAAGAATATGAAAAATGGGATAGGCAAGATTTACCATCCGAAGAACTTTACAAAACAATGTTCTTTGAAGTTAAAGATAGCGAAGGTTATGCCATAGGTAAAGCTAGCACTAGAATGAACTATGCAAAATCAGGCTGGAAAAGTTTACTAAAAAAATCAAAGCGTAAATTCAAAAAAATTGAAGAAGGCCCATACAAAGAACAGATGATTGCTATTGATAAA
>CABZZR010000004.1 GCA_902530215.1 uncultured Pelagibacteraceae bacterium
AACTATATTAGACCATTTTCCTAAAATCTCATGAAAAATATCATTTTTCTTATTTAAAATTTTTTTTACATTTTTAGGAATAGATGTTTTAAATGGCCTTAACCCTTGAAGATAGTTCCTGATTTCTTTATTATTTATTTTAGTATGTCTCAACATATAAAGAATTTACCAAAAAAAATTTTATATTGGTATGATAATAATAAACGAATTTTACCGTGGAGAATAAGTCGCAAATCTGCGAAAGTTCAATATTACAGATTATTAAGTGAATTTATGTTGCAACAAACACAAGTTAAGACTGTAATTCCATATTTCAAAAAATTTGTTAAAAATGTTCCAAGTTTAAAAGTTTTATCCACAAGCAATAAAAACAAAATATTAAAATTATGGGAAGGGCTAGGTTATTACTCTAGAGCAAAAAACTTACACAAAGCATCCAAAATATTAATAAAAAAACACAAAGGCAAACTGCCGGATAATTTTGATCAATTGAAGGAATTGCCAGGAATAGGTGATTATACTGCGAATATACTTTTGGCTTTAATATATAATCATCCACGCATAGGACTTGATGGCAATGTAAAAAGAATTTTATTCAGATTATTTAAATTAAATGAAAAGAGTGTAATAAATTTATTTAAAACTAATAGAAATGGTGACTTTGCAGAAGCACTTATAGAATTTGGTGCATTAATATGTAAATCAAAAGATCCTAAATGCTATGAATGTAAAATTAAAAATATGTGTTTGTACTATAAATCAAAAGAAAAAGTTGCATTAAAAAAAAATAATAAAATTCATTCCAAGAATTATGATATTTTTTGTTATTTAAAAAAGAATAAAAGACAAATAGCATTAACCAAGAATAATAATGTAGGATTTTTAAAAAGTTTTAATCTACCAAAAATTGAACAGACATCTAAACAAAAAAAAAATTGGAAATTTCTATGCAAATATAAAAATTCTATATCCAATAAAAAACTAAATATTAATTTATACTACAAATTTTCATCAAAATTGCCTCCAAGGTTCCAATGGTATTCTTTAAATAAAAATAAAGATTTTGTTCCATCTTTTACTAAAAAAATTTTTAGACAGGTTTCAAATTTATATTAATGAGAAAAAAAATTGCCATCATTGGATCAGGTATAGCAGGATTGACGCTAGCAAACCTTTTAAAAAAAAATCCTAATTTTGATTTCTTGTTATTTGAAAAAGAAGACTTTTTAAATTTAGAAGAAGGATATGGTATTCAACTATCTATTAATAGTATTTCTATTTTAAATAAAATTGGTTTTGATCAATTAAATGAGAATGAAAAATATTGTCCTGCTAAATTAGATTTCTATTCAATCAACTATGAAAAAATTTGTGATTTAGATCTAAGCATATTCAATACTCCTGAAAAAAAATATACCACTCTTAGAAGATCTATTTTAATTAGTTTTTTAAAAAAAAATTTATCTACTAGTTCAATAACATTTGGAAAAAAAGTAAAAAATGTTGACCATAAAGAGAATAAAATAAATATTTTTTTTACTGATGGCACAACTGAAAGTGCAGATTATTTAGTAGTATCAGACGGAATTTTTTCTGAAACAAAATCAATAATAGAGAAAAAAACTTTTAAACCAATTTTTCTTGGTGCTTTGGCCATTAGAACAGAAATTCAAAATACAAATATTTCTCATCTTAACGATAATAATATATCTTTAATGATGGGTTCCAATGCACATTTAGTTTTATATCCAATTAATCAAAAAAAGGAATTGAATCTAGTTTGTATAATTAGAAGAGATATTGAATACCCAGATTCTATAAAAGAGATATTGGAAAATACAATTTTAAAAACAAACAAAAACTTGATTAATTTTTTTAAGGGTAATTTAAAATCTTGGCCCATTTATGTTTCTAGCAAACCTATAAAATCAATTCATAAAAATGTTTTTTATATTGGTGACTCTTTTTATACTTTTTCTCCAACTTTAGCCCAAGGTGCATCACAAGCGATTGAGTCCGCAAATGAAATTTCTGAATTAATTAATAAAGAATACTCAGATATAAGCGGTCAATATTTTAAACATAGAAAATATAAAACAAGTTTAATTAGCAAAAGATCAAAATTTAATTACTTTGCATTTCACATTTCTAATCCAATATTAAAAATTTTAAGAAATTTTTTTTTAAAAAATCTAGTAAAAAATAAAAGTTTTATTCAGAGTTATATAGGAAAAATATATCGATAAAATAAAATATTTTTATTATTATGTTGTGCTAGAAATTAACCTTTGTCTTAAATTATCAATGGGCACAACTGCACCTCCTATGTTGCAATACCAATAAGTCCATCCATTATAATTTTCTTTTCCCATTATTTTAGCGGCTACTTTGTGAATGGAACCTTCCGAGTCTTTATGTTTTAAACTTCCGTCCACCATTATTTTAGCGTTAAACTTCTTTTTTTGATCAAATAGAATAGTTCCTGGTTTAATTATTCCCATTTCAACTAATGACCCAAAAGGTATTCTTGGTTTTGATTTATTATTCTCAATTGTATCTAAATAATTATCTTCAATTACTTCAGTTTTGCTTATTCTTTCAGATGCTGCTTTAAAATATTTTTTATCTTTTTCTATACCGAAGTATTTTCGACCTAGTTTTTTTGCCACAACAGCAGTAGTTCCTGTGCCTAAAAATGGATCTAAAATATAGTCATCTTTATTTGTTGTTGCTAAAATAATCCTGTGTAAGAGCGCTTCAGGTTTTTGAGTAGAATGAACCTTTTTTCCATTCTTTTTTAATCGCTCTTTCCCATTGCATATAGGCAAAATCCAGTCCGAACGCATTTGCAAATCATCATTTAAGCATTTTAAAGATTGATAGTTAAAAGTATATTTTGATTTTTTGCTTTTTGAAGCCCAAATTAGAGTTTCGTGAGCATTAGTAAACCTCGTTCCCCTAAAATTCGGCATTGGATTATTTTTTCTCCAAATCAAGTCGTTAAGTAACCAAAAGTCTAAATTTTGTAAATGATAACCTAGTCTAAAAATATTATGATATGACCCTATAACCCAAATGCTACCGTTGTCTTTCAAAACTCTTTTGCATTCATGTAGCCAATTTTTACAAAAATTATCGTAATGCTCAAAACTTTTAAATTGGTCCCATTTGTCATTTACACCATTAACTTTACTATCATCTGGTCTTGTTAACTTTTCTTTAATTTGCAAATTATAGGGAGGATCCACGAAAATTAAGTCAAAAGTTCTGTTAGGAACTTTTTTTAAAATTTCTATAGAATTTCCGTTTTCAATTTTATTCTCAAATCTAGTCATATCTGGATTCAACTTAACGTTGAATTAGACTCTAAATTTATAAATTCGTCAAACTTTTAAAGGAGAAAAGAGAGTCCTATTGTGTTTCACGTTTTTTAGGAAACAAGATGTTGTATACGGGTTTGAATTTTTTTCTATGATGTTTAGTAACACCATATTTTTTAAGAGCTTTTAAATGTCTTGAGGTCCCATATCCAAAATTATTTTTCCAATCATATCCGGGATAGTTTTTTGATAATTTTATCATAAAGTTATCTCTAGTTACTTTAGCAATAATAGATGCAGCAGAAATTATTGGAATTTTCTCATCACCATTTATAATTGTTTTAGATTTAAATTTAAGATTTTTTGGAGCATAAATACCATCTATAAGAACCAATCTTGGTTTTATTTTGAGTTTATATATTGCTCTTTCCATTGCCAATAAAGAAGCGTTTAAAATATTAATTTTTTCTATTTCTTTCACTGAAGCAGTCCCAACAGCATATATTGAATTTTTAATTAAATATTTAAAAATCTTCTTTCTCATATCAGATGACATCATTTTAGAGTCTTTTATATTTGAAATATCAATTTTTTTATTAAAAATCACAGCGGCCGAAAGTACTGGTCCACTTAAACATCCTCTTCCAACTTCATCAACTCCAGCAATCATTTTATAGATTTATAATTAGATTTCGTTAATTTTTTTTTTGATCATTTTTAAGTCTATCCAAGAAAATTTTTTTTGATCAGGTTGTCTCATTAAAAATGCTGGGTGAAAGGATGCTATTGTCCAAACTGTTAAAGAATTATAATTTTTTTCAAACCATTTTCCTCTAACTTTTGAAATTACCCCAATATCACCTAGAATTGCATTTAGAGCAGTGCTTCCCATTAAAACAAGAATTTTAGGTTGAATTATCTCTATGTGGGCATTTAAAAAAGGTAAGTAACGTTGAATTTCTTCCGGAGTAGGTTTTCTATTTGAGGGAGGTCGATAGTTAACAACATTTGTTATGTAAACTTTTTTTCTATCTAAATTTATAGCGCTTAACATTTTATCCAATAATTGTCCCGCTCTACCCACAAAAGGCAACCCTTGCTGATCTTCCTGTGCACCCGGTCCCTCACCAACGATCATTATTTTTGCACTACTGTTTCCACCTGCAAAAACTATTTGACTGGCATTTTTTTTGAGTTCACAATTTTTAATTTTTTCAATCTTCAGTTTAAGCTGTTTTAACTTTTCAGATTTATTTCCATTTAGCAAAATACTAGTTTTTTTATCCAGTCTATTTACTGGTAAATTACTAAATATGTTATTTAAATTAGATATGTTATAATAATTAATAAGTTTAATTATTTTTTGATTTAAGTTATTTTTCATTGTTATACTTTAAATATTTATGATAGCTAACACTTTTAAAATAGTAATATGTTTATTTTTTCTAAACATCTACATTATTCCAGAAACGTTTGCGAAAATAAATAAATTTTATCATTCCAAGGATGAAATTTCTAATTATTTTTTAGGATCAATATTATTTGATGCAAAAAAACCAAACGACGCGATTATTTACCTAGATAAGGTAAATAATAATATGACTAATTACAGTCTATTCAACCAAAAATATGTAGAAACACTGATAAATTTGAAAAAATTTAATAAAGCATTTTCACATTTAAAAAAAGTAGATAACGAAAAGTTAAATTTTTATGAATTTAACTTATTGTTAGGAGTTCAAGCTTTTAAAAATAAAAATTTTAATTTAGCAAAAAAATATTTCAAAAAAATGGGCCAAGAAAAAACTTACACAGATTTATTACAAATGAATTTAGATCTTTTTTTACTTTCATGGACTTTTGTAGGTTTAAATAATGAAGAAATGGCGTATAAAATGATAAATTATTCAGGTGATGAACTAAAAAGTCTTAAACTTATACAAAATACTCTAGTCGATTGTGCCTTTAATTCTGAAAATAAAATTAAGTCTTTTAATTCCTTAATTGGCAGCAAATCAACTGCTTCGGATTTTTCTAGATACAATTTTTTTCTAGCAAGCGTTTTTTTACATAATGATGATGTTAATTCTGCAAAAAAGACTCTTATCTTAGCAAAAGAAAAAAACCCAAATAATTTACTAATTAATCAAGCGTTAGAAGATTTAAAAAATGAAAAAAAATCTAAAATAAAAAATAAATATAATTGTCAGAATATCGATCATAATATAGCTGAACTCTTTTATATTGTTTCTAATATTTACTCATCGGAAGAGAATTATACAAAATCAAATTTTTATTTAAATATTTCCCAATATCTAAATCCCAATTTTGATTCCAACAAAACACTACTTGCAGAAAATTTAATGCTTCTTGAGCAATATGATAGTGCTTTTAAAGAATATTCTCATATTAAAAATATTGGAAATAAATATTTTTGGCATGCAATAAAAAATAAAGCCTTTATAGTTGAAGAAACAAAATCTTTAGAGAAATCTATTATTTTTCTAGAAAAAGAATTTAAAAATATAAGCGAACCTGGCTATAAGATTTTATACGATCTTGCAAACTTTTATAGAGCTGGAGAACAATATGAAAGTGCAATAGAACTATATACTAAAATTTTAAAATTAGTTGACGATAATAATTCAATAACTTCCCAAGTTTATTTTAAACGAGGTTCGTGTTATGAACAGTTAAAAAAACATGATCTTGCCGATAAAGATTTAAAAAAATCTCTTACTCTTTCCCCAGATAGTGCCTACGTTCTAAACTACTTAGCTTACTCTTGGCTTGAGAGAAGAATAAATATTGAAGAGTCAATAGACATGCTTGAAAAGGCAAATAAACTAAAAAAAAATGATCCATACATAATAGATTCATTAGGATGGGGCATGTACTTAATTAAAGAATATCAAAAAGCTGAAAAACTATTAAGAGAGGCGGTAGAAATGGTTCCGCAAGAGGCTGTTGTGATTGATCATTATGGAGATGTTTTGTGGAAAATGAATAGAAATTTGCAAGCTATTTATTCATGGAAATATGCTTACAATTTAAAAGATGCAGATGAAAATGTAAAAAATAGTATAAGAAAAAAATTAATCTTTGGAGTACAAGATTAAAACTTTCAAATGCAAAAAATACATCTTAAATCCTACTCAAAGATAAATTTAAATTTAAGAGTAATTAAAAAACTAAACAACGGTTTACATAAAATTCAATCTATAATTGCTTTTTGTAAACCAAATGACGATATATTTATTTCGTCAAGTTTTCTAAATAAAGATACTATAGTTTTTACTGGAAAGTTTGGGAAGAAAATAAAAAATAAAAATTCAATATACGAAACTTTACAAAAACTAAGAAAAAAAAAAATAATTGAAAAAAAATATTTTAATATTGAGGTTTATAAAAATATACCAGTAGGAGCAGGCTTAGGCGGAGGGTCGTCAAATGCCGCTTCATTAATTAATTATTTTCTTAAAAAAACAAGGTTTAAGTTAAAAAAAAGTTCTATTTTTAATTTAGCAAAAGAAATCGGCTCTGATGTACCTATAGTTTTAGGCAAACTAAGAAATTTTAAATATGAAAGTAAAAATATTTCGTTTATAGATAATAAAAAACCACTTTATATTTTGCTCATTTTTCCCAATATCTTTTCTTCAACTAAGACAATTTACAAAAAAAACAAAATATTTTCTAAAAGTAGAAAAATTAATTACTTTCAAATGAACAAATCAAATAAAGCAATAAAATTTCTTAAAAATGAAAAAAATGATCTTCAAAAAGCGGTACTTGAAAAGTATCCTGCAATTGAAAAAGTTTTAAAAAATATTTCGAAAATTAAAGGTTGCCATTTTTCAAGAATTACTGGCTCAGGATCAACGTGTATTGGAGTATTTTCAAGTAAAAAATATTGCAACGACGGCAGAAAATTAATGAAAAAAAAGTTTCCTAATTTTTGGATACAAGTATCAAAAACTATATAATTTGTGACTTTTATGCTATACGGATCTTATGAATTGGGGCGTAGCCAAGCGGTAAGGCAGCGGTTTTTGGTACCGCCATCCTAGGTTCGAATCCTAGCGCCCCAGCCATAAAATGTTAAAAAAAATAAAAAAAATTGTTTTAAATATAGATAGTTTTCTCTTCAAAAAATTTGGCTCTGAAAAAAGCACAAAGTTTTTAGAAAACATGAGGGAAGCGAATTTAATTTTTTCAAGCTTAAATGAGATTGGCAAGGAAACGCAAGTTAGGTATGTGGGTGGCTGTGTTAGAAAATCTTTACGCGGAGAAGAGATAGATGATATAGATCTGGCGACATCAATTACTCCAGATCAGGTTAAAAAAAAACTTTCTGATAATGGAATTCAAGTAATTGATACAGGTATTTCTCATGGAACCGTTACTGCAATTTTAAATAAAAAAAAATTTGAAATTACAACTTTAAGAAAAGATATCTCTACAGACGGTAGGCACGCTAATGTTGAATTTACAAAAAATTGGCAAGAAGATGCATCAAGAAGAGATTTTACAATAAATGCAATTTTTGCTGATATAGAAGGAAGAATTTTAGATCCATTGAATGGTGTAGAAGATTTGCAAAAAGGTAAAGTCAACTTTATTGGTTCGCCAGATGAAAGAATAAAAGAAGATTATTTGAGAATTTTAAGATATTTTCGATTTTATTTACAATACAGTAAATTAGAGCATGATCCAAACATAATCAATTCTATTAAATTAAATATTAATGGATTAAACAGAATTTCTAAAGAAAGAATTTTTCAAGAATTAATAAAAATATTATCTTTAAAGAATTTGTATAACTTATTTTCAAATAATCTTTCTAATGAAATAATTTTTAATATATTTCCACAATTTAAATATTTTGAAAGACTAAACTCAATTAAAAACTCCAAAATAAAAGATCAAAATTTTGATGCAGTTCTAGTATTGGCGTTACTGATGATTGATAAATCTAATGATTATGAATATTTTTGTCACAAATATAAAACTTCAAACGATATTAAAAATAGATTGAAAAATATAGCTGATAATTTTGAAAATTTTAGTGATCAAAATTTCTATTCTCAAAAAAATATAAAAAAATTAATTTATTTTAATAATAAAGATAGTGTAAAAGATTTATTATTGTTTTCAAAATTTTTAGGTATAAAAATAAAAAATTTAAATTTTGAAGAATTGATTACTTTTGTAAATAATTGTGATGTACCAAAATTTCCTATCTCAGGCGAAGATTTGAAAAAATATGGTTTTACCAGTGGAAAGATGCTTGGTAAAAAATTAAAAATGCTTGAAGAAACTTGGATTGAAAACAATTTTAAGATTGATCAAAAAAAAATACAAAAATCTTTATTAAACTAAATATACTTTACATCAGATATTTCAAAACTTCTTTGCCCAGCAGGCGTTTGCACTTCAACAATATCTTTTTTATTTTTTCCAATCAGGGCCTTTCCAATAGGAGATTTAAAGTAAATATAATTTTTTTTTATGTCAGCTTCATCTTTTCCAACAATCTTGTAAGTTTTTTTTTGATTATTTTCTAAATCAAATAAAAAGACTGTTGATCCAAACACAACAATATCTTTTTTCTCTAACTTGGTAATATCAATCACGTTAGCTCTTGCGATTATATCATTTATTGCAACTATTCTTCCTTCAATTTTTGCTTGCTCTTCTTTTGCAGCGTGGTATTCAGCATTTTCTTTTAAATCACCATGGGCTCTTGCCTCTGCTATAGCCGCAATAACTTTGGGTCTTTTTATTTTTTTGCATTCATCAAGTTCGTTTTTCAATTTCTCTAAGCCAGTAACTGTTATAGGTTCTTTTTCCATTTTATTAGCTCCATTTTACCGATGGAGGCAAAGACATAAGTATCGCTTCTGTATTTCCTCCTGTACTTAATCCAAATTTTGTTCCTCTATCATATATTAAATTAAATTCAGCATATCTACCTCTTTTAAAAAGTTGAATATTTTTTTGTTTTTTATTCCATTTTTTTAACATTTTTTTTCTTATAATCGAAGTAACACAATCTAAAAAACAAAGTCCAACATCGATTACAAAATTAAAATCCTTTTGCCAATTATTTTTTTTATAATCAAAAAAAATTCCACCCGCACCTCTCGTTTCATTTCTATGTTTTAAAAAAAAATAATTATCACATAGTTTTTTATATTTAGGATAATAGGATTTGTTATGCTTATTGCACATTCTTTTAATTTTGTTATGAAAGAATTTTTCTTCTACTTTATCTTTTAAGCAAGGGGTCATGTCCATACCTCCACCAAACCAATTTTTTGAAGTTGATATAAATCGAGTATTAAAATGAAATGCGGGAATATGAGGATTTTTCATATGCATTACTATCGATATTCCAGATGCCCAGTAATTTGAATTTTTTTTAGTCCCAGGTATTTGCGACTTAAATTTTTTGTCAAATTTACCAGATACTTCTGAAAAATTTACTCCAACTTTTTCAAATAAGTTGCCATTTCTTAATATTCTAAATTTGCCGCCACCTTCATTTTTAAAGAGTGATTTTTTCCATTCTTTTATTTCAAAGTATTTATATTTTTTATTTTTTTTCTTATTGTATTCATTTTCTATTTTTTCAATTTCTAAATAAATTACATCACTAAGTAGTGCAAACCAATTACTTGCTAATTTTTTTTTAATAATTGTATTATGAGACATATTTAAAGAACGAATTTTGCCTTAAAGCTTCTGCTAAAACTATTGCAGCTACCGTTGAAATATTAAGAGATCTAGCATTTTTATTTAACGGTACTTTTAAACTTTTTGAAACTGTTTCATGAACAGCTTTAGGTACACCAGAACTTTCTCTTCCGAGAAGAATTGTATCATTAGGTTTAAAATTAAATTCATGGTAAATTATTTTACTTTTTGTTGTCATTAATATTACTCTAGAATTTTTTTTATTTTTAATAAAATTATCAAAACTTTCATATCTAGATATTTTTTTTGTATCTAAATAATCCATTGCTACTCTTTTTATCCTCTTATCCTCAAGTTGAAATCCACATGGCTCTATTATTTCAAGATTTGTATTTAAACAAGAACATAATCGTATAATAGCAGCAGTATTTTGGGGAATTTCAGGTTGATATAATGCTATATTAAACATTTTTGATGCATAATTTTTGTTCTGTGTCATTCTGACCCTAGCAAATTTGTTTAAATTATAATTAATAATTAATATATAATACATAAAAGCTTGTACTTATGACTAAAAAAATTCACACTAAAAGAAGAGATTTCTTATTTACAGCTACTTACACAATTGGCGCAGTAGGTGTGGGAGCCACTATTTGGCCTCTTATTGATCAAATGAATCCCGACTCTTCTGTAAAAGCACTTGCAACAACAGAAGTTGATGTTAGCAATATAGAGCCCGGTACAAGCATAACTGTATTGTGGAGAGGCAAACCAATTTTTATAAGAAGAAGAACACAAGAAGAAATCAAGGAGGCTTCCGAAGTAGATTTAAAAGATTTGAAACATCCTGAAAAAGATTCTGATAGAGCAAAAAATCCTGAATGGCTTGTAATGGTAGGTGTTTGTACACACTTGGGTTGCGTTCCACTTGGTGAAAAAGGAGAATACAAAGGATGGTTTTGTCCATGTCATGGTTCCCATTATGATACTTCTGGAAGAATTAGAAAAGGACCAGCCCCAATTAATTTAGAAATTCCTAAATACGAATTTGTCGATAACAATACAATCAAAATAGGTTAAAAATTATATGAGCGAAACAAAATATATTCCTAAATCTAAATTTGGCAAATGGTTTGATAGTCGTCTTCCTCTTTTAACTCTTTCTCACCATTTAACTTCTTATCCCACTCCCAAAAATTTAAATTATTGGTGGACTTTTGGTGGAATATTAACATTTTGTTTAATGACTCAAATAGTAACAGGAATAATTCTTGCCATGCACTATGTGGCCCATACAGATCATGCTTTTGAAAGTATAGAACATATAATGAGAGACATAAATTATGGTTGGTTGATAAGGTATGTTCATTCTAACGGAGCATCTATGTTTTTCTTGGCAGTTTATATTCATATTTTTAGAGGTTTATATTTTGGATCTTATAAAGCTCCTAGAGAGATGATTTGGATAACAGGATTAATTATTTACTTACTAATGATGGCGACAGCATTTATGGGGTATGTGTTACCCTGGGGTCAAATGAGTTTTTGGGGAGCTACAGTAATTACAAATTTGTTTAGTGCGATCCCACTTATTGGAGAAAGTATTACAGGTTGGTTGTGGGGAGGATTTTCAGTTGATAACCCAACTTTAAATAGATTTTATAGTCTTCATTACTTATTGCCTTTTTTAATATTCGGTCTTGTAGTTTTACACATATGGTCTTTACACATTCCTGGTAATAATAATCCTGTGGGTATAGATGTTAAAAAGAATAGCAATGAAACTATGCCTTTTCATCCTTACATGGTTATGAAAGATTTGGTTGCTTTACTTACATTTATATTAATCTTTTTTGGTTTTGTTTTTTTTCTACCAAACGTATTAGGCCATCCTGATAATTATATTCCAGCTGATCCACTTGTAACACCTGCCCACATAGTTCCAGAATGGTATCTATTACCTTTTTATGCAATTTTAAGAGCTATACCTAGTAAATTGGGCGGAGTAATTTTTATGTTTGCGTCAATTTTTATATTAATGGCCTTGCCTTGGCTAGACAGTTCAAAAGTTCGATCATCAAGTTTTAGACCAATTTATAGAAAATTTTTCTGGGTATTAGTCTTTGTTGTAATCTTATTAGGTTATCTTGGAGCAAAACCACCCGAGGGAATATATTTAATTTTGGCAAGAATAGGTACAGCTTATTATTTTATTCATTTTTTAGTTTTGTTGCCATTGCTTGGAAGATACGAGAAAACAGATCCATTACCAATGAGCATTGCAGACCCAGTCTTACATAAGCCAGGAATAGTAGACAAATTTAAAGAAATGGCCGGAAGTTACGAAGGAGAAAATGTTGGTACTTTTAAATAATTTCATTAAAAAAATAGTAATTTTAATATTTTTAGTTGGATTTAACGGTTCTTCTTTAGCAGAAGAAAGTAAAATTGAATTTATTTCTACTGATTGGACATTTAAAGGAGTTTTTGGAACTTTTGATAGAGCTTCATTGCAAAGAGGTTATCAAGTTTATCAAGAAGTTTGTTCAGGATGTCATTCGATGCAACATCTAAGTTATCGAAATTTATATGAAAAAGGAGGACCCGAGTTTTCAGAAAAAGAGGCAAAAGCAATAGCAGCACAATTTGAGGTTACAGATGGTCCAAATAGTGAAGGGGAAATGTTCCAAAGACCAGCAAGATTATCAGATAAATTTGTTAAACCATTTCCAAATGTAAAAGCTGCGGCAGCTGCAAATGACGGGGCTTATCCTCCAGATATGTCAGTTCTTGCAAAAGCAAGAAAAGGAGGAGCAGACTACATTTATTCACTTTTATTAGGATACGAGGACCCACCTAGTGATATTCAATTAGATGATGGCGTTTACTATAACAAATTTATGTCAGGAAATAAGATTAAAATGGCTCAACCTCTATT
The DNA here is from genome assembly GCA_902530215.1 of uncultured Pelagibacteraceae bacterium. Classification (GTDB taxonomy): domain Bacteria; phylum Pseudomonadota; class Alphaproteobacteria; order Pelagibacterales; family Pelagibacteraceae; genus CABZZR01. The sequence goes on from CABZZR010000004.1 coordinate 12,958, forward strand.
AGATGGCGCAGTAGAGTACGCTGATGGAACACAAGCAACAGAAAAACAAATGGCAAAAGATGTCACTACTTTTTTAGTGTGGGCCGCAGAACCTCACCTGGAGGCAAGACATAAAATGGGATTTAAAGTATTTCTATTTTTAATTATTCTTTTAACTTTAGTTTATTTAAGTAAACAAAAAGTATGGTCAAGATTTGGTTCAAAAAATTTGGAAGAAGAAGAAACTTTTGATAAAATTGAAAAAGCAGTAACAGAATATGAAGGCGAAGATCCTAAGACTTTTAAATAATTTAACTGCCAACTCTAAAGAGCATTATATCACCATCATTAACCAAATAGTCTTTGCCCTCAAGTCTTAATTTTCCTGCGTTTTTACACTCATTAAAACCCTTATATTGTATAAAATCTTTATGAGATACTGTTTCTGCCCTTATAAATTTTTTTTTAAAATCAGTATGAATAACACCAGCTGCATCTTGTGCTTTAGAATTTTTTTTTATAGTCCACGCTCTAGTCTCCTTTGGTCCTGATGTAAAGAATGTGCTAAGCCCTAGTGTTGCGTAACCAGCTTTTATCAAGTTATCAAGTCCAGTATTTTTTAAGCCTGCCTCAAGCATAAAATCTTTTCTATCCCCTGGTTTTAAATTCATTATTTGATCCTCGATATCTGCACAAACTATAACTATATTTTCATCATTAAATCTTTCTTCACATATTTTTGAATACTTGTTTCCTAAAGGAAGACTTTTTTCGTCTACATTACAGACTATTATTTTGGGTTTAAGCGATAAAAGTCCTGATTTTTTAAGTAGTTTTTCATCTAAATCTTTAGAATATGTAGACAATTTTTCACCCATATTGATAATTTTTAAACATTCTTCTAAAAAAACCAACTCTTCTTTTGTTAAGATTTTTTTTTTATTTTTTTCTAATCTTTTTTGTAAAGATTCAAGATCAGCTAAAGAAATTTCGGTTTCTATAATTTCTATATCCCTTATTGGATCTACTGTACTGTTTACATTTTGTATTTTTTCAGAGTCAAAACAACGGGTTAAATGAACTATGGCATCAACTTCTCTTATGTGTGAAAGAAATTTATTACCCAAACCCTCTCCTTTTGATGCACCCTTTACTAAACCAGCTATATCTACAAATGTTATAGTAGCATTTATTTTTTTAATAGATTTTGATATCTCATTTATTTTATCTAATCTTTCGTCAGGAACTTCTACTATTCCTACATTTGGCTCAATTGTACAAAAAGGAAAATTTTCTGCCTGCGCTTTTTTTGATGCAGTTAGAGCGTTAAACAAAGTTGATTTGCCAACATTGGGCAATCCAACTATTCCGCACTTTAGACTCATTTAATATTTGATTGGTTTACTTGATTAGAAAATTTATCAAAATCTTTTAATAGAAGCATGGGTATTGATGAAATTATGGAATCTGTAATTTTTTTAATTATAGCTTCTTCTTCTGAATTAAAATCTTCTAAGACATGGTTATTGACCATTGATTTTTTATCTGGATGACTTATTCCAATTCTAACTCTGGAATATTGATTTCCTATGTGTTTATCTAAAGACTCTATACCATTATGTCCCGCACTACTTCCTCCAAATTTTGTTCTTATTTTTCCTAATTCGATATCCATGTCATCGTGAAAAACAAATGTGTTAGAAGCGTCTATTTTAAAATATTCAATTAGCTCTCTTATGCAAACACCAGAATTATTCATAAAAGTTAAGGGTTTAATTGCAAAAACTTTTACTTCGTCAATTTTACCTGTTGTTAATAGACCTTTAAATTTTGGTTTTTGTTTTGAAAGTCCAAAATGTTTATTTAGCGAGTCTATTACTTTAAAACCGATATTATGTCGATTATTTTGGTGATTGGGGCTCGGATTTCCTAGGCCAACAAAAAGTATCATATTTGTTAATTCACTATTAATTAATTTTTATTTAGTTTTTTTTTTGTCTTTGTCTGTAGATTTTTCCTTATCAGAGGATTTTTCTTTATCTGGGGATTTTTCATCAGACGCTTTTTTCTCATCAGTAGTTTTTGCAGCTTCTTCTCCTTCAGCAGGTTTTTCGCCTTCCTCAGTCGTAGCCGCCTCTTCCCCTTCAGCAGGTTTTTCAGGTTCCACAACAATTGTAGGAGCTGCAACAGTAGCTATAGTAAAATCTCTATCCAGTATGATTGGTGACACATTTTCAGGAAGTTTAACAGAAGATATTTTTAAACTTGCTCCTATTTCTTTTCCATCTAAGTCTAAAATTATTTCTTTAGGTATATTATCTGATGGGCATCTTAACTCAACTTTACGCCTAACTATATTTAAAACTCCACCTTTTTTTAAACCTGGAGATTTTTCATTGTTGATAAATTTAACTGGAATTTCCAAAATTAATTTTTTGCCCTTTACTATTCTCATAAAATCAATATGAATTGGTTCATTTGAAATAGGATCAAAAGCGATTTCTCTTGGAAGGACTTTTTCCTCATTTCCATCAATATTCAAATTAATTACATCAGCTAAAAAATTTTCGTTTTTATAAATTTTTTCTATATTTGTTTTTTTTAAACTAATTTTTAAATTTTCTTTGGCACCGCCATACACTATTGCTGGAATTATGCCGCCTTCTCTTAGTTTGTTTATTTGGCCAGAGGAAATTGTATTTCTAATTGTTGCTTTTAAAATGTTCATAAAAAGTCAGTCTTTATAATACGTCCTGAAAAAAAAACAAGTAAAATTATTTAAACAGACTTGAAACCGACGTAGAATTGGAAATTCTTTTCATGGCTTCAGCTAGCATTGATGCAATAGATATAACCTGAATTTTGTTGCTTTTTTTTATTTTGTTCGAATTGTCTATAGAGTCAGTAATAAAAAGTTTACTTACTTGAGATTTTTTAATTTTCTCTACAGCGTCCCCACTTAGAACTGCATGAGTTATATAAACATAAACATCTTTAGCTCCTTTTTCTTTTAAAGCTTTAGCTGCATTTACTATAGTGCCACCTGAGTCTATGATGTCATCAACTATTATACAGGTTTTGTTCTTAACATAGCCAACAATGTTCATTACTTCTGATTTTCCTTGAGCAGGTCTTCTTTTGTCTACAATGGCTATGCCAGCGTTAATTCTTCTTCCAAGGGCTCTTGCTCTTTCAGCTCCACCTACATCCGGCGAAACACAAACCAAATTATTTTTTTTTATATTTTTTTTAATATGTCTAGCAAATATTGGAGTAGCAAATAAATTGTCTACCGGGATATCAAAAAAGCCTTGTATTTGACCTGCATGTAAATCAAGAGTTAATATTCTATTAGCACCAGCGTTTGTTATTAAATTTGAAACTAATTTTGCTGAAATTGCTGTTCTTGGCACAACCTTTCTATCTTGTCTGGCGTAACCAAAATATGGAATTACGGCTGTAATATTTTTTGCCGAAGATCTTCTTAACGCATCAATACAAATTAATAGTTCCATTAAATTATCATTTGCAGGGTTAGAGGATGACTGGACGACAAAAATAGTATTTCCTCTAATGTTTTCATTAATTTCTACGTAAATTTCACCGTCATTAAATCTTCTGATGTTGGTATTCACTAATTTTAGGTTGAGCTTTTTAGCAATGTCTTTACTAAGTTTAATATTACTTGTGCCAGAAAGGACTTTCATATGATAAATTACTTATACATTTTTAATTGTAATTTTCAAATAAATTAAACAAAAAATTAAGTCATTAATATGACGGAAATGCATCTTCCATAATCTTTTTCTTTATTTTTTAAAGATCTTCTAAAACTGAAAAAATTTTTTTCCTCAGAAAATGTATCATTTTCTATATTATCTATATTTTTTATTTTAAGACTTTTGAGATCTTTGTTAATAAATTTTCTTAGATCGAAAAGATATTTATGTTTACTTAAAAAAGTAAAGCAGTCACTGCTTGCTTCATTTTTGTCCATAAATTTTTGATAAAAATCGACACCTACCTCATAACTTTTTTTACCAATACATGGTCCAACAACAACATTTAAATTGTCATTCTTTGAATCTAAAGTATTAAATTTTTTTACAATGTTTTTTACTATTCCTTTTAAAGCACCTTTCCATCCCGCATGAGCACAACCTATTGTTTTGATTTTGGGATTATAAAATAAAATTGGAACGCAATCTGCTGTAAGCACAGAAATTCCAACTTTTTTAATATTAGTTACGATTCCATCACCTTTCAATTTATTTTCAATTGTTTTTTTATTATCAAAATGAACAACATGGTTGCTATGTATTTGATTAAGAGTTAATAAAAATTTTTTCTCACATCCAATTTTTTTGCTTACAATTTCTAAATTTTTCAACACATTTTTTTTTTCATCCCGTGAACCAAGTCCACAATTTAAGCTTTCATAGATACCTTTTGAAACTCCATTTTTTCTTGTAAAAAAACAATGGTTTATTTCAGGAAATTTTCTTAACAATTTTGAATAAAACATTAATTAAATCCTGTAGAAAATTTATTATACTTTTTTTTTGCCAATAGCACTTTAAATAAACTCCCCATACTTTTTTCGTCTAATAATCTTTTTAGTCTATAATAAAGATCAGCTTTATCCTTAAAATTTAAATTTTTTGAGATTATATTGGCTCTATCCACTATCCCCATTTTATATAAAAATCTGTTTTGATTAACTATTTTTTCTACTATCAAATTTTTTTTTTTTAAAAAATTTGAAATTAATTTAAAATTAACATGAGAAGAAATATCTGAGTTGCCAACTTTTGAAAAAATGTCAGTGTACCTATGTTTTCTTACAGATTGCAACGACTCTCCACTAGAGTCATTATTATAACCATAATCAAAAATCAAAAGTGCTCCATCGTATTTGTTTATTTTTTTTGAAATTATTTTAAGATATTTTATTGTCTCAACAGGAAATTCAATAACATTTTTTTTAATAGGTACCTCAAAATTTAGTAGTTGATCCAAGTATTTTTTTTTTGCTTTCTTGTAAATATATTTTAAATCGTTTTTTTCATTTAATAACACATATCTCTCAAAAACTTTTTCTTCCAAAACAATAAATTGTTTAATTGGCAATGAATCAAAAAATTCATTTCCAAAAAAAATAGTAGGACCAGTCTTAATGTTATTTATGTTTCTTAACCATTTAATTTTCTTATTTTTTAATTTTTTGTTTTGGATCCTTTTTAGATTATCGCTGATCTCATAAAGTAATATTTCACAACAATCGTTAAACTTTGGAAATTTTTTAAAAGTTTTTAATATTGCTTCACATAAAGACCCGTCACCAGGTCCTAATTCAACAAAGTTAATTTTTTTAGGTTGACCAATATTCTCCCAAAAAGATACACACCAAATTGCTATCATCTCGCTAAATAAATTTGAAATCAAAGGAGCAGTTATAAAGTCACCTTTTTTACCCAACGGGGTTTTTTTCATATAGTAACCATTTTTTTTATCGTAAAGGGCTTTAGAAATAAATTTATCTAAACTTACTTCTCTCGATTTGTTAAATATAATTTTTTTATAATTCATAAAAATTATTGATTATATTTTTTAGTAACCATTAGATAAATTCCATACATTATAAGAAAAATACTTAAGAATGTTCCCATACTCATTGAGTTAAATATAATAAGACCAACTTGTGGATCTGGTTCTCTAAAAATTTCTGATATCATTCTAAATATTGAATAAAAAAATAAAAATAAACCAGAAACGAAACCTTTTTTAATTAAATGATCTTTTTTTAATGCAAAATAGTTTATTATTATAAAAAGTAAAACTCCTTCTAAAATAGCTTCATAAATTTGAGAAGGATGTCGCCCAACATTTCCTCCTTCGGGGAAAATAATAGCCCATGGTAAATTGGTAACTTTACCAAATAATTCCCCGTTTATAAAATTTGCTATACGACCTAAAAATATGCCAATTGGTGACGCGCAGGCAATTATATCTAAAAAACTAAATACCTCTAAGTTTTTACTTCTACAAAATAATAAACAACTAACAATTACCCCTAACAAACCTCCATGAAAAGACATCCCGCCTTTCCACAGCATGAATATATCTAGAGGATAGTCTAAATAATAATTTAGGTTATAAAATAAAACATAACCAATTCTTCCACCCAATATAATTCCAATAATTAAATATCCAATTAATTCATCAAAATTTTCGATTTTAATATTTAGATAATAATTCTTTTGCTTTAATAAACTAATTACTTTTCTTGCGTACAGCCAACTTAATAAAATTCCGAATATATAGGCTAAAGAGTACCACCTAATTTCTATAAATCCAAAATCAACTAATACTGGGTCAAAGTTATGATAAAGCATAAAAATATTGTTATTATCTTATCCTGTAATTATAATACATAACTAATTAAATTTATGTCAAAATCTAATAATATTTTTAGAAGTATTGCTACTTTAATAGAGGCAGGAGTAGTTTCATCAAAAGAATTGAAGAAAGAACTTAACACGACACTTAAATTTAGAAGGGATGATATAGTAAATAAACTTGGTTTAGTTACACAAGAAGAGTTTGATATACAAAATAAAATTATTCAAAAATTACAGAAAGAAATAGATATTTTAAAAAAAAACAAAAAAAAAGTTAAGAAGGCAAAGAAACCTTAACTCTTAATCCTCCTTCTGGACTATTTTCAAGATTTATTGTACCACCATGGGACTTAACAATATCGTTGGCAATTGATAGTCCTAACCCGACTCCACTTTTATTTTGACTTCTACTTTTATCTATTCGATAAAATGGCTTAAAAACGTTTAAATGTTCCTCAGTCTTTATTCCTGGCCCATCATCATCAATACAAATAATAATATTATTAATAGTTTTTGATAAAATAATTTCAACTTTTTTTCCATAAGTTAACCCATTATCAATAAGATTGGTTAAGCATCTTTTGACAGAATTATATCTAGCTGTAATTTCTATTTTCACTTCATTTTTAAAAACAATTTTATTATTTGGATATTTATCAATAATATTTTGAACTAAATTGTTTAAACTAAAATTTTCGCTTTTAACATTAATTTGTGAGCTGGCAAATTCTAAATAATCATTAAGCATTTTTTCCATATCATCTATATTTTCAGTCATTTTACTTGATAAATCTTTTTCATTAATCATAGCAATTTGTAATTTTAATCTTGTTAATGGAGTTCTTAAATCATGACTTATACCAGACAACATTTCTGATCTTTGATTTAAATGTCTAGTGATTCTCTTTCTCATCCTTTCAAATTCATAACCAGCCTGTCTTATTTCCATTGCACCAGATGGCCTAAATTCAGATATCCGTTCTCCTCTACCAAATTTTTCTGCTGCTTTAGCTAAATTTACTATCGGTCGAGTTTGGTTTTTTAAAAAAATTATTGCTATAAAAACTAGTAGTATAGCTGGCATAGTTATCCAAAGCGCAAAAATTCTAAATGAAGATGCCTGAATTCTTTCTTTTGGAAAAAATATTTGTAATGTACCATTCTTAAATTTAACCCTTAAGTCTACGACTTCTTTGTAGGATACCGTGTTAAACCAATAAGCATTAAATCTAGATTTTAATTCTCTTCTTAGTATTCTATCCATTGGACTAAACCATCTTTCAACTTTTATATCTGGAAGCTCTTCGTTTTCTAAAAATCTAACAGAAAAGTTAAAATTTTGATTATACAAATCTGTTACAATTTTTTTATTGTAAGAACTCTCATCATTATAAATATCTATTATAGTAACAATTTCACTTAGCAGTGCTCTCGTCATTCCTTTGCTAGTTTTAATCCAAAGACTATCAAAAAAAACAATTGTGATTATTATTTGAAAAAAAATAATTGGTACTGCAACAATTAGCAAAGATCTGTAAAAAAGTCTTTTTGGCAAGCTTGCCTTTAACAATTTAGTCCATCCATAAAACATAGCCAGAACCTCTTATTGTTTGTAAGTATTTTGGATTTTTGGGGTCATTTTCAATTTTTTGTCTTAGTCTAGTTATCAAGACATCCACAGTTCTTTCTTTTGAAAGATTTGTTATTTTACCTATATCATCTCTGGAAAAAATTTTTCCTGGTGATTTTATCATATAATTTAAAATTTCTTTTTCTGATGTATTCAATTTTATTATTCTATTATTTTTTTTAATTTCCATTTTTTTTAAATTTAGTTCAACACTTCCGAGGTTAATTTTAATTTGCTGAGTCTTTTTAAAGGTTTTACTTAATATATTATTAATCCTTAATAATAATTCCTTAGGTTCAAAAGGTTTGCCGAGATAGTCGTCGGCACCTAGCTCTAAACCTTTAATTCTATCTTTTACCTCACCTTTAGCAGTTAATAATATTATTGGAATAGATACATTAGCTTTCAACTGTTTGGTAAGTTCATAACCTGTTTTTCCTGGCATCATTACATCAAGAATAATTATATCAAATTTAATTAAATTTAACTTTTTTTCGGCTTCAATAGCATTACCAGCTGTAGTGACTAAAAATTTTTTTGATACCAAGTATTGTTTAATTAAATTTCTAATACCGTCATCATCATCAACAACAAGAATATGTTTTAAAATTTTATCCATTGGCCATTTTTTCTAAAACTTTTTTGAATTTAATTACTGAGTCAGCATCAGAATTTTTAAGTGCTTGAAATATTTTATTTTTTTGAAATATAAAAATTTCATCAAAAAGTTTTTTCCCTTCCTTATCTAATTTAAGTAATTTTTGTCTTGCATCAATTTGACCCTTTTTTTGTAGTACCATTTTTTTTTTAAACAAATCATTTAAAACACGATTTAAACTTTGTTTTGTGATTTTAAGTTTTTTTAATAATTCTGAAACAGAAATATTTTCATGTCGTTCAACAAGTTGTAAAACTCTTTGGTGAGCTTTTCCAAAAGAGTATTTCTTCAATACATTATTAGGATCAGAATAGGTCTCTCGATAAACAAAAAATATTAACTCTATAAGCTCTTTTATTTGATCATCTTTAAGATAAAGTAAGTCTCTCATCTAATTTGGTCAGTTATATTGACATATTAACCTAAGATAGATACTTTTTTGAATTAAATAAATCAAATAAGATATAAAAATTTAATGGAACCCATACCTTTTGATAAAAGATCGGGAAAGATCTGGTTTAATGGAGGACCTGTAGACTGGTCAGACGTAAAAATACACGTTTTAAGTCATGGCCTACATTATGCAAGCTGTGTTTTTGAAGGCGAAAGAGTTTATGACGGTGATATTTTTAAACTTGAAGAGCATACCAAAAGACTTTTTCACTCGGCATCAAGGCTGGGTTTTGAAATTCCATATGATCAAAATTATATAAATAAAGCATGCAAAGAAATTGTAGCAATTCAAAAAGTAAAGAATGGATATGTGCGACCTGTAGCCTGGCGGGGAAGTGAAATGATGGCAATATCTGCACAAAAGACAAAAATTCATGTAGCGGTAGCAGCATGGGAATGGGGTTCTTATTTTGACCCAAATCTAAAATTAAAAGGAATTAAACTTGATATTTCTAAATGGAAAAGGCCGGCTCCAGACACAATACCTTGGGATACAAAAGCATCAGGTTTATATATGATTTGTACTTTATCAAAACATGAGGCTGAAAAAAAAGGTTTTACAGACTCTTTGATGTTGGACTACCAAGGCAATATTGCAGAAGCTACTGGAGCAAATATTTTTTTTAAAAATAAATCTGGAGAATTGCACACTCCAATTCCAGATTCTTTTTTAGATGGCATAACAAGAAGGTGTATAATTGATATTGCTAAATCCAAAGGGATTAAAATAATTGAAAGAAAAATTAAACCTGAAGAAATGTCTAATTTTGTTGGATGTTTTCTTACCGGAACTGCGGCAGAAGTTACTCCCGTTTCTCAGATTGACAAATATAAATTTTCAGTTTGTGAAGTAATTAAAGATTTATCTGAAAGTTATCAAGCTCTGGTTAGAAAAAAAACAGCAGCATAAATTTCAATCAATTGCATGATGAATTTTTTTTCTAATATAGTCGTAACCTGTGTAAATTGTTAGGAAAGCTGCAATCCATAGCAAAATAATTCCAATTGAATGTGCATTATAATCTTCAAAATTGAATATTTTATTGCCACTTTCACCAGTTAATAAAATTGCAATTGAAAACATTTGAATAAATGTTTTAAATTTACCTAACCCAGTAACAGGTACTGACACTTGAACTTTTGCTAAAAATTCTCGTAAACCAGAAATTAATATTTCTCTTATCATTATAACTATTGCAGCGATGACTTCGTAACCTTCTATAGTGTTATCCATCACTAATAAAATTAAGGCACTGGCTACAATTATTTTATCAGCAATAGGATCTAAAAGTTCGCCCAATTTTGACTCTTCCTTATATAACCTGGCTAATAATCCATCAAGAAAGTCTGTAAAACTTGCTAAAAGAAATATAATAAAAGGAATCCAATCACCTAAAGCGCCAGGCAAATAAAATGTTGCAATGAATATAGGAACTAAGATGATTCTACCTATTGTTAAAATATTTGGTATTTTAAGTTTCATTTTTTTTAACTATGAAAAAAATCATGTATTTTCTTTGCAACCGAAGTTTCTATACCTTCTACCTTTTTTAAGTCATCAAAACTAGCTGATTCAACAGCCCTGGCTGAGCCAAAGTAATTTAATAGCGCCCTTTTTCTTGTTCTACCAATGCCATTTATTTGATCCAATAAAGATTTTGTTAAATTTTTCTTCCTTTTCATTCTATGACTGCTTACTGCGAATCTATGGGCCTCATCTCTTAATCTTTGAAGAAAAAATAATAAAGGTTCTCTTTTATTTAACTTAACAACTTTGGCTTTGTGAAAAAAAGTTTCATCCCCTTTATTTCTATTTCTACCTTTTGCTATTGCTATTATCGGAATGTCATGAAAGCCATATTCATCTAGTATTTTTCTACCCACTGAATATTGTCCTTTGCCACCATCTATAATCACCAAATCAGGAATTGTTGCATCTGTTAAATTTTTACCCTTAATAATTTTTGAAAATCTTCTTTCAAAAACTTCTTTTAACATTCCATAATCATCTCCAGCATTCAGTTCTTTATTTTTTATATTAAATTTTCTGTATTTCTTTTTAATAAAACCCTCAGATCCAAAAGTAATTAAAGCACCTACCGAGTTAGATCCTTGAATATGGCTATTATCATACACCTCAATAAATCTTGGCGTAATATCTAATTTAAATTTATCCGCAACTTCGTTTAAAAGTTTATTATTTGTCTCAGACTCAAAAATTTTTCTTGTCAAAGCTTCTTTCGCATTTTTTTCAGCCATTTTGGATAATCTAAAAGTATTACCTTTTGAAGGGATTTTTATAGATATTAATTTTTCTTCTTTTTTTTCCAATGCAGCTTTAACTAAATCTAAATCTTTAATTTTTTTATTAAGTAAAATTTCAACAGGTATATTTTTATTTTCATAAAATTGTGTAATAAATGAACTCAAAACTTCCTCAGGTGTATGATATTTATCGTGTGATGGAAAATAAGATTGATTGCCCCAATTTTGTTTTGATCTATAAAAAAATACTTGAACACAACTTTTACCCGCTTCTTGTGCAATAGAAATAACATCAGCATTATCAAGATTTGCTGAACTTATATTTTGTGAAGATTGAATTTGAGTTAATGCTTTGATTCTGTCTCTTAAAACCGCAGCTTTTTCATAATCCATGTTTTCACTACTTTTTTCCATTTCTATTGATAATTTTTTTTGAATATTTTTTGATTTTCCCGAAAGAAATAAAATTGCGTCTGACACAAGTTTTAAGTATTCAGTTTTGCTTAAGTAATTTACACATGGCGCTGCACATCTTTTAATTTGGTAAAGTATACAAGGTCGTTCTCTATTTTTAAAAACTGATTCATTGCAAACTCTTAATAAAAAAACTTTTTGTAAAACTTTTATAGTCCAATTAGCAGATCCAGCAGATGCAAAGGGACCAAAATAAAAACCATTTTTATTTTTTTTCCCTCTGTGTTTGGATAATTGAGGCCAGTCACAATCTTTTTCTATGAAAATGTAGGGAAATGATTTGTCATCTCTTAATAGTACATTAAACTTTGGTTTAAATTTTTTAATAAGATTTGCTTCTAACAGCAAAGCTTCTGCCTCACTGCCAGTTGTCACAATCTCCAAATTGCTTGTAAGGGCCAACATCCTTTCAGTTCTTATTGGTTGGTTTTTATCTAAAGCATAGCTTTTCAATCTATTTGGTAAATTCTTTGCCTTGCCTACGTAGAGTACTTGACCTTTTTTATCAATCATCCTGTAAACCCCAGGACTATTTGAAACCAAAGGTATTTTTTTTTTAATTAACTCTCTCCCAAAATCAAGATCCCTCATAATCTTTTCTTGTTTTAAAAACTTCTACCCCGACAGAATTGGCATTTTTAATCGCATCGGGTTTTTCTATTTTAATTTTTATGGAGTTTATTCTTTTATCTCTAAATATTTCTTCAAAAGAATCCTCAGCCAAACTTTCTAAAAAATTATATTTTTTACTCTTAGTTAAGTTTTCTAATTTATTTGTAATTTTTTCATAGTCCACTATGCTTTTTATATCTTTCTCATTAGGAAGAGAGTTTTGGTCAATATCCAAAGCTATATTAAATATTATTTTTTGTTTTTTTTCTTTTTCGTGTTTATAAAAACCTATTATTTCTTCAATAATAAAATCTTTAATAAATACAGTTCTTTTAATTAAACTTTTATTTTTTTTTGTTTTTAATTCTATAATTTTAAAATTATTCTTTTTCATCTTTTATATCCCACGATAAATTTTGACCACTATCAACAGCTATAATTTGCCCTGTAACTGAATTATTATTAATCAAAAATTCAACGGTATCACAAATATCTACTAGTCGAACAGGCTTTTTAAGAAGTGTTGTTCTTACTTGAGTTTTAAAGTGTCTTTCAGTTTGTCTTTTGCTTTTTATAGTTGGACCTGGTGCAATGGCATTAACTTTAATATTTGGCCCCAATCGCATAGCCATAGTTTTTGTTAAAGTCTGTAAGCCACTTTTGCTAATAGTATATGACATAAAAAAAGGGGTAAGATTGAATATTCTTTGATCTATAATATTTATTATATTGGATATAGTTTTTTTTGGAGCTTGTTTTGCAAACTGTTTGGTTAGAATAGTTGGGGCAAGAAGATTAATATTTAAATGATCATTCCAGCTTTTAGTCGAGAAATTGGCAATATCATCTTTTTCGAACAGTGCAGCATTGTTCACGATACAATCGATAGGACCTAGTTTTTTTCTTGCTAAAGGTATGATTTTTTCTGTTTGTTTTGGGTTTTTTAAATCAGCTTTAATCAGAGCTACTTTTACACATTTTTGTTCTATTTTTTTTTTTAATTTCATGGCCTTTGAATATGAACGAAAATAATGGATTGCAATATTCCAGCCTTTTTCAGCAAAATGTATTGCTATAGCTTTACCCACTCTCGTTGCAGCACCAGTAATTAATAAATTTTTGTTTTTCATCTTTTTTTTCTTGGTTTTGTTCCTGGTTTACCTTGGGTTGATCTGCCTTCGGGGTAGATTTTATTTTGAAGTTTAGATTGTCTTATTTTTGGATTAATTCCAATCTCTAATTCGCTTGCCTCCAATTTTCTTATTTCATCTCTAATTTTTGCTGCCTCTTCAAATTCAAGATTTTCAGCAGATTCTTTCATTTTTTTCTTAAGTGATTTTAAATGTTTTTTTAAATTGTGACCTATGGATGTATCTACATTGATTTTAGCATAATCCTTTTCATATATACTTTCTAAAATATCAGTTATTTCTTTTTTTATTGAAGTAGCGTTAATATTATTTTTTTTATTGTAAGCTAGTTGTAAATTTCTTCTTCTATCAGTTTCTTCAATTGCTTTTTCTATACTTTTAGTTTTTTTATCAGCATACAGAATTGCTTTACCCTCAACATTTCTTGCCGCTCTTCCTATTGTTTGAATCAAAGACCTCTCGGATCTTAAAAAACCTTCTTTGTCAGCATCTAATATTGCAACTAGAGCACATTCAGGAATATCCAATCCTTCTCTTAGCAAATTAATTCCAACAAGAACATCAAAGACGCCCATTCTTAAATCTCTCATAATTTCAATTCTTTCTAGCGTGTCTATATCAGAGTGCATATATCTTACCTTAACTCCATTTTCATGAAGATATTCAGTTAAATCCTCAGCCATTTTTTTTGTCAAAGTTGTTACTAAAGATCTAAAATTTTTTTTGGCAACTTCTTTACATTCTGCTAGAAGATCATCAACTTGATTTTTTGCCGGTCTAATCTGTACTTCAGGATCACATAGCCCTGTAGGTCTTATTACTTGATCCACAAATTTTCCAGAGGTTTGCCCAAGCTCCCAAGGTCCAGGTGTTGCAGAAACAAAAATAGTTTGAGTTCTCATAGCATCCCATTCTTGAAATTTTAAAGGGCGATTATCCATGCATGAAGGAAGCCTAAAACCATACTCTGACAAAGTTTTTTTTCTCGTATAATCACCTTTATACATTCCGTTTAATTGTGGAACCGTTACATGACTTTCGTCAACAAAAATCAAAGTATTATCTGGAAAGTATTCAAAAAGAGTAGGAGGTGGTTCTCCCGGCTTTCTGCCTGTTAAAAATCTAGAATAATTTTCTATTCCAGCGCAAGTTCCCGTTGCCTCGATCATTTCTAAATCAAATCGAGTTCTTTCATCTAATCTTTGTGCTTCTAAAAGTTTGTTTTCAGACTTATGTTTTTTTAAAGTAATTTCTAATTCTTTTTTTATTTCTACAATTGCCTGTTCAATAGTAGGTCTTGGAGTGATATAATGGCTATTTGCATATAATTTAATTAAATTTAAATCATTTGTTTTGCTGCCAGTCAGCGGATCAAATTCAACAATTGTTTCAACTTTATTTCCAAATAGAGAAATTCTCCAAGCTCTATCTTCTAAATGAGATGGAAAAATTTCTAAATTATCTCCTCTTACTCTAAACGTACCACGATGGAAATTGTGGTCATTTCTTTTATATTGTAGATTAACTAAAGTTTTTATTATTTGTTCGCGGTTATGTTCATGATTTTTTTTAATTCCCAAAGTCATTTTACTGTAAGATTCAACTGAGCCCAAACCGTAGATACAGGAAACACTTGCAACAATAATTACATCATCTCTTTCAAGCAGAGATCGAGTTGCTGAATGTCGCATTCTGTCTATCTGTTCATTAATAGATGCTTCTTTTTCAATATAGGTGTCGGATCTTGGTACGTAAGCTTCTGGAGTATAATAATCATAGTAAGATACAAAATATTCCACTGCATTTTTTGGAAAGAAAGTTTTCATCTCACCATATAGTTGAGCGGCTAACGTTTTATTTGGAGCAAGAATTAAAGCAGGTCTATTTAATGCCTCAATTATTTTTGCCATAGAAAATGTTTTGCCTGAACCAGTAACTCCCAATAAAACTTGGTCATTTTTTTTGTCTTTTATTCCTGAAATCAACTTTTTTATGGCCTCAGGCTGATCGCCGGCAGGTTTAAAATCAGAAACAGTAGATAGTTTAATTCCACCTTCTAATTTTTTTCCAAATAAAAAGTCTTTATCAATTGGATCTGACGACTTTTCTTGATATGTATTTTGCATAGTAATTAATAATTTTTACATATAATAAAATTAATGAGCATAGTTTCCAACTCTTTAAAAAGGATAAAACCATCACCTACAATAGCTGTGAGCCAAAAAGCTAGGGAATTAAAAGCCGCAGGCAAAGATGTAATAGGGCTAGGGGCGGGAGAGCCAGATTTTGACACTCCTGACAATATTAAAAAAGCGGCTATCGAAGCAATTAATAGAGGAGAGACGAAATATACAGCTGTAGATGGAACTCCGGCTTTAAAAAAAGCAATAGTCAACAAATTTAAAAGGGAAAATAATCTTGAATATTCTGCAGAGGAAATCACTGTTGGAACTGGGGGAAAACAAGTAATTTATAATGCATTTATGGCCACCCTAAATAAAGGTGACGAAGTAATTATACCAGCTCCTTTTTGGGTGTCTTATCCAGATATGGTTTTGTTAGCTGGGGGAAATCCAAAAATCGTTAAGTGTAATGAGAACGATGGTTTTAAACTGACACCAAAAAATTTAAAAAAAGCTATTACAAAAAAAACAAAATGGTTAATACTTAATTCCCCATCAAATCCTACTGGAGCTTCATACACAAAAAAAGAGATAGAAGCATTATCTGAAGTTTTAATTAAAAATAAAAATGTTCATATTTTAAGTGATGATATTTACGAACACATTACTTATGATAATTTTAATTTTTTTACGATTGCGCAAGTCTCAAAATTAAAAAACAGAACACTTACGATGAATGGGGTAAGTAAATCCTATGCGATGACAGGCTGGAGAATTGGTTATGCGGCTGGCCCTAAAGAAATAATAAAGGCAATTAGTAAAATTCAATCTCAATCAACTTCTAACCCTTCGTCTATTAGTCAGGCCGCTGCAGTTGAAGCCTTGAATGGTACTCAAGATTTTATCAAAGAAAGAGCAAATGCTTTTAAAGAAAGAAGAGACTTTGTAGTTAATAGCTTAAATAATATTAAAGGTATTAGCTGCTTGAAACCAAGCGGAGCCTTTTATGTATTTCCAAGTTGCAAAAAATTATTAGGAAAAAAGACAAAACTAAAAACAGATAAAGACTTTGTGGAGAAATTACTTGAGGAAGCCTTAGTAGCCGTAGTCCAAGGATCAGCATTTGGTCTAGATGGATATTTTAGAATTTCCTATGCCACTTCAATGGATAATCTTAAAAAAGCTTTAGAGAGAATAAAATCTTTTTGTGAAAGTTTAAACTAATCCCAGTCTCACTACTGATCTAGCATTCTCTGCTATACAACCTTTTGCAGGTTTAAATTTAAAACCTAATAATTCTTCTGCATAAGTTGTATCAGTTTGCATTAAAATCCCTAGATCCGGTATCATTGTTTTAGCGCTTGAATCTAAATAACTTATTAATTTAACCATAAAATTTGGTAGTTCTTTTTTGGGAAGTTTTTTTGCATACTCTGGCATCGCTTCGGCCATCAATTGAGATAACTCAACTAGTTTTTTTACTTCTTTTCCAACAATTAATCTTCTTCCACCGACTTTTTTATTTCCTATACAGGCAACATGTGCTTTTGCTATATCTTTGACATCAGAAATTAAAACTGCAAATTTTGGTGCTCCTGGAAATTTACCCGACATAAATTGTCTAACATATTCTATTGATGTACCACCTTTTTTATCTAAAGCATCACCAAATACTCCACCAGGATTAATTGTCGTTAATTTATTTTTTAATCCTTTACTCTCCATAAACTCCCAAGCAGTTCTTTCTGCTTTTGTTTTTGACAAAAAGTAGTCACTCACACCCTCTATCCAGTTTTCATCAGTCCAATCATTTTCTCCAAATGTATAGGGATTGCTTCTGTTAGGTTTTCTAAACATTGCAACGATTGAGGAAGTTTTAATTATTTGATCCACACCAGCATTTACACCAGCGTTTAATACTCTTAATGTCCCATCAACAGCGGTGGGTAATAAACTTTCTCTATTTTTTGAAACTTTCATGGGAAATGGAGAAGCAATGTGAAATATATATTTACATCCTTTTGCTGCCTCATTCCACCCATCATCTTTAAGAAGATCCAACTCAACAAATGACAATTTATCTATTGGAGCATATTTACTTATAGTTTCTTTTGTTTTTTCAATTAAATTATTGTTCCTTGCTGTTCCTAAAACCTCGTAGCCAGAATTTAATAATTCTATAGCTGTATGTTTTGCAATCCATCCACTTATTCCTGTTAGTAAAACTTTATTGCTCATTTTGATGACAAATGTTTTTCAGCTTCAAGTGCAGCCATGCATCCCATTCCGGCTGCAGTAACTGCCTGTCTAAATATTTTATCTTTAACATCTCCTGCAGCAAAAACACCAGGTACATTAGTCACAGTAGAGTCTGGTTTGGTAACTATATATCCCTCTTTATCCATATTTAGCTGACCTTTAAAAAGAGAGGTAGCCGGATCATGTCCGATAGCAATAAACAAGCCATCTATTTTTAATTCTTCTACCTTATTTGTTTTTACATTTTTAATTTTTAATCCTTTAACATTTTTTGGCTCATTATCTCCTATAACTTCTTCGACAACGCTGTCCCAAATTATTTCAATTTTTTTATTAGCCATTAGTTTCTCTTGAAGCATTTTCTCAGCTCTTAAAGCATTTCTTCTATGTATTAGTTTAACCTTTGAAGCAAATTTAGTTAAAAACATTGCTTCCTCAACAGCAGCATTGCCTCCACCAACTACTGCAACAATTTTATCTTTAAAGAAAAAGCCGTCACAAGTCGCACATGCAGAAACTCCAAACCCTCTAAATTTCTGTTCCGATTCTATATTGAGCCATCTAGCTTGAGCTCCCGTTGAAATAATAATTGAATCTGCGGTATATTTTTGTCCACCATCTCCAACAGCTTCAAACGGTTTAGATTTTAGGTTTACAGAAGCAATATGATCCTCAATCATTTCTGTTCCGACAGCTTTTGCCTGATCTTTCATTTGATCCATTAACCAAGGTCCTTGGATAACTTTTGAAAAACCAGGATAATTTTCTACATCAGTAGTTGTTGATAATTGTCCTCCAGGCTCCATACCATGCACAAGCATAGGCTTTAACATTGCCCTAGCTGCATAAACTGCAGCAGTATATCCAGCAGGACCAGATCCTATAATCAAGACTTTAGAATGTTTTTTTGAATTATTGTTCATACTTTACACTAATATGGGTACTTTTAATAAAATTTAAAGCTTTTAATCTTATTTAAAAGTATCATTAAATTGTTGGTTCACTCTTACAAAAGTTGTGCATTTGCTAAGCTGTTTGAGAGAAGGGGCACCAACATAAGTACAACTACTTCTTAAGCCGCCCAGTATATTTTGGACAGTGTCTTTTATTTTACCACGGAATTTTAATTGGACTTTTTTTCCTTCACTACTTCTATAATCCGAAAGTCCTCCATAATGTTTTTCAAGTGCTGTATCTGAACTTGACCCGTAAAATTCGATAAATTGAGATCCATTTTTTTTTACTTTTTTTCCACCACCTTCTTCGTGACCCGCTAGCATACCTCCCAACATAACAAAATCACCACCACCACCAAATGCTTTTGCTACGTCACCAGGACATGTGCATCCTCCATCAGCAATAATATGAGCGCCTAATCCGTGAGCTGCATCAGCACATTCTATAACCGCACTAAGTTGAGGATAACCTACACCTGTTTGGATACGTGTCGTACAAACACTGCCCGGGCCAATGCCAACTTTTACAATATCGGCTCCATTCATAACTAGTTCTTGGGTCATATCTGCAGTCACAACATTTCCAGCAATTATAGTTTTAGTTGGATATTTTTCTCTTACAGAACTTACAAATTTGCTAAAATGATCAGAGTATCCATTTGCAATATCAATACATATAAATTCAAAAAAACTACATTCTTTCATTATTTCATTTAATCGTTTGTAGTCTTCGGGGCTAGTCCCGGTACTGAGAATTAAGTGCTGGTGAATTCCTTTTACAGAAGAATTCCGTTTAATTGCTTTTAGATTATGTTGTTTTGTTAAACACGTCATTATTTCAAATTCAGCTAAGTTTTTTGCAATTTCTATTTCTCCAACACCATCCATATTGGCAGCTATAATTGGAATACCTGACCATTGATGATTGGAGTATTTAAATTTATAGGTACGTTTAAGTTCTACGTCTTTACGACTAGATAGCGTACTGCGTTTTGGCCGAAACAAAACATCGGCATAATCCAACTTGATATCTTCTTCAATACGCATATTTCCATTTGAGATGTATAAAGGATTCTGATTTCAAATAAAACCTATTTATTATGTTGTAGCAAAATAAAAATTAGGAATATATATTAAGTGTTTATGGGAAAATTGAGAGCATTGCTTTTAACTGAGGGTATGCACGGTATGATTAGTCAATCAGAGGGAATGGCAAAGGCTTTAAAGGCTGAATTTATCCACAAAACTGTTAATATAAAATTTCCCTGGAAACTGATTCCTCCAAAATTAACACCAATTTCCTCAATAATTTTTAAAGATAAAATTTATTTTTCTGAAAATCAAACCCCAGATATAATTATTTCATGTGGAAGAAAAAGTGTAATTCCTTCAATTTTTTTTAAAAAGCATAACAAAAAAATATTTACAATTCATATTCAGGATCCAAAAATAAATCTTGAAAAATTTGATTTGGTTGTTGCGCCAGAACATGATGGTTTAAAAGGAGAAAATGTAATAAATACTAAAGGAGCTATACATTATATTACGAAGTCTGAAATAGAAAATGCCAGACCTTATTTGTTGAATAAGGCAGGAGATTCAAAAATTATTTCTTTAATTTTGGGCGGGCCAAATAAATATTATGATTTTAGTGAAAAACAATTAAGTAAGATTTTCAGTGATATAAAAGATATTTTTATATCAAATGGATTTAAAGTAATAGTTATCCCATCTATAAGAACTCCAAAAAAAATAATTAATTTAGCTTTGAAAGAGTTTGACTCTAATAGTCATGTTGTACAAACAGTTGACAAACAAGCTTATTTATCTTCTTTTGCTTTATCAGATAAAATAATTGTTACTTGCGATTCAACGTCAATGATTTCTGAAGCAGCAACATCAGGCAAACCAATATTTGTTGCACATATGAAGGCAAAAAAAAATAATTATAGATTTAAAAGATTCTTTAAGCTATTTAAAGAAATGAGAATCATAAAAGACCTAGGTGATGATATTAATAATTGGACTTATGATAATCTTAATGAAGCGGATAGAATAGCAAAATTAATAAACATAAAAATTGAGAGCAAGCAAAAATGGAATTTTTAAATTCGATTAAAAAAAGAATAGAATTTTATAACTCCCCTTTTGCTCATTGGGAAATAAATAAACCGTTAACCACAAATCAAATAAATGAAATTTGCGAAACCCAAATAATAAATTTAGCTGAAATGAACATTAAATATGATGGCACTAGAGCAATTGATGGAGGCGAAGGTAAGTTTAGACAGGGGATAACATCTGGTGGTAAAGCAATTAAATTTAGAAATTTTATCACAAAAGATAATTGTGATAATTATCCGAATCTTAATTTATTAATTCAAGAACTAAGGTCAAAAGAAACTCATAATTTTATTAGTGAATTAATTAAAAAAAAATTATCCAACACTTTTGTCAGAGTTGAGATAATTTGTGATAGACAAGGTTTCTGGTTAAAACCTCATTGCGATATAAAAGAAAAATTAATTTCTTGTCTTTTGTTTGCCAATCCATTTGATGAATCTGAAAATTTAGGAACAGATTTATATGATAAAAATTTAAAAAAAATAAAAACTGTTCCATATAAAGATAATTATGGTTATTTTTTTTCCAGTGGAGAAAATACATGGCATGGTATGGAAAAAAAAGAAATTAAGAAAGAGAGAAGATGTTTACAAATAAACTATGTTACTTTTGAAACTGATTGGAAAGTTTTTTAATTTTCCTGAAGAGATTTTATTTTAAGTTTTTTAGTTTTCAGTGATTTAATTGCCTCTAAAAAGGAATATGCGGTCGACATGTTTGTGCAGTAAGGAATTTTATTTACCAATGTTCCTCTTCTTAATGCTCGTGCATCACTAATTCTATGTTCACTGTTTCCACCGCCAGTATTAATTACCAAAGATATTTTCTTTGAATTTAAGATATCGACTATATGCGGTTTTCCACTACTTACTTTATTTATCTTTTTACACTTCATGCCATTTTGACCAAGAACTTTAGCAGTTCCTTTTGTTGCTGATAAACTAAACCCCATTTTTAACAATCTTTGTGCGATGCCAATAATTTCTTGTTTGTGAGAGTCTTTAACAGATAAAAATGCCAAACCACTTGTTGGCAATGAATTTGATGCAGCAATCTGACTTTTGGCTATCGCCATTCCAAAGTCATCATCAAAACCCATTACTTCACCGGTTGATTTCATTTCTGGTCCAAGAAGGAGATCACTATCTGGAAATTTATTGAATGGAAATACAGCTTCTTTTACAGCAAATCGTTTATTAGTTTTATATTTTAATTTATATTTTGAAAGTTTTTCACCTGTCATTATTCTTGATGCAATTTTTGCAAGTGGGATACCGTTTGCTTTGGAAACAAAAGGAATTGTTCTGCTCGCTCTAGGGTTTACTTCGATCACAAAAATTTCATCTTTTTTTATTGCATATTGAATATTTAAAAAACCTTTAACTTTTAATGCTAAGGCCAATTTTCTGGTTTGAATTTTTAATTCTCTTAAAAGATTTTGTTTAATTGATACGGGCGGCAAACAACATGCAGAGTCACCGGAGTGAATTCCTGCTTCTTCTATATGCTGCATAATTCCAGCCACGTAGACATCTTTACCATCAGATATTGCATCCACATCTACCTCCATAGCGTTATCAATAAATTTATCTATTAAAATAGGATTTTGTTCTGATGCTTTAAAGGCTTCATTTATGAATTGTTTTAATTGACTTTTATCATGAACTATTTCCATTGCTCTTCCCCCCAAAACATAAGAAGGCCTCACAATAACTGGAAGACCAATTTTTTCTGATATTTTTATTGCTTGGTCAAACTTATTTGCAATTCCACTTTCAGCTTGTTTTAAATTAAGTCGAATTAATAAATTTCTAAATCTGTCCCTGTCTTCTGCAAGATCAATCGATGAATATTGAGTGCCAAGAATTGGCAGCCTATTTTCGTATAGAAATTTTGCAAGCTTTATTGGGGTTTGTCCACCAAATTGAGCAATAACTCCTAGCAATTTCCCTTTTGATTTTTCTTTTAAAATTATGTTGTAAACATATTCTTCAATTAAAGGTTCAAAATATAATCTATCACTTGTGTCATAATCTGTTGAAACAGTTTCGGGGTTGCAGTTAACCATAATGGTTTCAAATCCTGCATCTTTTAAGGAAAAACTGGCCTGACAACAGCAGTAATCAAATTCAATTCCTTGACCAATCCTATTTGGACCTCCTCCAAGTATAATTATTTTTTTATTATTACTCGGTTCAGCCTCACATTCTGTGCTTAAAGAGAAATTTCTTTGATAAGTTGAATACATATATGGTGTAAATGATTTAAATTCTGCCGCACAAGTATCTACTTTTTTATAAACAGGAAAAACTTTTAAAGCTGTTCTTTTGTATCTTATTATTTTTTCTTTAATTCCAGTAAGTTCAGATAGTTTTTTATCTGAAAAACCTAGTGACTTTATTCTATTAAATTCAGCAAAGGTTTTAGGTAGGCCCTTTTTAATAATATTATTTTCTTCATCAACAATCTCCTTTATTTGATTTAAAAACCATGGATCAACTTTTGATAATTTATATATAGTGTTCATAGAAATTTTTTTCCTAAAGGCCTCAGCAATAAGAATTAATTTATTGGGAATATTTACTTTTAATTGTTTTAAAATTTCTTTTTTTGAATAGCTAAAAATATTATCCATTCCTGATAATCCAGTTTCTAATGATACAAGTGCTTTTTGAAGAGATTCTTTAAAATTTCTTCCTATTGCCATTGCCTCTCCAACTGATCGCATAGATGTACCTAAAATTGCTTTAGTGTCTGAAAATTTTTCAAAAGTAAATCTTGGAATTTTTGTTACCACATAATCGATTGTAGGTTCAAAAGATACTGGAGTTATTTTTGTAATTTCATTTTGAAGTTCATCCAAAGTATAACCAATTGCTAATTTTGCTGCTACTTTTGCAATTGGAAATCCTGTTGCTTTCGAGGCTAATGCAGATGATCTCGAAACTCTTGGATTCATTTCAATGATTACCATTCTTCCATTTTTAGGATTAATTGCAAATTGAACATTTGAACCTCCGGTCTCAACACCTATTTTTCTTAAACATGCAATAGATGCATTTCTCATCACTTGATATTCTTTATCTGTTAATGTGAGAGCTGGTGCGACGGTAACCGAATCGCCAGTGTGTGTTCCCATTGGATCAACATTTTCAATCGAACAAATTATTATGCAGTTATTATTTCTGTCACGCACGACTTCCATTTCGAATTCTTTCCAGCCATCTAAACACTCTTCAACTAATACTTGGTTTTGTGGTGATTCGTGTATGCCTTCTTTAACGATTTTAAAGAAATCTTTTTTAGATCTAGCGATCCCTCCTCCTAATCCACCTAAAGTAAAAGAAGGTCTGATGATAGCTGGTAAGCCAATTTTTTTTAAACATTTTGATGCCTGATTAAAACTATCGATGATTTCAGATTTTGGTAAGTCGATACCAATTTCTGACATGTTCCTCCTAAATTTCTTTCTATCCTCAGCATTAGCAATCGCTTTTGAATTAGCCCCAATAAGTTCAATTTTATATTTTTTTAATAAACCAGATTTTTCTGCTTTAATCGCGAGGTTCAAAGCAGTTTGCCCACCCATAGTAGGAAGAATAGCATTAGGTCTCTCTTTTTTAATTACTTCCTCAAGTATTTCAATCGATATTGGTTCTATATAAGTTTTATCAGCAACCTCAGGATCAGTCATTATTGTTGCAGGATTTGAATTAATTAATATTACTTTATAGCCCTCATCCTTCAGTGCTTTACAAGCCTGTGTTCCTGAATAATCAAACTCACACGCTTGACCAATTATTATCGGTCCAGCACCAATAACTAAAATTTTTTTAATATCTTTTCTTTTTGGCATATTTTTTTACTTCATTAATAAAGTCACCGAATAAATAATAGCTATCTTGTGGACCAGGATTTGATTCGGGATGATATTGAACAGAAAAAACTGGTTTGTTTTTTAATTTAATTCCCTCTATGCAATTATCAAATAAAGATTTGTGGGTAACTTCTATATTCTTATTCAAACTTTCTTTAACAATTTCGAAACCGTGGTTTTGGCTTGTAATTTCAACTTTTTTGGTAATTAAATTTTTAACTGGATGATTGGCTCCTCTATGTCCAAGTTTCATTTTTTTTGTTTTAGCATTTAACGCTAAAGCAAGAATTTGATGACCTAAACAAATTCCAAAAATTGGTAGATTAAGTTTAATTAATTTTTGAATAATCTTTACGGAATACTTTCCGGTTGCAGCTGGATCTCCAGGTCCATTTGACAAAAATATTCCATCTGGTTTTAATTGCAATATTTCTTCAGCTGTTTTTTTACAAGGCACAACAATTACTTCACAGTTATAATTTGAAAAATATCTTAAAATATTTTCTTTAATTCCATAATCTATAGCCACTATTCTTAAAGATTTTTTTTTGTTTTTTACAAATCCTTTTCCCTTTTTCCAGGTTTTTAAACCTTTCCATTTATATATTTTTTTTGTAGTTACTTCTTGCGCAAGGTCTAAACCATTCAAGCCTGGCCATTTGATTGAATTATTCAATAATTTTTTAATATTAAAATTTCCTTTTTTATTATTATAAATAGTTCCCTTGGGGGCTCCTTTGCTTCTAATAAAATTTGTTAAACCTCTAGTGTCTAAACCTGTTATTCCAACAATCTTATTTTTTTTAAGCCATTTGTCTAAATTTTTAAGAGATCGGTAATTTGAAGGATTTGTTATTTCAGAGTTAAATATAACACCTCTAGTCCAAATTTTATCAGATTCGTGATCCTCATTATTAGTCCCAACATTTCCTATATGAGGAAAAGTAAAATTAATAATTTGTCCAGCATAAGATGGATCAGAGATAATCTCTTGGTATCCGGTTATAGAAGTATTAAAACAAACTTCACCAGTAGCAACCCCTTGGTACCCAAAACCTACACCCTTGAAGTGCTGTCCATTTTCTAAAACTAAAATACCCGTTGATTTAATCTCTTTAAGATTATTTTTTTTGAATTGGTTTAAATTTGTTTTTTTTAACAAATACAACTCATGAGTTAAAGGCTTTTACTATAAAACATGGTTTTGCGCAACATGTGAATATTAAAGAAATAAAAATTTTAAAAAAAATTTCTTTTGAACCTAAATAATGATTAAAGTAGATTATTTTATAATGACATTAAAAGATAATATAAATTCAAAGTTTCAAAATGCCCTTAAAAATAAAGATAAAAATTTAATTTCTACTTTACGTTTAGTTCTTGCTGCAATTAAGGATGGTGAAATTGCTAAAAGAAAGGGTGATAAAAAAGACATTACAGATAATGATATTATGTCGATTCTTAAAAAAATGATTAAGCAACGAAAAGAATCTGCTGATATATTCAAAAAGGCAGGGAGAGAAGAGCTCTTCAAGAAAGAGGGCGATGAAGTTTTGATTATTGAGTCATTTTTACCTAAACAAATGAGTGATGAGAAGATGGAGCAACTGTGCAAAAAAACAATTTTAGAAACCAACGCCTCCTCAGTAAAGGATTTGGGAAAAGTAATAGGTATTTTGAAAAAAAAACATGCCAATGATTTGGACTTTGCAAAAGTGGGAAATTTTTTAAAAAGTGAACTTAATAAATGAAGTATCCAAAAGAATATCTAGACGAAATTAGGAATAAGATTAAAGTATCCGAGGTAGTTTCAAAGACAGTCAAGCTAAAAAGAAGAGGGAAAGAATTTGTTGGCCTTTCTCCTTTTACAAATGAAAAAACACCATCATTTACTGTGAATGATCAAAAAGGATTTTACCATTGCTTTAGTTCAGCTGAACATGGAAATATTTTTGACTTTTTGATGAAGACTCAAAGTCTTAAATTTGGTGAGGCTGTAAAACAACTTGCGGCATTAGCTGGAGTTCCTATTTATAAATTTTCAAAAATTGATGAACAAAGAGAAAAAAATTGGAAATTATATGAAAAAATTCTGCAAGACTATGAAAGCTATTGTTACAAAAATTTACAGTCAAATAATTTTTTGAGTGTTATTAACTATTTAGAAAAAAGAAATATTAATAAAACTGAAATAGAAAAATTTAGGATTGGGTATTCCAGTAAAAATAATTCTTTCTTGAAAGATAACAATAATTATACCGAAGAACAAATCAAAATGTCAGGCCTTTTCTTTTATGATGAGAATAAAAAAATATATATTGAAAGATTTAGGGGACGAATTGTTTTTCCAATTAAAAATTTGTACGGATCAACCATAGCATTTGGTGGCAGGATATTTGAAAAAACTAATATGGCTAAATATATTAATTCACCGGAAACACTTTTTTATAAAAAAGGAAATAATCTTTATAATATAAATAATTTAAAAAATTCTATAAATAGTGATCAAGAAAATGTACTTATCGTTGAGGGATTTACCGATGTTATAAGCTTGACCAAAAATCAAATTACAAATGTGGTTGCTAATCAAGGCACTGCACTTACGGACTCACAATTGAATCTTGTTTGGAGATTTTCAAAAAATCCAATTATTTGTTTCGATGGCGACAAAAGCGGTAATGATGCCGCAGTAAGAGCAGCAGAGAAACTTTTTTTACATTTAAAACCAGAACATAATATTTATTTTTTATTTTTACCAGAAGACTTGGATCCAGATAATTTTGTAAGCAAGTTTGGAAATAAAAAGTTTGTTGAATTAACAACAAGTAAAATTACCATTTATGATTTTTTGTGGAACTACTATTTGGCTCAATCTGATAGGAACAATCCTTCTTCTTATGCCGCTCTAGAAAAAAAAATTAAGAATCTATGTTCTCAAATAGCAGATAAGGAACTTAACAAACATTTTTTGGAATACTTTTTGAAAAAAATTTATACACTAACCCCATTTTCTAATAACATAAAAAATTCAAAAAAAATTAAAAAATTAAGTGTTCCACTTTACGAAACCAAAACAATAAATACAAAAAATGAAAAATTTTCCAAGCGTATTCTTAAGGAATTTTCCTTATTATATTTAATGTTAAATTATCCAGAAACATGCAATGAAAATATTGAAGGCATTTCCGAGATTGATTTTTCAAGCGATGAACTTAATAAACTTAAAATTGAATTAATAAATGACTCACTTGAAAAAGAAAGTCCTAATAAAAATGAAAAATACTCCGATGAAAACGGAACTTTTTTTAAAGTTATAAAAAATATAAATCAATTTGCACCAATCAAAAATTTAATTTTAGTTAGCAATGATGCCAAAGATAGAATAAGTGAATTATTTTCAGATATAATTGGAGAGATAAATTCTTTAAACACCGAAAATGAAATTGAGGATTTAGAAAGACAATTAGCAAGCAAAATGGACGAAAATACTTTTCAGAACCTTAAAAAACTTAAAAGTATCCAAAAAAAAAGCTAATTTTATGGTAGATTTTTTAAGATTGCAGACTTATATAAATATCCTGGTTGGATTATCTTAAAATGGAAAAAATTATAACTAAATCATTCTCTAGACTCATGGGCAGAGGAACCCATAGAGGTTTTATAACATACGAAGAGCTGGGCAAATCTTTGGGAAAAAGAAACTGTAATCATGATAACCTTGAAAAAGCTTTTCTGCACATATTTGACAACAAAGTAAGTTTAGTTCAAAAAAAATCAGATTTTCAATCAAATAAAAAAAGGGAAAAAAATCTTGTTGAAGATGATAGATCACAAGATAAAAGTGATGATCCAATTAGAATGTATCTCAGAGAAATGGGAGGTGTAGAACTACTTTCGAGAGAAGGTGAAATTGCAATTGCTAAAAGAATAGAGGCTGGAAAAGATGTGATGTTAAATGCTCTTGCACAAAGTCCAATCACTGCAAAAAAAATATTTGAATGGAAAGAAAAATTAGAAAAAGAAGAAATACTTATAAGAGATATTATTGATATTGATGCTACATACTTAGAGATAGATGATGAAAGCAAATCGGCAACTAACAACAAGTTAGATTCTCAGCCCAAAAAAGATAAAAAAGATAAGACTAAAGAAAAAGAGGATAAAAAAGAAGAGGAAACACAAGAAGAAGAAGACGAATTTAATGTTTCTCTCGAGGCAATGGAAAATGAAATAAAGCCTAAGATTATTTCCATAATTAAAAATTTATCCAAACAATATGAAAAACTTATTGATTACCAAAAAGATAAGTTAGAAGTGTTAATGCGTGGCCAAGTATTTTCTTCTTCAAGAGAGAGAAATTATAAAAAAGTTCAGATTTCTATAGTGAGTAAAATCAAAGATTTGCAATTAAGTTCTTCAGTTCTTCAAGAGTTAGTACAACTACATTATGATGAAAATAAAAAGATTGTTTCTATCGAAGGTAGACTTTTAAGATTAGCTTTAGATCATAAAATTTCTAGAGATGAATTTTTAAAATACTACTTAGGCAATGAAATTAATCCTAATTTCAAAAACTTTTTAAATGACAATAAAACCTGGAAGTCTTTCTTTAATAAATGCAAAAAAGATTTTAGTGAAATTAGTGAAAAACTAATTGAGATAAGTCAAAAAAATGGAATTGCTGTTGGTGAAATTAAAAAATTAGTTGGACGTATTCAAAAGGGTGAAAAAGAATCAAGAGAAGCTAAAAAAGAAATGGTTGAAGCTAATTTAAGGCTAGTTATCTCAATTGCAAAAAAATATACAAATAGAGGTTTGCAATTTTTAGATTTAATTCAAGAAGGAAATATAGGACTTATGAAAGCTGTTGATAAATTTGAGTATAGAAGAGGTTATAAATTTTCTACTTATGCAACATGGTGGATAAGACAAGCAATTACGAGATCTATAGCAGACCAAGCAAGAACTATACGAATTCCAGTACACATGATTGAAACTATTAATAAAATTGTAAGAACTCAAAGGCAAATTTTAAGTGAATATGGCAGGGAACCCACTCCAGAAGAGCTAGCGAAAAAACTTAGAATGCCATTGGATAAAGTTAGAAAAGTATTAAAAATTTCTAAAGAACCTGTTTCATTGGAGACTCCGGTAGGCGATGAAGAGGATAGTAACTTAGGAGATTTTATCGAAGATAAAAATGCTTTAATGCCGCTTGATCAAGCAATCAGAGCCAATTTAAGCGAATCAACTACAAAAATTTTAGCAACTTTAACACCCAGAGAGGAAAGAGTGTTAAGAATGAGATTTGGAGTTGGTATGAATACCGACCATACTTTGGAGGAAGTTGGTTTACAATTCTCAGTAACAAGGGAAAGAATAAGGCAGATCGAAGCAAAGGCCCTTAGAAAACTTAAACATCCAAGCAGGTCAAAACAGTTGAAAAGTTTTTTAGATAATTAGATTATTAATAATTAAATGCTCAAGTTTCTTTGGAACTCTAATAATTACAATATTGGAGAAAAAGATCAATTTTGGGGAAATTATCACAAAATTAATTCAAGTACATGGATAAAAAATATTTTAAAAGAGACAGAATATAAGCAAATAGAAAATTTAGACGATATAGAATTAAACGATAAGTTAATAATTGTTGATTCGTATATTCACAATAAAAAAAATTTTTATAGTAAATTAAGCTCAGTATGTGAAAATATTTTTCTATTTCATTTAGGAGATGAAATGTTTCATGTTCCGAATATAACAAATGAAATTTATCAAAACTGCAAATTTATATGGAGAACTTTTTGTAACAATTTATTTTTTGATAATTCTAAAATTAAATGTATTGCCGTTGGTTATAAATCTGGAATTGAAAATAAAAAAGTTTATGAAAATCGAAAAATTAAATGGTCTTTCACTGGCACATCACATAAATCAAGCAGACATGATTTGCTATTCAACCTAAAAGAAATAAAACCAAACTTTATCCATCAAACTAAAAAATTTGGTGATAATTCAAGTCTAGATGCCGAAAAGTTAAGTGAGGTATTTTGTAACACAAATTTTATTCCTTGTCCTAATGGCTTCTTTCACCCAGAGACTTATAGACTTTATGAAGCTTTAGAATGTGGCTGCATACCAATAGTAGAAGATAGTTACAAATATTATGACAGATTGTTTCCCAATAATCCTTTTATTAAAATAAAAAAATGGAACGATGCAAAAGAAGTTATTCTTAATTGGAGTGAAGACAAAATTAATAAAAAGAGAGACGAGTGTAAAAATTGGTGGAGCGATTATCAGAATAAATTACAAAATGATATAAAAAAAAAAATTGAACATGAAAAGTTTTGAAATTTTAGCAAATATAGAAAATTTTATTAATAATAAAGAAATCAATAAAGCAAGAGAAGAATTTGTAAAAATTGAAAGAAGTGGAGATAAAAATATTATTAAAGATCATAATTATTTATTTTTAAGAGCAAAATTAGCATATCTAGAAAAATTATATTATTTTGCTATTGATACGCTGCTTATTGGATTAAATTTTACAAAGGAAAAAAAATTTTATGATTTTTTAGGAGATATTTATCATGAAATTGGAAATGTTGAATTAGGTAAAAAAATAAAAGATCCTTCTATGCAACAGGACACTGTAGACAAACTTAAAAAAATTTTGTCAGGCATCCCTGATGAGAAAGATGTTAAAAAAAAATTGACTAAAAATGTTTAATGACTGAGTTAATTTAATGGATAATGAAAAAAAGGTTAATAGCTTAATTCAAAGCGGAATAAATTATTTAAATAAAAATGAAATTAAAATTGCGGAAGGTATTTTTTCTGAAATTTTAAAAGAAAACCCTAATAATTTTTTATCATTATTTAATTTATCTCTAATTTTTGTGAGAAAAAAAGAATTTATAAAGGCAAAGGAACTACTTTTAAAAGCAATAAATGTAAATCCAAAAAATGCTGATGCCCATAACAATCTTGGTAACGTAAATAATCATCTAAAAAATTATAAAGATGCAGAGAATTGTTATTTAAAAGCAATAAATATAAATCCAAATTATAAACTTGCTTATAATAATTTAGGAAATATTTATAAAACTATTGGAAAAAAAGAAAAGGCTGAAGAATTTTACAACAAAGCAATTACAATCGATCCAAATAATGCAGGTTCCTATTATAATCTAGGAAAATTATATCAAGATCTAAAAATTTATAATAAAGCCATAGAATTTTATAAAAAATCTATAGAAATCAATCCCAGTTATTTAGATGCATATAATAATTTAGGAATCGTTCATGAAAAAATTGGAAACTATGAAGAAGCAAAAAAATTTTTTTTTAAGATCATAGATATTGATCCAAATTACAGTAAGTCTTACTATAATCTAGCTAATGTTTTCAAAGATTTAGGAGATGCAGACAAAAGTATAGATCTTTATCTTAAAGCTCTGGACTTAAAACCTAATTTTTTTCAATGCTATAACAATTTACTAATGAGTGTTTTGTATTCATATAAAAACTACGATTATTTAAAGATTGCAAAATCATTTGACACCCAACTTAAAGAATCAAAGGAAAAAAATTTTAAAGGTTTCTTTAATAAAAATGAAAAAAAACTAAATATAGGATTTGTTTCTGCAGACTTTAGAGAACATCCTGTAGGCTTGTACTTATTAGATTTTATTCAAGAATTGAGTAAAAAAAATTTAAATTTATATGCTTATTACAATAACCTTACCAATGATGATATTACTAAAAATTTAAAGAAAATAATTAAAAATTGGAGGGATGTATTTGCAAAAAGTGATAATGAAATTATTGATGTAATAAGAAAGGATAATATTGATATTCTTTTTGATCTTTCAGGACATACAGCAGGAAATAAATTAAATATATTTAAAAAAAGGTGTGCTCCTATCCAGATTACCTGGATTGGATGTGCATCTTCAACAGGTGTAAGTGAAATGGATTATATAATTGGAGATCCTTTTGCAAGCCCTTCAAAAGATCAATTTAAATTTACTGAACAAATTTTAAATTTAAATAAAATCTGGTTAACTTTGTCAACTTCTAACCTCAATTCTGTATCAAGATCAAACAAGACTGAAAACAACTCAGTAACTTTTGGTGCTTTTACTAACGTCAGTAAAATAAATGATAAAGTAATTTTGACATGGTCAAAAATTTTAAAGAAAATAAAAAATTCAAAGTTAGTATTAAAAAGCAGTGATTATGATAATAATCAAATAAAACTTAATATTTTAAAAAAATTTGATAGTCATGAAGTAGCTGATAAATTAATTTTTGAAGGTCGTTCCCCTCGTTTAAAATTTCTTGAAACATACAATAAAATTGATATTGCATTAGATACTTTTTCATACAATGGTGGAATTACCACCTTTGAAGCTGCCTATATGGGGGTACCAACTATAACTATGATTAATGATTTTTTTATGCTTAGGTGCGGAGAAAGTATAAATAAAAATTTAGGTATGGATAATTGGATAGCTCTAAATGAAGATGATTATATCAGCAAAGCTTTACAATTTTCTGAAAATAAAAAATTTCTTATTAATTTAAAGAAGGAATTAAGGACGAATTCAATGAAAAGTTCACTTTTTAATATTGAAAGTTTCACCAACAATTTTTATGAAATGTTGTTAAATATTAATAAAAATTAAGATGCTAATTGAATAACATCGTTGAACTTATTATAAATTGCTTGTAAAACCATTAATAATTGAAAAGGGCCTGTAGCTCAGCTGGTTAGAGCAGTACACTCATAATGTATTGGTCCCAGGTTCGAATCCTGGCGGGCCCACCAGATTTTATAAAATGATAAATACTAATTTTTTTGACAATAAAAAATTTGCAATTTTTTTGTCGATTTTAATTATATTAATTCATCAATTGATTTTTCAAAATATTATACCAAGTTCTAAAGGTTTTTTAGGTCACGATTACGCATATGTGATACCCTATTTTATATACGGAAAATTTTGGTTTATTAATAACTACTTTTCTATACCTTGGTTTTCGCCATCCTTTTGTTGTGGCTTGCCATTTTACTCAGATCCACAATCAATGTTCTATTCTATACCTCAAATAATTTTTTTAGTTTTTAATGATCCAATATTTTCAATCAAACTTACTTTTTTTTTATTTTCCGTAATCGCTTTTTATGGCACCTTTCTTTTAGTAAGAAATATTTTTGCTTTTAATTATTTAATATCAATTTTTTGTTCAACTTTATTTTTATTTAATGGTTACTTTATAGGAAGATTTTTAACAGGCCATATTGCATACGTAAATTTTATTTTTATACCATTATACTGTTTTTTTTTATTTGTGAGTTTTGAAAAAAAAGTAGTTAAGGAAAAAATATTTTATTTTATATTATCTGGACTTTTGTTTTCATATTTTATTTTTTCAGGATCATCTTCAATTGTTCCAATAATTACGGTAAGTATTTTTTTTATAATTTTATTTTATTCTATATTTAAAAAAAATTTAAAAATAATAAATTATTTTATTTCATCAATCATCTTAGGAATTCTTATATCACTTTCAAAAATTGTAGCTGGAATTGCTTTACTAAATAAACTTCCCAGAGGGTATTCTCAAACTGAATTTATATCCTTAAGCTCTTTTTTTATTTCTTCTATAAAATCGTTTTTTCTATTCCCTGATATTAATTATTTTAATCAAAATGTAAAAAGCATGTTTGATTTAGGGTTTCACGAAGTAGACTATAATCTAGGCGCTGCAGTACTTTTACCCTTTATTTTTATATTTTTTATAAGCAAATCTAAAATTAAGAATTTTATTGATAGAAAAATTGAATTATTATTTCTGCTAATACTTTTGACTATTCCACTTTTAATGAACGTAAACTTTTTAGGTCAATATGATTTCTTCAAACATTTGCCATTAATTAAAAATAGTTGGGTTCAGTATAGGTGGATTGTTATTTATCTTATTCCCGTAATATTAATAAGTGGTTTTTTATTAAAGTATTTAAATGGAATTTACAAAGGTAGCATATATTTGACTTTATTTTGTTTAACAATTTTATTGAGTCAAAATATATTTAAGGACAAGTCGTGGTACACTAACGATGCTAAATATGACATATCAAATGTTAAAAAAGAATTTTTAAAAAATAAAATAATCACAGGACCAGCTTTGATTGTAAATTCTTCTACAAACAAACCTATTTTTAGTACAAACAAAAATGATCTTTTTTTAATTAATTATTCATCTTTCCATTGTTATAATCCAATATTAGGTTATGGATTGGAGCACTTACCAAAAAATAAAATTAGATTTACAAATAAAAAAGTTATATCAAATAATCACTCGCTAATTTATGCAAGTGCATATGATGAAAAAAATAATGAACTAAATTTTTTTAATCCTGTATGCTATCAATTTCCAGAAGAGAATGGATGCAAAAAGGGAGATCTCTTTAAAGTGGAAGATAAAGATAAGATGAAAAAATTTTTAAGCTACGAAAAATTTGACTTTCAGCAAAGTAAAATACAAATTTTATCAAATTATACCAGTTTGTTTACTTTTTTCCTCTCAATAGCATATATTATAATTTTTATGCTTTTAAACTTAAAAAAAAAATATTAATTTATTATTATGCTTATAGATGCTTTTCTGTTTTTTAATGAAAAAGAATTAGTCGAGTTAAGAATCAAATATTTAGATGAAATTGTAGATTATTTTGTAGTAGTAGAGGCAGATATAACGCACCAAGGCAAAAAGAAAAAATGGAATTTTCCCGAGATATTAAAAAAAAATTTGGGTAATTTTTCAAAAAAAATTCAATATCATCAACTTCATATTGATTTAGAAAAAATCAAAAATGAAGACAGCTTCATAATTGATAATATAAAAGGTGACGATGCTCACAGAGTAGATAATTTTCAAAGAAATTATATAAAAAACGCTTGTAGTAAATTTTCTAAAGAAGATATTTTAATAATAAGTGATATTGATGAGATACCTTCAAAAAATAAATTAAAATTTATTTTAACTTCTGACTTTAAAAAAATTGCTCCAGTTGTTTTTGAACAGCACTTATTTCATATCGATTGCAACTACGAGCGAATAGAAAGTTGGAGAGGAAGTATTGTTACTACTATGGAAATTTGCAATGCATATTCCCCACATAAATTAAGAAGAGCAAGAAATAGAATATCTCACTTTACTGACGCAGGTTGGAGCTTTTCTTCTTTTGGAGGTCCAGAAAGAATAAAAGAAAAGTTCGAAGCATTTGCTCACAAAGAGTACAACGATGATAAATTCAAAAGCACAGAACACATAAAGAATTGTCAGCAAACTGGATCAGATTTGTTCGGGAGAAAGGTTAAATCAAGAAAAATTGAAAAAAATTTTTTCCCCGAAGATTTATTTAAATTAATGAATTTAAATAAGGAATTTTATTTTGGTAATTGAATTACAATATGATTTATGTTTCACTTACAACAATACCATCAAGAATTAGTAGTATTAGCCATTCTATTAATTCATTTTTAGATCAAACAGTAAAACCTGATAAGATTTTTTTAAATATTCCAAGAAAATATAAAAGGTTTAATTCTGTAATAACAGACGATCAAATACCAAAACTTGATAGTATTGTTGAAATAACAAGATGTGAGGATTTTGGTCCCGGCACAAAGTTATTAGGTTCTTTAAAAAAAATTAAGGATAAATCTTTAGTAATTCTTGCGGATGACGACCATGTATACAAAAAATATATGATTGAAAAATTTTTACATTATTATTCTCTTGATTCAAATAATGCTTATAGCTTTTATGTTCACCCTCTTCCTGAATTTGGCATAGGACAAGGTGCAGATGGTTTTGCTATGAATAGTGATCATTTGAAAGGAATAGACAAATTTTATGAAATAATTGTAAAAGAAAATAAAGAACTTTTTCTTCAAGATGATCTTTGGATATCTTTTTTTTTAAGATATATAAAAAAAAATAAAATACTTTCATTGCAACAACATTTGCAAACAAATGATCAAGGACAAAAAGAATTGATCTATAATAAACATATAGAATCAAACGGTTTAATTTTAAATTACGGAAAAAACCTTAGGGAAGCAGTAGCAAAAAGAGACGAAATAGCTATTGAAAATATTAAATATATTAAAGAAAAAATAAAGAATCTAAAATTTTAATCTTTTTTATTTATGAATTCATTTAATTTGCTGAACAACATTTTTATATCACCGTCGTTGCTTTCAATAATAGATGCAAATTCTTCCTTTTGAGTTTTAGCCAAACTTAAACCCTCTATCATTAGATCTCTAATCAAAGGTTTTTGAGGATCTTTTGTATAGATTCTCCAATCGATTTTAATTTCTGGTTTGTCATCTGTAGCGAGCAATATACTATTAACAATTGTATATTTAGGATTTAAAACTTTAGATGAAATCACTTCTATCTTAGGATCAGAATAATCTGTTAATCTCGATGTAAAGCTTTTCAAAAAATATTTTTCAAACAAAAGGTGGTACTCCTTTAGTTCCTTTTCACTTAATTCTTTTCTATATTTTCCTAATGTGTAGGAGCCAATACCTTTGATATCTACTGTTTTTAATGCAATTTCTGATAACTTTGCTACTCTAAACTCTCTACCATTACTTTTTACTAATATTTTTTTTGCTTCTATAACTACTTCAGAGATAAATTCTTGTGGATCTGAACTATAAGCAAAACTTTTAAAAGGTATTAGGAGTAAAATTAAAATAAAATATGCAAAAAATAAATTTTCTTTTTTCATATTTGTGGCTACGATTGATTAATTTGTATCTATTTCTTCCCAATCGCTATCGTCTTGTGTTTCGACTTTTGAATTGGAGTTAGATATTTTTTGTTTTCTATCTTGTAAGTATAAACTCTTGAAAGAAGCATAAAGATCCATTGAATTTTTTTCAACACTGTCAAACGACTCTATATTTTTTGCCCTGAAGTCAATTGCACCAGTTCCCCTATAATAATAATAGTTGTGCTCTGAATAAGTTCTATCCATAACCTCATTATTGTGTGTAATTTGATATACCGGATCTAAAAAAGTATCTCCGATTAAACCTATCGCATCTCTCGTTGTAGTTGGACCTAAAACAGGCAGCACAAAATAACAACCACTTCCCACGCCCCACTTTCCAAGTGTTTGACC
Organism: uncultured Pelagibacteraceae bacterium; assembly: GCA_902530215.1. Classification (GTDB taxonomy): domain Bacteria; phylum Pseudomonadota; class Alphaproteobacteria; order Pelagibacterales; family Pelagibacteraceae; genus CABZZR01. Next base: position 51,139 of record CABZZR010000004.1, read on the forward strand.
AAAATCTTCTTTGCCTGTTTTTTCTAAACCTAAAGCACTAGCTGGGTCCCATATACCTAATATTCCAACTGTGGAATTTATTACAAATCTACCAGCTTTATTGCCTGCACCCCTAAGATCTCCTTGCAATACATTATTTGATATTGAAAGTAGAGATCTAAGATTATCAATTACATTCCCAGTTCCAGTTCTAATGGGAACTGGAAGTGCTCTGTAACCTTTAGCTATTGGCCTAAACAGAGCTTTATCAAGACCATGATTAAATTTGAATACTGCCCTACTTACTCCCTCAAAGCACTCACCAGTAGAATATGACTGAGACTTTTTAGATAACTCTTCACTGCCGCTTGTACCCGCAACTGAAGGATAAGCTTGGAAAATTAAAAAAACTAAGATTGCTACAAAAAAATTTTTGTTCATTTTATTATATCTTTAATTATTTATATATATTATCTATTGGTAATAACTAGTCAAAAAAGTGTTAAAAAAATGAGAATTATGTAGCCTTTTTCAAATGATTTTTGCCGAAAAAATATCACCAAATTTTAACAGAAAAAAAAGACCGAGAAATATGATTAAATTTTTGATCATACATTACACCGGAATGCAATCTGAGCGCGAATCTATAAATAGACTTTGTGATCCAAATTCCAAGGTAAGTTGCCATTATTTAATTAATTCGAGCGGCAAAATATATAGACTTGTTAGTGAAAAAAACACATCCTGGCATGCCGGCAAGTCAAAGTGGCAAAAATATAGAAATTTAAACAGTTATTCTCTAGGTATTGAACTTGTAAATAAAGGCCACAGGTGGGGCTATAAAAATTTTAAAGCAAAACAAATAAAAAACTTAATTAAATTATGTAAATATTTAAAAAAAAAATATAACTTAAAAAAACAAAACATATTAGGCCATTCAGATATTGCACCTCTAAGAAAAAAGGATCCAGGAGAAAAATTTCCATGGAAAAAACTTGCAAAAAAACAATTAGGTGTTTGGCATGATTTAAAGTCTGAGACTTTACAAAAAATGAGAAAAATTAAAATTAACAAAAAAGATAGAAAAGTATTTTTTAGTAACCTTAGAAAAATTGGTTATTTTGTTAAACCCAGTTTAAAAATTAAAGAATTAAACAAAATAACCAAAGCATTTCAAAGACACTTTAGAGCAGAACTTGCAAATGGAATTTCAGACCTTGAATGTCTAAAAATATCAATAAATCTAAGCAAAAAGTATCAAAAAAAGGCTTGATTTTATAATAGCAAATAAAATATAAGTTGTTTGCCAGACAGTTGATTAGTCGCTTTAGGATATCTAGAGAGGAAAGTCCGGGCTCTAAAGAACACGGTGCCAGATAACTTCTGGCGAGGGTAACCTCAGGGATAGTGCCACAGAAAATAAACCGCCTTATCAAGGCAAGGGTGAAAAGGTGTGGTAAGAGCACACCGGTTTTTTGGTAACAAAAAACGCATGGAAAACCCCACCGAGAGCAAGACCAAATAGAGATGGCATGTCGAGGATTTGACAAAAATCGTTCTTGTTTGGGCCATCAGGGTTGGTTGCTAGAGGCGAAGAGAGATTTTCGTCCCAGAGAAATGACTAGTTTAAATGACAGAACCCGGCTTACAGACTGTCTGGCTTTTCCATTCAAAATTATAAAGTTAACAGATTAATAAATATAAAATTAGGATGTTCACCTTTTGATTCCATTATGATTCAATTTTGTATCTAAATTGCAATTTAAACGACTGTTAACAATCCTACTTTTTTACTGATATTTTTAAAGGCAGCGAGCAGACATCCATTTTACCTAAAAAAGCACTAATTTTATAATAAAATTAGGGTATTGACGTATAGGTTGAAAACCCATATGATCCCACATATTCCCAAAGGAGGGTTATGGTGTTTAAAAGTCCAATAAACAAAAGCTTATTTGATTTTTTAAATGACGCCGTTGACTTTAAAAAATATGTTTCTATCTACACACGAAAACAGCTTAGACAAAAAGGGGAGGGTTTCAGTGCCAGCTTCTTTTAGATCTTATTTAACTAGCTTGGGATATAATGGATTTATAGGATATCCATCATTTAACAATCCTTCGATTGAAGCATGTTCACAGAATAGAATTGAACAACTATCAGACACAATAGACGCATTAAATCCTTTTGAAGAAAAGAGAGATATATTTGCAACTTCAGTATTAGCAGAAAGTATAAGCCTTCAGTTTGATAGCGAGGGAAGAGTTTCTATGCCTGAAAAATTTTTAAGACATGCCAATATCAAGCAAAAAATACTTTTTGTAGGTCAAGGAAAAATCTTTCAAATATGGGAACCAAAACTTTTTGAAAAATTTAAAATACAAGCAAGAAAGAAAGCCAATCTCAACAGGGCAAATTTTAAGTGGCAAGATAAATTTAAAAAGGAGGATAAATGACAATAAATGTAAATGTAGCTGAGTTAAAAGAACTTAAGCCAAGAATTTTAGTTATGGGAGTTGGAGGAGCAGGCGGAAATGCTATTAATGGAATGATTGAGTCTGGATTACAAGGAGTTGAATTTGTAGCGGTTAATACTGATGCACAAGATTTAAAAATGAACAAAGCTACTGCAAAGATTCAGTTAGGAGCAAACCTTACAAGAGGATTGGGTGCAGGCGCACAAATTGATATAGGTCAAGCATCAGCTGATGAGTCTTTAAATGAAATTATTAATTATCTTCAAGGAAGCAATATGGTTTTTATCACTGCAGGTATGGGTGGTGGTACTGGTACTGGTGCAGCGCATGTCATTGCTAGGGCCGCAAAGGAACTTAATATTCTTACGGTTGGAGTAGTGACTTTGCCTTTTTTATATGAAGGACCAAGCAGAATGAACAGAGCTCTTAAAGGATTAGATGAATTAAAAAAACATGTTGATACTAATATTGTTATTCCTAATCAAAATTTATTTAAAATTGCTAACGAAAAAACAACATTTGAGGAGTCTTTTGAGCTTTCAAATAGAGTCCTTAAACATGGAGTACAAAGTGTAACAGATTTAATGGTACGCCCTGGATTAATCAACTTAGATTTTGCTGATGTTGAAACCGTTATGAAAGGAATGGGAAAAGCCATGATGGGCACAGGCGAGTCTGATGGAGAAGATAGAGCAAATAAAGCTGCTGATCTTGCGTTAAATAATCCACTAATAGATGAATACTCACTTCGTGGTGCAAAAGGACTATTGGTAAACATTACTGGTGGAAAAGATCTGACTTTATTTGAAGTCGATCAAGCTGTTAATAAAGTTAGAGCAGAAGTAGATACTGAAGCTGAATTAATAATTGGAGCAATAACAGATCCTAGTTTAGAAGGTAAGATGAGAGTTTCAATTGTTGCTACGGCGTTAGATGGGCAAATGCCTGATACAAAATCAGTAGTAAGTATGGTCCACAGAATAAATAATAGAAACTTTAATAGTTCTTCGCCTAGCGTAGCTAGCGATGTAATTGCTACACAAGCTCAAGAACAAGCTTTATTTGTTGATGGTGCGACAGCTTTAGATTTAAATGCCAACGAACATAATGTTGCAAATGAAGTTACCGAACCTACAATTTCAAATATTGCAGTAGAGGATGTCGGTGCAATTACGAATACAATAGAAAAAGGACTAAACATAGCTGAACAAAAAGAGGTAGAGTCAGAAGTTAGTTCAGCGGAATTTATCGTCAATGAAATGGCAAAATCTGAAAATATAGAAAATATAAAAGAAGAAAGCACACCTAAACTTTTTTCAGAAGACGAAGATATTAATGCACTGAGCAGTGATAATGAAAAATCACCAGAAATGTTCAAGGAATACGAATTGGATGAAGATTTAGAAATTCCTGCTTTTTTAAGACGACAAAAAAATTAACGAGAAGTTTAATTATAAATGAGTAGTTTTATTACAAATGAATGCCACCATGTCACTGGAACAGTTAAGACACTATCCAGTGATGCTAAATCAAATCATAAGCATTATTTCCCCTCAACATGGTGGCACGTTTATTGACTGTACTTTTGGTGGAGGTGGTTACTCCAAAGCTATTTTAAGCTTTCCAAAAACTAAGGTAATAGCTTTAGATAGAGACGAAAGTGTAAAACAATACGCTGACCTTCTAGGTAAAACATTTCCAAATAGATTTAATTTTTTTCGAGAAAAATTTAGTAATTTAGAAAAAATATTAAAACCCGACACGAATCCAAAAGCTATTATTTTTGATTTGGGTTTATCATCTTTTCAAATCGATAATGCAAAAAGAGGATTTTCTTTTAAAAAAAAGGGCCCACTAAATATGAAAATGGGTATAAATAAGTTTTCTGCCTATGAAGCTATTAATAAACTAGAAAATAACCAATTAATACATATTTTAAAAATTTTAGGCGAAGAACGAGATGCAAAAAAGATTGTTAAAAAAATTGACATTTATAGAAAAAAAAATTTTATTAATTTTACCGATGAACTCTCAGATATTATAAGAAGTGTCAAAAAAAATTATAAAAAATTTAAGATTGATCCTGCAACAAAAACATTTCAAGCGATAAGAATATTTGTAAATCAAGAATTAAGTGAATTAATTTTTGGCCTTATAGCTGCAACAAAACTTTTAAAAAAAGGTGACATTCTAATCGTTGTAAGTTTTCACTCACTCGAAGATAAAATAGTAAAAGATTTTTTCAACATACATTCGAATTCTAAAAATCCATCTAGATATTTACCTATCCAGAATAAAAAGAATAAATTATTTGATATTTACTCTAAAAAACCAATGATTCCAGATAAAGATGAATTAACCAAAAACATCCGGTCAAGATCTGCAAAACTTAGATATGCAATTCGAACAAGTGAAAACTTTTTTTATCCCGAAGAATTCAAAAAAAAATATTCTCACTATCTCAATTTAAACGAAATAAATTTATGACAGATGAAAAATATATAAAAAACTGTTTAGTGGATCCGCAAAAATGGATTGAAACACTTCCTGGAAAAAAATCTAAAAATATTATTACAGATAAATTTTCAATTGCCTTTTGCTTATTAGGAATAATAACTTTATTTTTATTTCAAAATGATAGTTTTATTATAAAATACGATGTAGAAAAAATTTTAATTTCAAATAAAACAAAAAATATTTACTACAATTCATTTCATTATAAAGATTCAATAAAAGAATCAGAAGTAGATAGTCCTGGGCTTAATAAAAAACAAGTTATAAAAAGTTCTAATTTAGAATCTGCGATAAACAGTCCAAAACATGCAAAAAATAATAAAGAAATAATAAAAAGAGACATAGAGGAAATTAGCGATAGATTTAAAAACTGGTCAATAATGCAAATAGTAAAAGCAATGCTTGGCTTACCACCGACAGTAGTAAAATAATTATGTTTAAAATTAAAACATTCTATAGTTTTTTAATTATTATTTTTGGGTTTGTATTTGTGTCCTTTTTAAAAAATGAGTCACGAAGTATTCAAAAAGATATTAAAAAACTTAGATCGGAAATAATTATTTTAAATCAGTACCACCATGAGATTGGCTTAGATTACCAAATAAATTCATCTCCAGATAATATTTCTTATCTAGCTAATAAATATTTAGAATTGGACTTTTTGCCATATGAAAAAAAACAAATAAGGACTTATTTAATAAATGAAAAAAAATAAAGAAAATATTAAAAATAAAAGCTTTTATTTCGATGATTACTTGGAAGAAAATTATTTAATAACTGGTAATTCAAAAATTACTAAGATTTCTTTTAATAGAATTTCAATAATTTTTTATACATCTTTATGTCTTGTTTTTATATTCACTCTTAAATTATTGTATTATGCGGGGTTTGATAAAAAAGACATTTATTATGATGCAAAACCATTAAAAATTTTAAAAAAAAGAGGTGATATTAAAGATCGAAATGGGGTTTTGCTTGCAAGAAATATAGATAATTTTGTAGCAGGAGTTAGACCTGCATTAATTAAAGATAAAAAGAAATTTATATTTGATCTAAAATTTATCTTTCCTGAGATAGATACAAAAGTTTTAATTGATTTTTTAAATAAAAAAAGATTTTTTTATCTAGATAAAAAATTAAATGTTGAAAAAAGGTTAACAGAAGAGCTTAGTGAAAAATTATGGTTACTAAAGGGTTCAATGGGAAATAATGCCATTGAACTAGAGCCAAGACAAACCAGATTTTATCCTCAGCAAAAACTGTTTAGTCATATTTTAGGACAAGTAGATGAAGATAATATGGGCATTTCTGGTATTGAAAATTTTTTTGATAAAAAATTAAAAAGTAACCAAATTATTAATTCATCTTTAAATTTAACAATAGATGCAAACTTACAATATATAATAAGAGAAGAATTAATTAACGCATATTCTGATTTTAAAAATATAGGTAGCGCTGCTGTTTTACTAGATGTTGAAAGTGGCGAAATATTATCTTTGGTCTCATTACCTGATTACGATCTTAACCGAAGATCAAAGGTTAACGATGAAAGCTATTTTAATAAAATAACTTTAGGAGTTTATGAGTTAGGATCCGTTTTTAAAACATTTACTTTAGCTGCGGCTTTAGAAAATAAAGAGATTGATCCACAAACAATTTTCAAAGATTTAGAAAACAAAATTAAGTGTGATAAATTTACTATTTCCGAACATGATAAGTTGCCAAAGAGTTTAAGCGCAGAAGAAATTCTGATTAGATCATCAAATATTGGAGCTGTAAGGATAGCACAAATGATAGGAGTAGATAAATACAAAGATTTTCTTAACTCCCTAGGACTTTTTGAAAAAATAAATTTTCAGATAGGTGAGGTAGGAACACCAATTCCTTTTAATTGGGGAAAATGTAAGTTAGCTACCGCATCATTTGGACATGGAATTACAACCACTCCTTTACAGTTAGCAAGAGCCTACGCCATATTGGGCAATGGAGGATATGATGTTCAGCCTTATTTATTAAAAAGTGAAACAAAAAAAAATATTAAAAGTAAAAAAATTCTTTCTCATAAAACTAGCGATGAAATAAATATGATGTTAAGAAAAGTTGTAAGTTTGCCAGAAGGTACTGCTAATTTTGCCAATATACAAGGCTATGACGTGGCAGGTAAAACTGGTACATCTTTAAAATATAAATCTAAAGCAAAATTAAATACATTTGTTTCATTGTTTCCAGCAAATAGACCCAAATATGTTTTATTGGTCATGCTTGATGAGCCAAAACCAGCACCACATTTAACTTATTTTATTAATGGCTATAAAGTTACTGGAATTAAACGAAATGAATCTGGGTGGAATTCAGTATATGTAGCGGGCAAAATTATAGAAAAAATTGGTCCAACTTTAGCCATAAATAATTTACAAGCTTCTAAATAGTTTTAAATGCGTTTAGAAAAACAACCTAAATTATCAAGAAAAAAATTTTGCAACATGCAAATAAAAGGCATTAGTTTTGACAGCAGAAAAGCAAAAAAAGGTGAAATTTTCTTTGCAATTAGAGGCAACAAAACTTCAGGAAATAAATACATCAAAGATGTTGTCAAAAAGAAAGTATTGGCAGTAGTTACAGATAAAAAAATTAAAATAGAAAATTCTAAAACTAATTTTTTTAAGGTAATAGATCCAAGATTAAGTTTAGCTGAAGCTTGTTCAAAATTTTATAAAAAAAAACCAAAAAAAATAGTGGCAGTAACTGGAACAAATGGAAAATCATCTGTAGCCAATTTTTTTGTTCAACTATTCAGTTTAAATAATGTACCTGCCGCATCCATAGGAACATTGGGCATAAACTACTTAAAATATAAAAAAAAAACTGACTTAACATCGATTGACCCTTTAACATTAAATAAAACTTTAGATTTTCTTGCCAAAAAGAAAATTAATAATGTTATTCTTGAAGCATCTAGTCATGGGTTATCTCAGAAAAGATTAGATTTTATAAATTTAAAGGCAGGAATTTTTACTAATTTAAGCCACGATCACCTTGATTATCATAAAAATATGAAAAATTATTTTTATTCTAAACTTTATTTATTTAAAACTTTACTAAAAAAAGGTTCTACATTTATTTTTGACAATGATTTGAAAGAAAAGAAAATTTTTAAAAAAATTATCAAATCAAGAAAATTAAAAGCCTTAACTATTAGCAAAGATAATGGATCTGTAAAAATCTTAAAACATGTATATGAAGATAATTATCAATTACTTACAATTTCTTATAATTTTAAAATATATAAACTAAAAATACCACTTATAGGTTATTTTCAAATTAAGAATATTTTAATGGCTATACTTGCCGCACACTCCTGCGGCTTAAGTATAAATAAAATTTTAAAAAGTATCCATAAAATTAAGCCTGTACCAGGAAGATTGGAATGCATTTCAAATTTGTATAATGGAGCAAAAGTAATTTTAGATTATGCACATACTCCCGATGCTTTAGAAAATAGTCTTATTGCGATTAAAAAACAATTTAACAAAGACATAATTTTAGTTTTTGGATGTGGAGGTGAAAGGGATAAAAAAAAAAGACCTATAATGGGGAAAATCGCAGCCAAGTACTGTAGAAAAATATTTGTTACTGATGATAACCCAAGACACGAGAGTCCAAAAAAAATTAGAAACTCAATAATTAAAGCATGCAGAAAAAATGCAATTGATGTGCCTCAAAGAAAATTTGCTATTAAAGAAGCAATTTTTGAACTTAAGCCAAATGAAATCTTACTAGTAGCAGGAAGAGGTCATGAAGCAATTCAAGATTATGGTAAAAGAAAGATAAAATTTTCAGATAAAAATATTATTAAAGATATAGTCAAAGATAATAAAAAAAATATACAAAAAAACTTAGAGATAAATTTTTTAAAAGAAAGTTTTAATAAGGAAAAAATTAATAAATTTAATTATAACGGTGTATCTATAGATACAAGAAATATTAAAAAAAATAACTTATTTTTTGCAATAAAGGGAAAAAAAAATGATGGTCATAAATTTGTTAAATTAGCCTTAAAAAAAGGTGCTATCAAATCAGTGATAAGTAAAAATATTAAAAATTTACCAAAAAATAAAATAATAAAAGTCAAAAATACTTTCAAAGCTTTAAACAATTTAGCGCGAGCTACCAGAAATGCTTCTAGAGCTAAAATAATAGGAATAACAGGTAGTGTGGGCAAAACTACATTAAAGAATCTTGTTGATTTTGGGCTACAAAAATACGGAAAGACATATTCTTCGCCGCTCTCATATAACAATAAATATGGCGTTCCATACAGCCTTGCAAATTTAAAGAAAGATACTAATTACGGTATTTTTGAAGTAGGCATGAGTAAACAGGGTGAAATAAACCAACTATCAAAAATTATAAAACCAAATTTAGCTGTTATTACAAATATATCTGAGGCACATTTAGAAAATTTTAATAGTGTTGATGGAATAGCTGAAGCTAAGTCAGAAATAATAAATAATATATCAAATAACGGCACTATAATTTTAAATAAAGATGATAAATATTTTCAATTTTTTTCTCAAAAAGCAAAAAAATGTGGAATTAAAAAAATTACTTTTGGGGTTAAAAATAAAGCTGATGTTTTTTTAAGCGATATAAAAAAAGTTAAAAATTTCTACAAAATTGCAATTAACATAGAAAAAAAAATCTATTATTTTTATGTTAATTCAAATTTTAATAATTTTATAAAAAATTTATTAATGTGCATTTCTATTCTGTTTGTTTTAAAAAAAAACTTACTTAAAGTAAGAAGACATTTTTTGAAATTTCAAGTTCCTTTAGGAAGAGGAGATATAAGTATTATAAAAAATTCAAAAATTAAATTTAAATTTATTGATGAAAGCTACAACTCTAATCCATTATCAGTTCGTTCTGCTATTAAAAATTTAGATAGTTTAAATAAAAAATATGGATCAAAAAAAATACTTCTATTGGGCGATATGTTGGAATTAGGAAAAAATTCAAAAATACTTCATAAAGAAATTTCAAAGGAAATTAACAAAAGTGATATTGATAAGGTTTACGTGTATGGTAAACATATTTTAGCGGCTTATGATTCGATAAAAAATAAAAAAAGAGGTAAAATCTTCAGCAATTTAAGAAATGCACAAGATGTTTTATTTAAAATTTTAGGAAATAACGATATTCTTATGGTAAAAGGATCAAATGCTACAGGTTTACACTTGCTTTCAAAAAAAATTAAAAAAGATAATTACTAGATGCTATATAGTTTTTTAATATCCTTAGTCGATCAATTTTCTGGATTAAATGTTTTTCGATATTTAACATTCAGAACTGGATTATCTGTAATGACATCTATGATGATAGTTTTCTTAATAGGTGGGAGATTTATCAAATTTTTTCAGTCGCATAAAATTACAGGACCAATAAGGGAAGATGGGCCAATTAGTCACTTAATTAAAAAATCAGGTACACCGACAATGGGCGGTGTTTTAATTCTTTTTGGAATAATACCGAGCACTTTACTTTGGGCCGATCTCAGTAATTCTTATATTTGGGTTTTACTTTTTGTAGCAACAAGTTTTGGTTTATTGGGTTGTGTAGATGACTACTTAAAAATAAAGCGAAAAAATTCTAGAGGCATGTCATCATTCATGAAGCTTTTTTGGCAAGTAATATTATCTCTTATTGCTGTATTAATCTTGATTGAATTTGGAGACAGCGATCATCTTAAAAATCTTTATTTTCCTTTTTTTAAAAATTTAGTTTTATATTTAGGTATATTTTTTATACCTTTTTCTATTTTTATAATTGTAGGATCATCTAATGCAGTAAATTTAACAGATGGACTGGACGGTCTTGCAACAGTTCCTGTTATTTTAGTCGCAACTTCATTTACACTAATTTGCTATGTAGTTGGAAATATTGTTTTTTCTGGCTATCTTCAAATTCCATATATTGCAAACGTAGGTGAATCTTCTGTTTTCTGTGGTGCTATAGTTGGTTCTTGTTTGGGATTTTTGTGGTACAACGCTCCCCCAGCAAAAATTTTTATGGGTGACACGGGATCTCTTTCATTAGGAGGATCTTTGGGAGCAGTAAGTATAATTGCTAAACATGAAATAGTTCTAGCAATAATTGGCGGACTTTTTGTTCTTGAAACTGTATCTGTTATAATTCAAGTAATATCATTTAAATTAACTGGCAAAAGAGTATTTATGATGGCACCCATACACCATCATTTTGAAAAAAAAGGATGGGCAGAATCTACGGTTGTTATTAGATTTTGGATTATATCAATAATTTTAGCATTGATTGGTCTAGCTACATTGAAATTAAGATAAAATATGGATCGTCCTCTAATTTTAGATTCCAAAGCTATAAACTTTTGTGTTTATGGATTAGGTACAACAGGGCAGTCTGTGATCGATTATTTTCAAAGAAAAAATTTTAAACAATACAAAGTCTGGGATGATAATGAGGTTTTAAGAGCTTTTTATAGTTTTAAGATGAACAAACAAAAAGAAGAAAAAATTTTTTCTAAACATTTAGATAATGCTGACTATATTGTTTTGAGCCCAGGAATAAGTTTAAAAAAAGCGAAATTAAAAAAAAAACTTTTAGAAAATAAAAAGAAAATTGTTACGGATCTTGACCTGTTTTATCTTTTTAATCCAAAAATAAAAACAATTGTAGTAACAGGAACAAATGGAAAATCTACAACCTGTAAGATTCTTGAGCATTTATTAAAAAAAAACAATATTAACGTAAAGTTGGGAGGAAATATAGGCAGACCTATTTTAGATTTAAATTTAAAAAATAAACCTATGGTAATTCTAGAGGCATCATCTTTTCAATTAGCCTATTCTAAATATATTAAGCCTGACTATGCAATAATATTAAATATAACCAAGGACCATCTAGATTGGCATGCATCATATAAAAATTACATTGATTCTAAATTTAGAATTTTTGCAGGGCAAAAAAAGAATAATTTTGCATTTATAAATAATAAAATTCTTTTAAATAAATTTAAGAATAGAAAATATAAAAGTAAGCTTAAATTTGTAAAAATAAAAAGCTATAACAAGATAAGCAATAGCATTAAAAATGATTATTTAAATTCGAAAGCTAATAGAGAAAACATGAGTTTTGTTTATGCTTTGTCAAAAGTTTTAAAAATAAATGAAAAATCTTTTATTAAATCTCTTAAGTCATTTAAGGGATTGCCTCATAGGCAGGAAATTTTTTATAAAAAAAATAATAAAACTTTTATTAACGATTCCAAAGCAACAAGTTTTGAGGCAAGTAAAATTGCCCTAAAAAGTAATAAAAATATTTTTTGGATTGTTGGAGGTCTTCCAAAAATAGGAGATAAGTTTCACCTAAAATCAATAAATAAAGGCATAATCAAAATATACGTCATTGGCAAGTATATGAAAAATTTTAAAAATCATTTAAATGGAAAAGTTAATGTTCAATTATGCAAAACATTAAATAATGCTATAATTTCAATTTTTAAAGATACAAAAAATATCACAAATAAAAAAATAACTATTCTATTAAGTCCAGCTGCTGCTTCCTACGATCAGTTTAAAAATTTTGAAGAGAGGGGAAATCTTTTTAAAAAATTAGTTAAAGAAAAGTTTGGAAACTGATAAATGTCTAAATTATCAAATCAAAAACTTAGAAAAATAATTTCTTGGTGGAATTTAATAGATAAGCAAATATTTTTTTCTTTTTTGTTTTTATTGCTACTAGGCCTATTTTTTTCTTTTTCCTCTACATCACCAATAGTTGGTGATAAATTAAACAAGGAAACATACTTCTTTTTTATAAGACATTTAACATACGTCTTAATTTCAATATTTATAATAATTTTTATTTCATTCCAGAAAAAAGAATTTATCGATAAATATTTGTTAGCTATTTTTTTAGTTACACTTTTTTTTCTAATACTAGTACCATTAATGGGAACAGAGGTTAAAGGCTCCAAAAGGTGGCTTGACTTGAAAATCTTACCAAGATTTCAGCCAATTGAATTAATAAAGCCTTTTTTTATACTATTAGTTGCCAAAGTTATTTTAAATCAAAAAACTAAAAATATTTATTTTAATTATTTGTTTTCATTTTTGATTTTGTCTGTTCTAGGTTTTTTATTAATTTTGCAACCAGACCTAGGCCAAACATTGTTAATATCAACAACCTGGATTTCAATAGTGTTTGTTTCTGGAGTTAATTTAATTTACTTTATTTTTTTTGCCCTCTTTTTTTTGTCAGCCATAACATTAATAGTTTTTTTATTTCCCGCTAAGTTAGGATACATTTTTTTAAGGTTAAAAACATTCTTGGATCCTTCAAAGGGTGATAATTTTCAATCTCAAAAAGCTATTGAGGCAATAAAACAAGGTGGACTAACTGGAGAAGGTTTGGGAGAAGGCATTTTAAAGGAACGTATTCCAGAAGCACATACAGATTATATAATATCAGTTATATCCGAGGAGTTTGGTATAATTTTTGTACTATTTATTATTTTTATTTATTTATTTATTGCATTTAAAGTTTTCAATAAAGTTTTTACAAGCAACAAAAGCGATTTTATAAAACTAAGTTTAGTTGGTCTTACCACTATACTAATTTTACAAGCATTTATTCACATTGGGGTAAATATAAGATTATTACCAACCACGGGAATGACCATGCCTTTTTTAAGTTATGGCGGATCATCTTTAATTGGAACTTCTCTTATATCTGGGATAATTATTAATTTTACTAAAAAGGAAAAAACAAATTTAATATAATGAAAACCAAAATATTTTTTGCAGCGGGTGGGACCGGAGGTCATATTTTCCCCGCCATATCACTTGTTAATTTTTTCAAAGATAAGAATTGTGATGTTTTTTTGGGTACTGACGAAAGAGGAGAAAGGTATTTTAAAGATGAGTCTGAAATTAATTTGTATAAAATTAATCTTCAAACTATTACAAGAATCCCTTTAATAAGGAATTTATTTTTTTATTTAAATATAATAATAGCATCTTTAAAATGCTTTTTTTTAATAAAAAAAATAAAACCCCATTTAATAATAGGTTTCGGAGGATATGTTGCTTTTCCTTATTGCATAGTTTCAAAAGTATTAAATATTCCTTTAGTAATTTATGAGCCAAACTTAGTACTTGGCAGAGCAAATAAAGTGCTATTTCCACTTTCTTCAAAGTTGCTAATCGCTACAAAAAAAACAAAAAAACTACCTTTAAGTAATTTATATAAAATTGTAGAAGTGGGCGCTTTGGTCAGAAAAACAAAAAAAGAATTAAGCCAAATTACAAATAATAATTTTACTTTGTTAGTAATGGGAGGTAGTCAAGGTGCTAATATTTTTTTTGAGGTAATACCATATTTTGTAGAAATGATGTCTAAAAGAAATTATAAAATTAAAATCATTCAACAATGTTTTCTTGATCAGATCGAAAAACTTAATAAATTTTATAATAATATTAATATTGAAAATTATATTTTTAATTTTGAGCATGATATCGATAAATTTATTTTCCAATCCGATTTAGTAATAACAAGATGTGGAGCATCTACTACTGCAGAATTAATTAATTTCAAAAAACCATTTATTGGCATTCCATATCCATATGCAAAAGATAATCATCAGTACTATAATGCTAAATTTTATGAGGAAAAAGGCTGTTGCTGGCTTTTAGAGCAGAAGGATTTTAGTGTAGAAAATTTGTGTAAATTGGTTACATATATTTTACAAGACAAAAATAAAATTAATGAAATTAAAAATAACATGGGAAAATTTGATTTTAACAGTACACCAGAGAAAATTTATACAGAAATAAAAGATATAATTAATGAAAATAAACTTAGCTAGTAACGAATTAATCCATTTTGTTGGAATTGGAGGGATAGGTATGAGCGGTTTAGCCATGATTATGAAGGGAATGGGTTTTAAAGTTCAGGGTAGCGACATTACTTCTAATAAAAATATTGAGAGACTTAAAAAAGATGGAATAAAAGTTTTTATAGGTCATAATAAAAAAAATCTTAAAAAAACAACTCTTATCGTAGTATCTTCTGCAATTAAAAAAAATAATCCTGAATTCAAAAAAGCAAAACTAGATAAAATTCCTATTTTTAGAAGAGGACAGATGCTTGCAAATGTAATCTCATTAAAAAAAAATATTATAATTGCAGGATCTCATGGCAAGACGACAACAACTTCATTGATTTCAAATATTCTGGCATCAGCAAAACTTGATCCTACAGTGATTAACGGTGGGGTTATAAATTCTATTAAAAATAATGCACAACTGGGGAAGGGAGAATGGAGCGTAGTAGAATCTGATGAATCTGATGGTAGCTTTTTGGATTTACCTGTCACTTATTCTGTCATAACAAATATTGATAAAGAGCATATGGATTTTTATAAAAATTTAAATCAATTAAAGATAAAATTTAAGGCTTTAATTGACAAAACGCCTACTTTTGGAAAATCATTTATTTGTATTGATGATAAAAATATAAAGGATGTAATTAAAAAATGTAGTTCAATGAATTATGCGACTTATGGTTTTAGTAAAAATGCAAATTATTATATTTTTAATGTTAAAAATAAAAAAAATTTCACTTTATTTGATCTAAAAATAAAAAATAAAAAAAGTGATGTTGTTCTTATTAAAAAAATTAGATTAAATTTAATAGGCAATCATAACGTATTAAATGCAACAGCTGCTCTGGCTGTTTCATTAAATTTAGGAATTAAAATAAAAATAATAAAAAATGTTTTTAAGAAATTCAAAGGGATTCAAAGACGATTTACGAAAATATTTTCTCATAAGGGAAAAGATTTTTATGATGATTATGCTCACCATCCTACTGAAATTACATCTTTATTAAAAGGCGCAAGATCTGCTTACCCGAATAGAAAAATTATTTCGGTATTTCAACCTCATCGTTATTCTAGAGTTTCATCTTTGTTAAATGAATTTTCCAAATGTTTTAAATTAAGTAATAAAGTAGTTTTGTGTCCAGTTTATTCTGCAGGTGAAAAAAAGAGAAAAAACTTTAATTTATTTAAATTTGCTAAGTTAATTGGCAAAAGATCCAATGTACAAGTAATTATAATTAAAAATGAAAATGAACTGCTCAAATATTTGCAAAAAAATCTATACTTTGATGAGTTAGTTATTTGCATGGGGGCAGGAAGTATTTCAAGTTGGATAAGAGATATTAAAACAAAATATGCTTACGGATAAACAGGTAAATTTACTTAAAGAAAAATTTAATAAAAGTGTTTATTTAAATTATGATTTATCAAAATCATCTTGGTTAAATACAGGTGGTCTTGCTAAAGTTTTTTTTAAACCAGAAAATATTGCTGAACTGTCTAATTTTTTAAAACTTTTAGAAGAAAATACCAAGGTATTGGTAATTGGAGCAGGTTCAAATCTTTTAATTCGTGATGGCGGTATAAATGGAGTTGTAATTAAACTTGGTAAAAATTTTTCCCACATATCATTGCTCAATGAAAATACTATAGTGGCTGGCGCAGCTGCACTTGATAAAGATGTATCAAGTTTTGCATTAAAAAACAAAATCAAAAATTTTGAATTTTTATCTTGTATACCGGGATCAATAGGTGGCGCAATAAGGATGAATTGTGGATGCTATGGAGAAGAATTGTTTAGTTTAGCCATTTCTATTCAAGCAATCGATAAAAAGGGAAATTTAAAAGTTATTCCAAAATCAAAAATAAAATATTTTTATAGAGGTTCCGATCTAAGTGAAGATTTGATTTTTTTAAGTGTAACTTTAAAAGGTGAAAAAGCTGACGAAAAATATATAACAAAAAAAATTTCTGATTTATTACAAAGAAAAAGTGAAGCGCAACCGTCAAAAATTAAAACTTGCGGAAGTACTTTTAAAAATCCAACCAAAGATCCCAAGAAACAAGCCTGGCAACTAATTAAAAATTCCGATTGTTTGCAACTAGCTTTTGGAGATGCCCAAATTTCTCCAAAACATTGCAATTTTCTAATTAATAAAAAATCAGCATCCTCTGAAGATTTAGAAAAACTAATTTATGCAATTAAAGAAAAAGTTTTTGATAAAACTGGCATAAAATTGGAGCTTGAATTAAAAATTATTGGTGATCCTAAATGAAAAAAAAAATAGTCGTATTATTGGGTGGAGATTCTGGAGAAAGAGCTATTAGCTTTCAAACAGGATATGCCTGTAAAAATTCTTTAAAACAATTAGGGTACAAAGTTGTCTTGCTTGATGGGAAAAAGAATTTTTACAAGAAAATAATTAAAATAAAACCTTATAAAGTTTTTAATGCGTTGCATGGTAAATATGGTGAAGATGGTTTTGCTCAGTCAATTTTGGAGAAGCTTAAAATTCCATACACCCATTCAGGTATTTTATCATCAAGTATTGCTATGGATAAGGAGATATCTCGCATAATATTTAAAAGAAATAAAATGAATGCGCCCAAGTATTGTGTAATTAATACAAAAAATAATTCTTCAATAAAAAAACTCCTTAAAAAAAATAAAATAAATTTTCCTTTAGTTATCAAGCCAATTAATGAAGGTTCAAGTTTAGGAGTTTATATGTGCAATAATTTTGTTAATTTTAAAAAGAATTTAAAAAAATTAAATAAATATTCAAAAGTGATGGTAGAAAATTTTATTCCTGGACAAGAAATTCAGGTAGCTGTCATGGGCAACAAAGCTCTTGGTGCTATAGAACTCAAACCCAAAAGGTTATTTTATGACTATAAAGCAAAATATTTTTCTAGTTCTAAAACCAAACATATTATGCCAGCAAATTTATCAAAAAAAAATTATTCAACAGTATTAAAACTTGGATTGAAAGCACACAAATTATTAGGCTGCCGAGGAGTTACAAGAACCGATTTTAAATTCTATAAAGGAAAATTTTATTTATTAGAATTAAATACTCAACCAGGAATGACAAAACTGTCTTTAGTTCCTGAAATTGCTGAGTATAGGGGCATTAGCTTTAAACAATTAGTAAATTGGATGATAAAAGATGCAAGCTTAAATAGATGAGCAATAAAAAGAGAATATTATTAATCGTTTTTATTTTTTTAATGTTAACTACTTACAAGGGACCTGATTTAATTTCATTAGCAAAATTTAATGATTTTTTTTCAATAAAGAAAATAGAATTACACAATCAATCTTTTGCCAGTCAAAAAGAAATCATGTCAAAAATTGACAACATATATAACGAAAATATTTTTCTTTTAAATTCAGAAAATACTCAAAAATTATTCCAAAATATAGATTTTGTAAAAGATATTTCAATAAGAAAAATATTTCCGAATAAATTGAAAATAAAAATTACAAATGATAAACCAATAGCACAAATAAATATTAATCAAAAAAATTTTATTATTACAGAATCCAACAAGTTAATTTTATTTAAAAATTTAGATTTTGATAACACTTTGCCATTGGTGAATGGACTAGGTGCAGATAAAAACTTTTCAATTTTCTACAAATTTTTATTAAAGAGCAATTTTCCAATTCATACCATAACACAATATAATTATTTTCAAATTGGCCGATGGGATTTGTATTTAAGAGATTCTAGACTAATAAAGTTGCCAGCATCAAATTATGAAAAAATAATTAATAATTTAGATCAAATTATGTTGGACCCTGAATTTATAGATAAAAAAGTATTAGACTTTAGGATTAAAAATAAAATAATAACAAACTGATGAAAAATAATAAAATTTTAAATTTACTTGAAATTAAATCACCTTTTTTAAGATTGTTATCAATTTCTTCAGAAGGCAAAAATAAACAAAAGATATTAGGCGAGGTAACAATACCATCCAAAGGCATTCTAAATGATACCATTACGAATGTAGAGGAAGCAACACAAAGTATTCAGTCTTGTATAGACGAAATGGAGAAAAAAACAAAAAATAAGATTCAAAATTTAATTGTTATTTTTGAACCTATTGAAACTAATTCAATAAGAATGTCAAAATCAAAAGTTATTGCAGGTGCTAAAATAAGTTTTGATGATGTAAGCTATTTAATTACAGATGCGAAATTACAAATACAACAAAGTCAGCAAAATGATTTTATTGTTCATATATTTAATTATAATTATAACGTGGATGGAAAAAAATTTTTAAATGAACCAATAGATATTTATGGCAATTTTTTTTCTCATGAACTTACCTTTTTAACAATCCCGAGAAATATTCTTAAAAACATAAATGAAATTTTTGTAAATGCAGATGTCGAAGTTAAAAAATTTATTTTATCATCTTATGCATATTCAGTAACTAAATTTGATAAGGATACTTTAGAAAAAGGAATTTCTCTAATTTCTTTTGATAAAAATAAAACAAGTGTAACAGTATTTAAAAATTCTGCATTAATTCATCACAAAACTATTCCAATCGGACTCCATCATTTAGCTAAAGATATTTCTCGAGTTTGTTCAATTTCCAAAAGTGAATCAAAGAATATAGTTAATAATTATATAACCAAATTTTTTGATAATATAAATTTCTTTGAAGAAGATAGTAAAAATGAATTTATCGATAGTTCCTTTTTTACTCATACTAATTATCGAAAGATCAGCTATGCTTTAATTAAAAAAATTTTGCTTTTCAGGCTTGATGAAATTTTTAAAAAAATTATTTTAGAGTTAAATTTTTCCTCAAATTTTGTTAATCAGAATGAGTTATATTTAGTTAATAACTATGACTATAATTTAAAAATTAATCCAATTTTTAATAACTATCTTTCTCACCGTGTCAAAAATATTAAAATTTCAAGCTTGTCTGGGCTGGAAGGTTCAAATCTAAGCCTATTTGATTCATGTTTGGGTGCAGCAAAACTTATTAATGAAGGTTTTTCAACCGAGGCAATTGCACAAAACGCGAATAATCTTAATAAAGCTAAAAAAGGACTAATTTCCTGGCTATTTGGATCAAAAAATGACGATCGTATTTTTTAGTAACAATATTTGAATTTAGTTAAGTTTTTTAAATTAATATAAATTAAATATGCCTTTAAACAATCAAAGAACAATTTCTAAACCATCATACCTAAAAGGAGTAGGGCTACATACGGGTCAAACTGTTAACTTAGCATTATTGCCCGGCAAATTAGACTCTGGAATTGTTTTTAAAAGAAAAGATTTAAAAGAAAATAACTTAATTTTTGCTAATTATAATAATGTAACACCATCTATACTATGCACAAAAATACAAAATGAAAATAGTGTTTCGGTATCTACTATAGAACATTTAATGGCAGCAATTTATGGAGAAGAAATAGATAATTTATTAATTGAAGTAGATGGACCCGAAATACCAATTATGGACGGTTCGGCAAGGGACTTTGTAAAATCCATAAGAGAGAGTGGTATTAAAAATTTAAAGGGTGATAGAAAATATATTAAAGTCTTAAAAAAAATTACAGTTAAACAAGGAGACAAATTTATTTCTATCGAACCATTTGATAAACTTAAAATAGATTTCGAGATAGTTTACAATAACCCAATTATAAAAAAACAAAGAGAAATTTTTCAAAATTCACAAAGTGACCTAGAGCTGTTTTATAATTCTAGAACTTTTTGTCTTTTTGAAGATGTAGAAAAAATTAAAAAAAAGGGACTTGCCAAAGGTGGATCGCTTGAAAATGCAGTTGTAGTTAAAGACGATGCAATATTAAATAAGGAAGGTTTAAGATATAAAAATGAATTTGTTATGCACAAAATTTTAGATTGCTTAGGTGATCTTATGTTATGTGGAAATAGAATCAGAGGTTCTATTGTGTGTAGTCAGGGTGGTCATCAACTGACTTATGAACTTATTAAGAAGATTTTTTCAAATAAAGAAAATTGGGCCCTAGAAAACCAAGTTTTAAATAAACTACAACCTAACAAAAAAACATTTCCTGCTAGAATAGCTATTAGTGCGTAACATTTTTTCATAAGATTTATTTCTTTTTAAAATCTGATAATATATTTTCTTAATTAGATTTAATGAAAAAAATACTTTTATTAATATTTGCAATCATTTTTTTATCTTCTTGTGCGGGGGATAAAAAAGAAAATGTACTTACAGTATATGCTCCCACTGACGAAGAAGCGATTGAAATTTATAAAGAGGCTTTTGAAGCATTACAAAGTGGTGATGGATTTTTTGCGGCCAAAAAATTTGCTGAGGCAGAGACTTTGTACCCAAAATCTCTTTGGGCATCAAAGGCTTCTTTAATGAGATCCTACTCATTGTATACAATAAATTTTTATGATGAAGCTATTAGCAATTTAGAAAAGTATCTAATAACATATCCAAAAAATCAAAATACAGATTATGCCCATTACTTAATTGCAATTTGCAATTTTGAACAAATATTAGACGAAAAGAAGGATCAAGAACCTCTTTACTTAGCACAAAAACAATTTGAATTTATTATAAAAACTTACCCAGATACTGATTATGCAATGGATGCAAGTTATAAATTAGATTTAATTATTGACCAGCTAGCCAAAAAGGAAATGTATATAGGCAGATATTATATGAAAGTAGAAAAATGGATTGCAGCTATAAACAGGTTTAAAAAAGTCGTAGAAAAATATGACACCACAATTTACGTTGAAGAAGCTCTTTATAGATTAGTTGAAATTTATTATAGAATAGGCTTGATAGAAGAGGCAAAAAAGACATCAATTTTATTAGGATATAATTACCAATCTAGTCAATGGTATGAAAAATCATATGCACTTTTTGACAAATCTTATGAAAAAAGAGCAAAATTAAAAAGGAAAGAGATAAAAAAAAAGGATGGTTTTATTAAAAAAAAGTTTAAAGAGCTTTTCCAATAGAGAATTCAAGTGAAAAAAGAAAAAATTATTAAAGAATATAAAAAAAAAATCAAAGATATTAAGAAATACGATAAATTTTATCATGACAAAAATGATCCTCTAGTTGATGATGCCAAGTACGATAAGCTAAAAAATGAAATAATAAATTTAGAAAAAAAATATAGTTTTTTAAAAAACAAACACTCACCTAGCCAAAAAATTGGCTATGAGCCTTCAGATAAATTTAAAAAAGTAAACCATGCAGTTCCAATGCTTTCTTTGGCTAATGCATTTTCAATAGAAAATATAAAAGATTTTGTTAAGAAAATAAAAAATTTTTTAAGTATAAAAGAATCGGAAAAAATTTTTTTTTCAGCAGAGCCAAAGATTGATGGTATTTCTGCTTCAATAAAATATATTAATGGAATTTTTACACTTGGTTTATCTCGCGGAGATGGAAAAACTGGAGAAGATATTACTAATAATCTCAAAACAATTTCTGATATTCCGAAAAAAATTGTCAAACCTGACTTCCCAAAAAATATTGATATTAGAGGTGAAGTTTATATATCGAAATCTGATTTTGTTAAAATTGATAAACAATTCGCGAACCCAAGGAATGCGGCGGGAGGTTCTTTAAGACAAAAAAATGCAAATGAAACAAAAAAAATTCCTCTAAAATTCGTAGCTTATGGCTTCGGAAATGTTGAAACAAAAAAATTTGAAAAACAATCTGAATTTATATCTTTGCTAAAAACATGGGGTTTTAATACAAACCCACTTAACAAAATTGTAAGCTCAATTGAAGAGATAGAAAAAAATCATAAGGAAATCGAAATGCAAAGATCTGACCTTGATTACGATCTAGACGGCCTTGTCTACAAAGTAGATAATTTAAAACTACAAAATAGACTTGGCTTTGTCTCTAATTCACCAAGATGGGCAATTGCGCATAAGTTTTCAGCAGAAAAAGGTTTTTCAATAATTAAAAATATTGAAATTCAGGTTGGAAGAACAGGTGCACTAACCCCAGTTGCAAAAATAGAGCCTGTTAATATTGGAGGAGTAGTCGTTTCAAACGCGACATTACATAATGAAGACGAAATTAACAGGAAAGACATTAGAATAGGAGACGTCGTATGCATTCAGAGAGCAGGTGACGTGATACCACAAGTTTTATATGTAGAAAAAATTAAAAGAAACAAAAATGCAAAGAAATTTATTTTCCCTGAAAAATGTCCTTCATGTGGATCTAAAACGACAAAAGAGTTTAATTTTACTACCAAAAAAAAAGACGCAGTAACAAGGTGTCCAGACCTAAAATTTAATTGCAAAGAAATTTTAAGAGAAAAACTTAAACACTTTGTATCTAAAGATGCATTGAATATTGAAGGTTTTGGAAAAAAAATAGTTCAAAATTTTTGGGATTTAAATTTGATAAGATATCCTGCTGATATATTCAATTTAGATTTTAAAGATATATCTAATTTAGATGGCTGGGGTAATTTATCAGCTTCTAATTTAGAAAATTCAATTGAAAATTCTAAAAAAATATCATTAGATAAATTGATTTTTGCAATAGGAATAAGACATATTGGTCAAGAAAACGCAAAAACTTTGGCAAAATATTTTATAAATATAAAAAAGTTTGAAGAGCTTTTTGATAAAGAAAAAAGAAAGACTATACTAGAATATCTTTTAGAGTTGGACGGAATAGGAGAAACCCAAATTAACTCATTGGATAATTTTTTTTCTAACCAAAATAACTTAAATACTGTTTCTAATTTAATTAAAAAGTTAAATGTCAGTAATTTTAAAACAAGTAAGTCTGGAATTTTTTATGGAAAAACTATTATGTTTACGGGAGGATTAAGTAAAATGAGTAGAGCTGAGGCCAAAGCTTTAGTGGAAAAAGAGGGTGGAAAAATTTTAGGAACAGCCAGTAAAAAACTAAATTATTTAGTGGTAGGAGGCAGTAATCCAACTTCTAAAAAGGTAGAAAAAGCAAAATTAATGAACGTTAAAATTATAGATGAAAACAGCTGGTATCGTTTATTGGATAGGTGAACAAGCCTTAATGAGATTTGCTTTTTCTTGAGGATCCATAAATTTTAATAAATTTGTTTTTACCTTGTCGTGATATTTGTTAAGCCATTTTATTTCAACTTTTTTAAGCATTTTTCTTTTTATTAGTTCTTTATCAATTGGAGCCATTGTTAGTTCTTCGAATCTATTTTTCTTTATATAAACTAAATTTTCAATTCTAACGCCAAAGTTACCCTCTTTATAAAAACCAGGTTCATTAGAAATTATCATTCCAGATTTTAATTTTACTTTGTTATTTTTAGAAAAAGATTGTGGTCCTTCATGAACATTTAAAAAATATCCTACTCCATGGCCTGTTCCGTGCGGGTAATCTAATTTTATTTCTTTTAGAGATTTTCTGGCCTCATAATCTATATCTGATCCTTTAGAATTTTTTTTAATTTTATGGCTAGATACTGCTATATGCCCCTTAAGTACACGTGTATAAATTTCTTTAACAAATTGCGAATTGCCTCCCAAAGAAATTGTTCTTGTTACATCGGTGGTACCAAGAGAATATTGTCCTCCTGAGTCAACCAAATACACATCACCTTTTTTTAAAGTTCTGTTTGACTTATTTGTTGCTTTGTAGTGAATAATTGCACTATTTGGTCCACTACCAGAAATTGTATTAAAACTTGGAAATTTGTAAGATTTGTTTTTTTTTCTAAAATACTCAAGTTTTTTTTGTGCAGATATTTCCGTAATTCTTTTTTTATTATAATTTTTTTTTAACCAAAATAAAAATTTTGTCAAAGCAGCACCATCTAAAATATGACTTTTTTTCATATTTTTAATTTCTGTGGTATTTTTAATTGATTTTAAAAAATAAATAGGATCTAAATTTTCTATAATTTTATTTCTTTCATTGCGCCAGAAAACTCCAAAATTTCCTCTAATTAAATTTTTGTAATGAATTGAACATGATAAAGAATCAAGCCAAATATTTTGTTTCCACATATTATTTAGTTTTCTTTCAAGCATGTCTTCGCTATAAAATTTTACTTTTTTAGAAAGAATTTTTTTTATTTTTGTTAATTTTTCTAAATTTGAATATAGGCTAACATCTCCTTTACTATTTATTAACAACCTTGTGTTTGGTATGGGAGAATATATTGAGTCGTGTCCTCTTATATTTAAAATCCAAGCAACATTTTCTGGAGCGGTAACTAATAAGTAGTCTATTTTATTTTTTAAAAGAACTTTCTTAACTTTTTCAATCTTTTGATTGAAACTTTGCCCAGCATCTTTTGTAGATAGACTAAAAAAAGGTTTAATTAAGTCTTTTGGTTTTTTAGACCAAATAATATCTATTAAATTTTTTTTTATTGGTGCAAGATCTACATTTTTAATATTAAAAAGAAAATTTAACTGCTTTTCATTGTGTAATTTTGGATCAAAACCAATTTTAATTTTTTTTTTCGTTCGCAAAACATCTTTGGGATATTTTTGGGGTATTGTAATAACTGTAAATTTTTTACCAGACTCTATTTTAGCTTGTATGGTATATCTTCCATCTACAAACAAATAATTTTTATTTTTTAAAATTAATGCAAATCCCGCTGAACCAGAGAAGTTAGATATAAATTTTAGTCTGTCATTTGATTTACTGACATATTCATTAAAATATTCATCATTTTTAGGGATAATATAACCATCTAAATTTAATTTAGAGAGTTGATCTTTTAAATTTGAAAGTAAATTTGCTTTCATTTAATTCTTTTTAATTTTTTTTGTAATCTTAAAAATCCCGGGCTTCTAATTCCCTCATCATATTCAATATCTTGATTAAAATCAAAAACATCATTTTCGACATCTGAAAATTCATTTCGTTGAATATTTTTTTCCGGAAGTTCATCTATAAACCTTGAGGCAATGCTTTCGATCCAATCTCCTTGGTAAAATCTATTCATTGAAAAAGATATAAATGCTTTTTTTTTAGCTCTAGTTATACCAACATATGCGAGTCTTCTTTCTTCTTCTAATGCCGCATCGCCTTTTTCCTCAAGCGATTTTTGATGTGGAAACAAACCTTCTTCCCATCCTGGTAAAAAAACTGCATCAAATTCTAATCCTTTTGAACCATGCATAGTCATTAAATTTATTTTTTCACCATCCCAATCCTGGTCAATAGATGTGGCTAGCGCAACATGTTCTAAGAATTCTTCGAGGTTATCAAATTCCCTCATGGCACTTAATAATTCCTTTATATTTTCAATTTTATTTTCATTTTCTAAATCTTTTTTATTTTTTAACATGGCCGAATATCCCGATTCATCCAATATTGTTTGCATAAGTTTACGATGATCTTTGTTTTGAAAATCTTGTCTCCATTTTTTCAAAAGGTTTAATATTGAGAGCAAACCAATCTTTGCTTTAGGTTTAATTTTATCTAGTTCAATTAATTTAATAGAAGAGTTCTCTAAGCATAATTTATTTTTACTACCATATTCTGAAATTTGTTGAATTGTTTTATTTCCAATTGATCTTTTTGGATTATTTACAACTCTCTCAAAGGCAAGGTCATCTTTTTTTTGAAAAACTAATCTCAAATATGCAATACAATCTTTAATTTCTGCTCTTTCATAAAATTTTATACCACCAATAATTCTATAACCCATTCCAATTTTTAAAAATCTTTCTTCGAACTCTCTAGTCTGAAATATAGCTCTTACTAGAATAGCAATATTATTTAATGAAATTTCTTTTTTTAATTTTTTTTCTACTATATCTGAAATATCAACAGCTTCATCTTTTGCATTTTTATAACATGTAAGTTTTACCAATTCTCCTTGCTGTCCTTCTGTCCATAAGTTTTTACCTAATCTTGCAATATTGTTAGATATAAGTCCCGAAGCAGTTGAAAGTATATTTTGAGTAGATCGATAGTTTTGTTCTAATCTAAAAATCTTTGTATTTTTATATAATTTATCAAAGTTTAAAAAATTTTTAATTTCTGCGCCACGCCAACTATATATAGATTGATCATCATCTCCCACACAACAAATATTTTTGTTTTCGTTCGCTAAAAGACTTAACCATTTACTTTGTATTATATTAGTATCTTGATATTCATCTACTAAAATATATTTAAAGTTCTTTGAATATGTTTTTAATATTTCTTTGTTATTTTCAAAAATAGAAACACAATACAAAATTAAATCTCCAAAATCACATGCATTTAAAGCAACCAATTTTTCTTGGTAAATTTTATATACATTCAGAATTCCCTTTTCGAATACGTCTCCTTTAGAATTTTTTACATTTGAGGGTAAAAATCCATTATTTTTCCACTGATTAATTTTAGAAATAATAAATTGAGGAGAAATTTTTTTTGTATCTATATCTTCTGATTTGCAGATATTTTTTACAAGTCTAATTTGATCGTCTTGATCTATGATTGTGAAGTTGTGACCAAGGTTTACTGCGCTAGCATGCTTTCGCAAAAATTTTGCACATATTGAATGAAAAGTGCCAAGCCAAGGTATTGCTGAAGTTTGTTTGTTTATCAGCTTACTAACTCTATTGAGCATTTCTTTGGCAGCTTTGTTGGTGAAAGTTACACAGAGAATTTGATTAGGCCATGCCTTTTTATTCTTAATTATGTGCGCTACTCTTGTTGTTAATACTTTAGTTTTGCCCG
This sequence comes from uncultured Pelagibacteraceae bacterium, assembly GCA_902530215.1. GTDB lineage: Bacteria > Pseudomonadota > Alphaproteobacteria > Pelagibacterales > Pelagibacteraceae > CABZZR01. Next base: position 78,733 of record CABZZR010000004.1, read on the forward strand.
AACCAGCACCAGCAATTATTAAACATGGACCATCTAAATTAATTACAGCATCTTTTTGTGTATTATTTAGATTGCTTAAGTAAGTAAATTCGTTATTTTCCATATTTTTATAATATATTTTTTTTTTATAAATTAAATGAGACAAATTTTATATTTCAAATGAAAATATCTAAATACAAAATATATCAACATATACCTTTTTATATTTTATTGGTCACTTTCTTATTAGTTGTAATTTATATTTCAGCACCATATTTTTTAAATTATTCAAATTATAAAAAAAATATAGAAACAGAATTTAGTAAGAATTTTGCATTACAAGCCAATATTAAGGGAGAAATAAAATATCAACTTTTTCCAACTCCACGACTGTTGATACAAAACGTAATTGTTAACGATCTGGGAAATGAGAATATAAATTTTGCCAGCATAGGTAGAATTTATTTCAAAATACCATTTTCAAATCTCTATAATGTCAAACACATTAACTTTAGTGATATTGATATAACTAATGCAGATATTAAAATTTATTATCAGAATTTTAATTCTTATATAAAATATTTTAATAAAGATATTATTAATAAAATTATTCAAATTAAAAATAGTACAGTAACTTTTTATGACAAATCACAGGTCATTCATTCTATTAAAAATTTAAAATTAAACTATTTTCCCTCAAGAACTCATAATAGTTTAAATATTAAAGGTAATTTTTTAAATGATAAATTATTTATAAGTTATCAAGAAGAAAAAAAGACTTTAAATCCAAAGAAAAAAATAAATTTAAAATTAAAAAATCTAGGTTTGAATTTAAAAATAACATTATCAAATTATGAAAAAGACTCTAAAATTAATTTAAACGCCAACTACTTAAAAAATTCATTTCTTGGTAGTTTAAAATATAAAAATGATAAATTGGAAATTTCCAATGCTAAATTTAGTAATGAGTTTATTAATGGAGATGTTTCGGGAGAAATTAAATTTTTACCATTTTTTGTTTTTAACTTAAATTTAGATTTAAATGCAATGGATTTTAGAAAAATTATTAAAAAAATAAATTTATTAGACGAAAAGGATCAAGAAAATTTATTTAGATTAAATAAAAAAATAAATGGTATAACAAATATAAATATAGATAAAATATATTCAAAAAGTAATTTGTTAAATTCAGCTGAGTCAATTATTAGTTTTAAAAATGGAAACATTTACATTGAAAAATTAATTTTTAATATTAATAACATAGGTGCAGCAGATATTTCTGGCTCAATTTACAATTATGATAAAATTACTAAGTTTTATTTTAATAACACTATAAATATAGATAATTTAAATAAATTTAATTCTAAATTTAATATTAGAAAAAAAATACAAGGTCAAAAAAGCATCAATCTAGATGCAGAGGTGAATTTAAATGTACCTAATATTAAAATTGATAAAATAGAAGTAGATGAGGAAGCATTCAATGATGAAAATAATAAATTTGTCGAAATGAATGTAAATTCAATTTTATTTGATAAAAGTTATGAGACTTTATTTAATTTTGCAAATTTAAAATTATTTGTACAAACAATTTTGGACTAATTAATTTACTTAGGTCTTATCATTTTTTTAGGGTTTACAATTAAATCGTAATCTTTTTTATTTATATAACCTGATTTAATAGCTTCTTCTCTTAAGGTAGTACCATTTTTTTGTGCTTTTTTAGCAATAGTAGCAGCTTTATCGTAACCTATTTTTGGTGTTAAAGCTGTAACAAGCATAAGAGAGTCTTCCAAATATTTTTTAATTCTTTTTTTATCAGCTTTTAAACCTCTAATACAATAATCTGCAAAACTTTTAGATGCATCAGCCATTATATGTATGGACTGTAGAATATTATGGATTATTAATGGTTTAAAAACATTAAGCTCGAAGTGGCCATGGGATCCGGCCATAGTGATACCATTATGATTACCAATTACTTTTACACATACCATTGTCACAGCTTCGCATTGAGTAGGATTTATTTTTCCTGGCATTATTGAAGATCCAGGTTCATTTTCTGGTAATATTAATTCACCATATCCAGCTCTCGGACCTGATGATAGAAATCTAATATCATTGGCTATTTTCATTAAGCATACCGCTGTGGTGTTTAAAGTACCAGAGAAATTAACTATAGAATCGTGTGAAGCTAGTGCAGCAAATTTATTTTTTGCTGGCTTGAGAGGCAATTTAGTTATTTTTTTTAATTCTTTAATTATTTGTTTATCAAAGTTTTTTCTAGTATTGAGACCTGTACCTACAGCAGTTCCTCCTTGTGCCAAAAAATAAATTTCCTCTAAAGATCTTTCTATTCTAGTAATACATTTACTAAGCTGAGCATGATAACCTGAAAATTCTTGTCCAAGAGTTAATGGTGTAGCATCTTGTAAATGAGTTCTTCCAATTTTAATTATGTCAGAAAACTGGGATATTTTATTTTTTAACTCTCTTTCTAATAATTTTAAATATGGTAGTAACTTACCTTTTGCCCTTATTGCTATCGCTAAGTGCATAGCGGTTGGAAAAACATCATTAGTGGATTGAGATTTGTTTACGTGATCATTAGGGTGAACTGGTTTTTTTGAACCCATTTTACCACCCAAAATTTGTATCGCTCTGTTTGCAATTACTTCATTTACATTCATATTTGTTTGGGTTCCAGATCCAGTTTGCCAAACTTTTAAAGGAAAGTTATCTTTGTGTTTTCCTTTAATTATTTCGTCGGCCGCCCTCTGTATTGCTTTGCTTACTCTTGAGTCTAAATCACGATTTTTTGTATTAACTATTGCAGCCGCTTTTTTAATCATTGCGATAGATTGAATCACAATCGGCCTGACTAAATAATCACCAATATCAAAAAATTTATTAGCTCTTTGCGTCGAAGCACCCCAATATTTTTCATTGGGAACTTTTAACTTTCCAAGTGAGTCATATTCAATTCTAAATTTGGACATTTATTTAGTGTTTATTTACTTTCCTGATTAACATTATAATATGCTTTAAACAAGATTTAAACTATGAATGATAAAAATTTTCAAGATAAAATAAATATATTAATGCAAAATCTTAGCAAAGGAGATTTTGATCAAGCAGAAAAAGATGGTTTAAAGTTAGATGTTTCTTTAAAAAATAATCACATAGTTAAGGGCGCTTTGGGAGTAATTTTTCTAAGCAAAAAGAAATTTGATAAAGCTGACAAATACTTTAAAGAATCTATAAAATTTAATCCAAAATTTTTCGAAGGCTATCATAATCTTGGTATACTTAATTCTTTAGTCGGAAATGAAAATTTAGACGATGCTATCCAATATTTTAAGAAAGCATTGGAACTTAATCCAGAATATGTACCAGCATACTTTAATTTAGGCACCATTTTACAAAAGAAAAAAAGTTTTAAGGAGTCAATTGGTTTTTTTAATAAGGCTATTGATTTAAAAAGTGATTTCTTTCAAGCTATGTACAATCTGGGTTTATCGCATCAAATTTTGGGAGATTTTAAAACTGCAGAAAAATATTTTTTAGAAACAATAAAAGTTAATCCTAATTATATTTTAGCATATAACGGTTTAGGGATATTACATCATAGAACTAAAGATTTTGAAAAATCCTTAATGTATTTTAAAAAAGCTCTTGAGTTGAAACCGGATCATGTTGAAACATTAATTAATCTTGGAAATATATGTGATGAGATAAAAAAATATAGTGAGTCAGAAAACTATTTTAAAAAAGCAATTAATTTACAACCTAATAATCAGAAGGCCTATTTCAATTACGGAAATTTATTATCTCGACAAAATAAATTTAATAAAGCAATTTTCAACTTTAATGAAGCTATTAGAATTAATCCAAATTACTTTTTAGCCTATAATAGCAAGGGAATTGCACATTCAAAGTTAGGCAATGCAGATGAGGCAATTAATTGTTATAGAAATGCCTTAAAAATAAATCCACTATTTTTTATGGCTTATAGTAATTTATTGCTCGAGTCATGTTACATAGTAAAAAATAATTCAAAACAAATTTTTGAAGAACTAAAAAGTTTCAAAAAAAATGTGAAGAAAGTTACCAAAGAAGAAATATTGCCTTACAAATATGAGAATAACCCACAAAAACTTAATGTTGGATTTTTGTCAGCAGATTTTGGTGAACATCCTGGTGGATTTTTTTTGTTTGAAACGATAAAAAATTTAAAGAAAAAAAAATTAAATTTATTTGCCTATTCAATAAACGACCGACAAGATAAATTAGCTGAAGAATTTAAATTAATATTTAATAACTGGCGTTCTCTTGAGTTTAAGTCAGATACTCAAATAATTAATCAAGTAAGAGAGGACGGCATTCATATTCTTATAGATTGTATGGGACATACAGGAGGTAATAGATTGTCAGTATTTGCATTTAAATCTGCACCTATTCAATTATCGTATTTGGGTTTTTGCTCTACTGGTTTAAAAGAAATTGATTACTTCTTAAGTAGTAATCACCTTATTCCAAAGGAAGAAAAAAATTTATATTTTGAAAAAATTTGGCAACTACCAGAAGTATTACAGTGTTTTAGTCCACCAAAATATAATTTGGTAACAGCTCAATCTCCATTTAAAAAGAACAGATACATTACTTTTGGTTCATTAAATAAATTACAAAAGATAAATAATGAAGTTATTAAACTTTGGTCACAAGTATTAAATTCAGTTTCAAACTCGAGAATAATTATTAAGTGTGACGAATTTGCTAATGATGAAATTAAAAAAAATATATTAGGTAAATTTAAAAAAAACGGCGTATCAAGTGACCTAATAAGTTTACTGGGAAAATTAGAAAAAAGGGAAGAGGCAATAAAACTGTACAATTCAATTGATATAAATTTGGATACATTCCCATTTCAAGGAAATACTACGACTTGCGAAGCAGCATGGATGGGCGTACCCACTTTAACTTTAAAAGGTGATCGTTTTCTTTTTCATTTTGGTGAAGCAATCAATGCAAATCTTGGTTTAAAAGATTGGATCGCAGAGGATAACAAGGATTTTATTAACATAGCAATAGAGAAGACTGCTAATGAAAAAAATTTAAGTTCACTAAGAACAGCACTAAGAGATAAATTACTTAAATCACCAATTTGTGATGCTCCAAGATTAGCCAACCATTTCGATAAGATGTTGTGGGAAATGTGGAAAGAAAATTAAAATTATCCTGAAGTTATATTAATAATTACGCCTATAAAGCCGAGACCAAATACCCCAAGAAATATTGCAGCAAGAGTGATTCCCAAAACCAGCTTGTCCTTTTGCGTCATTTTATGTTCATCGCTCATATTAATATCCTAACTATTACTTAAAAAAAATTTACTTTTCAAGTCTATTTATTGTCGTTGTTTATATATATAGCATCGACTGAAAACATGTACCCCTCAAGTAAGTTTTTAAAATTCATTGGTTCCAGAGCTATTAATCTAAAATTATTTTTTATTAAATATTTTTCAATATCGTAAAAACTTAAATGTCTTTCATAAATATCATCAAACATTAATTCAGTTTCAATTATATTTATTGATTTATTTACTAACATTTTGCTGGAACCCATTAACACTTTGTCTTCGTAACCTTGACAATCAATTTTTAAAATATCTATTTTTGATACATTATTGTTTTTACAATAATTATCTAATGTTTTGATTTTAACTTTTTTAATCTCAGAGGTAAATTTTTCAGGATCAGTATTAAATTGCTTGCTTCTGATCTTTAACCATTTGGTATTTGGATTTAATTTATAAAAACTTGAGTTACCAGAGTTGGCTGTAATATAGAAATCTTTTTCTTCTTCATTTTCACCTAAAGCATAATTATTTAAAATGACTGAATTATCATTTTTAAATTTTGATTTTAAATTTAAAAACTCTTTTTCTATTGGTTCAAAAGCATGAATTTTTGAATCAGGAAATAATTTTTTAAACCTTATAATTGTTTGTCCCTTGTTGGCCCCAACATCAAAAATTGTTGGATTTTGTTTTTTGATTAAAGTTTGGTGAATATCATTGAAATTTAATTTTTTAAAATCATCAGTATCTGTGAAATTTGGAGGTATTCTTGAAATATTAAGTCCAAAAATATGAAATAATTTTTTAATTATTTTTTTCATAATACTTTCTATAGCATATAAGAAAAAAACATGGTACCAAATGTTTTTTTATGAATTACAATTTCGACAAAGCTTGGAGCAAAGATGAACACGGAGAAGCATTTGATCTATGGAATAGAATGTCAAAAAGTTACTTCAAATTTATTTTTGGCTGTTTTTACGAAAATAAATATTTGATAAATTATTTAAAAAAAAATCCAAATTTGAGCTTACTAGATGTGGGTTGTGGAACAGGCCCTTTATTGCGTTATATAAAATTAAAAGGAGGTTTGGCAGATTATCTTGGCGTAGATATTTCTGAAAGTTGCATACAAAGAGCACAAAAGATTCATAAAAAAAATTATTTTAAAAAAATAAGCACTCTAAACTTATCAGAACAATTAGATGGAAAAAAATATGATATAGTTTATTCAAGAGATACTGTTCCCCATCAACTAGAACCACTTAAATTTATAAAAAGTTTAATTGATGCCACGAAAGACATTTTAATTCTTCGATTAAGAACTAGGGATTTAGGTTCTACAATTTATGATTTTGAATATTCTTGCCAATATATGGCAGGAAATGAATGGGTGCCGTATATAGTTTTAAATTGTGGCGAATTAATTGAGTTTTTTAAAAGTCAATCTATTGTCAAAAAAATTATAATGAATAAGTCATATACTATTTTGGGTGGTCAAAATGACAGATTTATAGAAAAAAATTTGTATTTAAAAAAAACTGGAGGAGCAGAAACTACGATGATCATTTTTATTGATAGGAATGCTAAAGAAGAATTTAAACTACATGAAAGCACAAATATCGAAGGGCATAAATATTTAGAAAAAAGCAAATATAAAAATTTTTTTTTAAAAATACTGAATAAATTGTCTATTTAATAAAGGGGCGTTCTGTTACCAGGTGCCCCAGACCCTGCTTTCTTAATAAAAATTAAGCAGCGAGAGCAAATTTATCATTTGCAATTATAATTTAGCCCGATAACGACGGAACAATCCCGAACGAAAGAATAGCCTTTAGACACTCGTCGATCCTAATTCACCCCCGTAAGTTGAAATTGGTGGAGGTGGTGGGTACTGCCCCCACGTCCGCAATGTTTATTACGAAATTCGTTTATCGTCGTAGTTGGAAAACCAACAGTAATAATATAAAACTTTATTCTGAAGATTCAAATAAATTATTTAAATGGCACTTTCTGATCAACAAAAAAGGGATATTGCGGAATTACAGTCCCAAAAAAATAGTACAAAACGAGTCACATCTGAAGAATTAGAAAAAATCCTTTACGATGCTATTCCGGTTTTAGACCATGGCTTTATAAGAGTAGTAGATTACATGGGCGATGATAGTTCGATCGTGCAAGCGGCTAGAGTTTCATATGGAAAAGGAACGAAAAAAATTTCTACAGATAGTGGATTAATTAGATATTTGATGAGACATCGCCACAGTACGCCGTTTGAAATGTGTGAAATTAAATACCACGTTAAATTACCAATCTTTGTAGCAAGACAATGGATTAGACATAGGACAGCAAACGTAAATGAGTATTCAGCAAGATATTCAATTTTAGATAAAGAATTCTATATTCCAGCAAAAGAAAATCTTGCAGCTCAATCTCAAATAAATAGACAGGGAAGAGGGCAAGTAATTAACGGCGAACAAGCAGACGAAATTTTAAATATGTTAAAAGATGATGCCGAACGTACTTATAAAAATTATGAAAAAATGTTAAACGAAAAATATGACGGTACGGTAATAGATGAAGGCAAAGCTGGATTGGCGAGGGAACTTGCCAGAATGAATTTAACATTAAATAGTTACACCCAATGGTACTGGAAAACTGATCTATTAAATTTATTAAATTTTTTGTTTCTTAGAGCAGACGACCATGCTCAGTATGAAATAAGAGCTTATGCAGAGGTGATGCTTGATACTGTAAAAAAATGGGTTCCTGTAGCACACTCTGCTTTTTTAGATTATAGAGTTGGTGCTGCTGAAATTTCAGCAAAAGGACTTTCTATTATTAAAAATCTAATCGATGGAAAAAAAGTGAATTTTGAAGACTCTCAATTAAGTAAAAGAGAATGGAATGAATTGATGTCTGCAATAAATCAAGAAAAATTAAAAGTATAAAATTATTTTGAAAATTCTTTGACAATTAGTTTAAGAGGAAAATTAAAAATAGAGATTAGGAAGAAAAAAGCAACACATAAATAAAATAAAATTTCTATACCTAAGAAAGAAGCTACAATAGCAGTTCCAACAATAATCATTTGAATATTTAATATGATATAGTTTTTTACAAAAGATTTAATTTTAATAATTCTAACAAAATATAAAATACTTTCTTTGATTAATAATAAAAAAGCAAAAAGGTAAATATTTTTATAATATATGCATATTGATAAACCAATTAGGAATGGAACAATCGAAACGCTTTCGTAAAAACTATTAAGTTTTGCCATAAATCTAGATTCAAAAAAAACAATTATTATATGCGATATACATCCTATAAAGGTAAGTAGAAAAAAAACCTTAAATAGTTTTGTGAACTCAGGAGCATATGCTTCACCAAGCCATAAATTTAAGATTGTTTCTAAAAATGGCAAAATAATAATTATAAAAAAGCTTATAAGGTAAAAAAAACCATAAATTGATGCAGATAAAATGTTTTTAGAATTTATATCGCTTTGTTTTTTTGAAATCTTCGGCAATAAAACTGCGTTTATTCCATTTGATAAAATATGAAGTTTTGCCGCTATTTGCTGAGGAACCGAATATATAGCCATCATATTGCTACCCATTGAAAATTTAATAACATACTTATCTAGATAATCATAAATTTGATCCAGCAGAGAAGTAAGTGTCATCCACTTAGAATATTTTTTTATATCGGAAAAAATTATTTTAGAAAAATCTTTAGATATAAGAAATTTTTTTAGATAAAATAAAAGAATTAAATAAATAACTGCTAATGATTTTATAGCCACTGAAAGCTTAAATAAATTGTTATTATTTATTAAGTCCTCATTATAAAAGATAAAGAAAGCTGGTAAAGATAATGAAAGACTATAAAATATAAAATTAGCAAAACTCAAAGATTTAAATAAGAATTTACTCTTGCAAACACCATCTAAAGTTAGAAATATATTTGAGAGTATTAGTCCAAATAATAAATAATAATTGTTTTTAAATATAGCTTCACCTGAAAAATAGTTTGTTGCTACAATTTGTATTAATAAATACACAATAAAAGATGTAACCAAACTACAA